>NZ_JBYQFJ010000008.1:0-164340 GCF_057836705.1 Virgibacillus carmonensis | reverse complement strand
AACTGCTTATGTCTCGAGTGTCTAGGCGCTGGAGCTAGACAGATAATCGCCAAAACTTATACTTTCTTTGCCAAGAGCAAACTGCCATAACCCCCTTCTAGGGGGTTATGGCAGTTTTTTTTAGAAAACTTGGCTTATCGCCAAGTCTTAATGGCGAAAGCCTTAGTTGCACTTATACTGATTTTCATTAAAAAATTTATACTCTTATCCGTGTAAAATAATATTGACATCCTTATCATCTATTGATAAAGTTTAATTGATAATGATAATCCTTATCAATTAAAAAATAAGAGAGGATGCTTTTATGAAAAAGGTTATATATATCGTACTTATCTTACTTATTTCTTTCTTGACAGCATGCAATGAAAAGGCTGGGCAAGAGACTACTGCATCTGAGAAAAAATCTGCTTCAGATGATAGAACCATAACGATTGAAGATGGCATCAACGAGGTAAACCTTAATGGAACCCCTAAAAGAGTTGTCGTATTAGAATGGACATATGTTGAACATCTTTTACCTCTAGGTATTGAACCAATAGGCGTATCAGATGTTGAAGGATACAACAAATGGATAAATGTTGGCGAACCACTAAATGAGTCTGTTAAAGATGTTGGTACCCGTGCTGAACCCAACCTAGAAGCTATTGCGCGTCTAAATCCAGACTTAATTATTGGGGTCAAATACCGTCATAAAGGCATCTTAAAACAGCTACAGGATATAGCTCCTACAGTTATCTTTGCTCCGTATTCCGAAAAAGGTGCCAAAAACCAATATCAGCACATGTTGAATGAATTTCATACCATTGCGAAGATATTCGACAAACAAGAGAAAGCTGATGAAGTTGAACAGCAGCTTGAACAAACTTTTCGCGAACAGGGCAAGCGAATTAAAGATGCAGGCTATGAAAAATTAGATGCAGTCGTTACGCAAGCTTTCACGTCACAAAACGCACCAGTATTACGCTTATTCACGGATAATTCCGTTGTTGCCGGTGTGTTAGGAAAAATGGGAGTCAATAACGCCGTCGCATCTGACAAACCAGAGATATATGGTTTCCTATCCGTTTCGGTCGAAGCATTGCAAAATTACCAAAACAATCATTTCTTTTATTTAGTCCAAGAGGACGATACTATTTTCAGTAAACAATTAGCAGGTAATCCCGCTTGGACCAATCTAAACTTTGTAAAAGAAAACCATACATATAAGCTACCAGGCGATATGGGAACGTTTGCAGGGCCGTTGTCAGCTAAAAGACTATCGTTAGAATTTGCAGATGTATTAGTTAATAAGAAATAAAAACCAGTCCATACGTAGTATAAGCAATCTAGTTTTTCTGGATGAGGAGAATTCATATGAATCGTAATGATGTTTATGACGTTACAATCATTGGCGGAGGACCTGCAGGGTTATTTTCCACCTTTTACAGTGGTATGCGTGAGATGAAAACAAAACTCATCGATTTCCAACCACAATTAGGGGGAAAGGTTAATGTGTACCCCGAGAAAATAATTTGGGATATCGGAGCTCTAACACCCGTAACTGGTGAAAAACTTATAGAACAAATGATTGAGCAGGCATTAACCTTTGAGCCAGAAGTCGTCTTAAACGAAAAGATTATAAAAGTTTAAAAATCACCGGAAGAACTATTCATAGTAACAGCTGCTAACGGAAATCAACATGTAAGTAAAACCGTTATTTTAGCAGTAGGTGGCGGAATACTAAAACCAATCAAACTTACTATGCAAGGTGCTGAACGCTTTGAGGTTACAAATCTACATTATGTGATACAAAGCCTAGATAAATTCAAAAATAAGGATGTTATGATACTAGGCGGTGGAAACGCTGCCATCGATTGGGCTGTCGAATTAGAACATGTAGCAAAAAGTGTTAAACTTATCCATAGAAGAGATCAATTTGATTGCCATGAATCACAGTTAACACATATTAGGGAGTCACATATACAAATTCACACGGAGTCAACAGTTAAGCAATTAGTTTCAGCGCAAGACAATACAAAAATTGATTCAGTACTTGTGAAAAACAATAGAACAGGTAAATCCTCTCAAATTAAAGTGGATGATGTGATAATTAGTTATGGTTTTGAAAGAGAGTTATCGTTTATTAAAGACAGTCCACTCGACATTGACCTAATAAATGATTACTTTATCAACGGAACTGCAAAGTCACAGACTTCTATTGATGGTCTCTTTGCAGCTGGGGATATACTAGCTTTTGATGGGAAAGTCCACCTAATAGCAGGTGCTTTCACAGATGCAACAAATGCAGTAAATCAAGCAAAACAGTATCTTGAGCCATCCTCAACTGCAACTGGTAGGGTGTCCTCTCACAACAGCCGCTTTGAGGAAAAAAACAAAGTAATCCGCAGCCATTTATATGTAAACAATTCATAAACCAAGAGAAATCATCTATTACCATTTTAGTAGATGATTTCTTTTTTTGCTGTATCAACCGCCATTTATAGAATTTAAGAATATCCCAGCAATAATGTTGAAGTCTAGTTCACGTAGGATTCTAGAAATTAATGTTATAATAAAGAACAATCACAAAACTTAGTAGGAGGAAAAATATGCAGGGGGAACAAATGCCGAAAGACTTTGTCCATGTAAAAGACGCTAACCGCCAAAAGAAACGAACTAGGTCTAAACTAATAAAGCGAATGATTTTTGTTCCACTTGGTGCAATTTTAGTAGCAGTGGGGCTGGAAATATTTTTAGTACCCAACAATATAATTGATGGAGGTATCATCGGAATCTCCATTATTACTTCTTATTTAACAGACATTAATCTCGGTATCTTGCTTGTCCTCTTTAACCTTCCATTCTTTCTAATTGGTTATAAACACATCGGTAAAACATTTGCCCTAACAACCTTAATAGGCGATATAATCCTTGGAATCGGTGTAGCTTTATTTCATCCAGTTCCAGTTCTAACAGACGATCTTTTACTCGCCTCTGTCTTTGGAGGACTTTGCCTTGGAGTTGGTGTAGGTCTGGTGATTCGTCATGGCGGTTCATTAGACGGCACGGAAATTATGGCTATTTTATTTAACAAAGCAACCCCATTCTCTGTGGGTGAAATTGTTATGTTTATGAATTTTTTCATTTTAGCAAGTGCCGGATTCGTTTTTGGTTGGGAACGCGCTATGTATTCTTTAATTGCTTATTTTATTGCCTTTAAAACGATTGATATTACAATTGAAGGATTGGACCAGTCGAAATCAGTCTGGATCATCAGTGATCAACATAAAGAAATTGGTGAAGCAATAAACGCTCGACTTGGTAGAGGTGTGACCTATCTCAATGGGGAAGGGGCTTATACCGGTGATGATAAGCACGTTATTTTCACTGTAATTACTAGACTTGAAGAAGCAAAAGTAAAAAGTATAGTGGAAGAAAAAGATGATTCTGCATTTCTTGCTGTCGGTAACATTCATGATGTTAAGGGTGGGCGCTTTAAGAAAAGAGCGATTCATTAAGAAAACAATCTATTAAATTTCCATACAAAAAAACAAAAAACCTCGCAATTAATTGTGGGGTTTTTTTATTATCCCGAATAATAGGTAAAATATGGATATAAGTAGATATATTTACTTACTAACCATTAGTAAATTAGAACCATTTTCAAAATTCCCCCTCTATAATATTTACAATATTTTGCCTAGACTTTATTATTAGACTGTTACCAAACTTCTTTCATAGGAGGTTAAGTTTGGTTGATAAATTAAAACATCAACAGGGGGGTCTACATAATTTAAAGATTTAGGGCAGGTAAGTCTAACTATATTAATAGGAGGAAACGGATTATATGAAAAAGGGAATCATTCTTTCTACAACTCTTGCACTTACACTAGGGTTTGGAACTGTAAATATTAGCGCAACAACAGCAAATTTACCTGAATCTAACAATCTAACTGCAAAAGTTTCATCATCAGTTGGATCACCAGTAGATTTAGGCATTGCAAACGATGAGAAATTAATAGAGATGTTAAAAGAAAATGGTACAATCGCGAACGATGCTACCCCTAAAGAAGCTAACAAGGCTTTGAAAAAATATTTAAAAGGTAAAGCCAATACTGCGAAAAAGACTAAGGATAAGCTTCCAAAAGGCTTAGACGCTGACATGAAAGATAAAACGAAAAAGCACGATAACGGTCTTACAAATGGTAAAGGTAATAAGCTTGGACAAGCTAAAAAGCAGGACATAGATTCAGTGGAAGAAGAAGTTTATAACGGTGAAACGCGTTCTGATAAAGTTCTAGTACTTGCTATCGATTTCCCGGATTACGAGAAAAGCTCAATCACAAAAGAAGAAACAGACATGTGGTATGAAAATTACACACATGACCATTTCCAGGATATGATTTTTGGCGAAGATGGATATGAAGGGCCTAACGGCGAAAACCTTGTATCTATGAAACAATATTACGAACAACAATCTGGTGGAAGCTATACAGTAGATGGTACGGTTGCTGGCTGGTATACAGCTGAAAATCCAGCTGCTTACTATGGTGGGAATGTTCCTGCACCGGACGGCAGTGATGCACGTGCACGTACATTAGTATATGAAGCATTAACAAAAGCTGGAGAAGATCCAAATGTTGATTTGAGCGAATATGACGTTTATGATCGCGACGATTACGATGGTGACGGCGTATATGCTGAGCCGGACGGAATTATTGACCACTTAATGGTTATCCATGCTGGTGTTGGTGAAGAAGCTGGTGGAGGATCCCTTGGAGGAGATGCGATTTGGTCTCATCGTTGGAACCTTGGTGGTTTGATGGCTGTTCCTGGTGGATCATCTGAAAGTGACCGCTTCGGTGGCCAATTGGCTGCATTCGATTACACTATCGAACCTGAAGATGGCGCTGCTGGTGTTTTTGCTCACGAATATGGTCATGACTTAGGTCTTCCAGATGAATATGACACTATTTATAGTGGTGCTGGTGAAGCAGTATCTTACTGGTCCCTTATGGCAGGCGGAAGCTGGGCTGGAGATATCCCTGGAACAGAGCCTCCTGGAATGAGCCCATTTGCTAAAGAAATGCTACAAGAGTTACATGGTGGTAACTGGTTAAGTGGAACAACACTTAGCGCAGATGACATTACAAGCGAAGGTACTTCTGTACTTCTTGACCAAGGAGTAACAAAAGGTACAAATAATGACGCTGTTCGCGTAGACTTACCTGATAAATCTACTGTTGTAAATACACCATATAGTGGTGAATATGAATATTTCAGTGGAAGTGGGAATAATCTTGATAACTCAATGGTTACATCTCTTGATTTAACAAATGCAACAAATGCATCCTTTAACTTCAAGGCATGGTATAACATTGAAGTGGACTGGGATTATGCTTCTGTACAAGTAAAAGAAGAGGGTGCCGATGAGTGGGTTTCTGTTGAAGGTAATATTACAACAACAACAAATCCACACGATCAAAACCCTGGATTTGGTATTACTGGTTCATCTGATGGTTGGACTGACGCATCATTCGATTTATCTGCATATGCAGGACAAAATATCGAAGTAAAATTAAACTATTGGACAGATGTTGCTGCAACACTCCCTGGCCTATATGCTGATGATATTACCGTTACAGTTGATGGTAATAATGTCATTTCTGACAATGCTGAAAGCGAATCAGCATTTAATTTAGAAGGATTCACTAAAAATGATGGTAAGTTCCGTTCAGAACACTACTATCTACTAGAGTGGAGAACACACAACGGCGTCGATGAAGGTCTTGCTCATATCCGCCGTGGCGCGAGTTTAATGAGCTTTGATCCAGGTTTAGTTGTATGGTATGTTGATGATTCATATGATAACAACTGGACTGGTAATCACCCTGGTGAAGGATTCCTAGGTGTAGTTGACGCTGATCAACACGCTGTAAAGTGGAGTGATAAATCAGTTGCTGCAACTCGCTATCAGCTTCATGACGCAGCATTCAGTTTAGATAAAACAGAAAAAATGTTTATCGATTACACGAATCTATTAGGACTTACAATGAAAGACAACTTTACAAAACGTACACCATTGTTTGATGACAGTGCCGACTGGAGCAACCCAGGTCTAGTTGACGCTGGTCGTAACGTTCCAGAAGTAGGATTAAAATTCCGCGTTATTGGACAAAGTGATGATAACACGGTTGGAAACGTATTGATTTATAAGTAAGCAGGAGCATTAAGTTAAAAGAATCCCATCTTCCAAAGTGGAAGATAGGATTCTTTATTTTTATCATTCTAATTTATCGTTATTTTTGACGATTAACTTTCGGGGTTGGTCGATCAACTATTTAATGGCTACGATCAACTTTCCCAGATTACCGATCGACTATCGTGGTATCTCGCTCAACTTTATCACTTCCACCGAACACACATTACCCCCTACTTTCCAAAGGATGGTGGGGGGTTTTATAGTTATCACTTTAATCTCTCAACAATACCTCGTCCTGCTTCTCGCCCAGTAAATAAGCATCCACCTAAAAATGTACCTTCTAATGCTCGATAGCCGTGCACCCCACCACCACCGAAACCTGAAACTTCTCCTGCTGCATATAGCCCAGGAACCGCCTCACCTGACTCATTCAGGACTTGTCCGGATAAATTGGTTTGCAATCCGCCTAATGTTTTACGGCTAACGATATTCAACCGTACAGCAATCAGTGGGCCATTTTTGGAATCTAGTATTTTGTGTGGCGGGGCCACTCGAATCAACTTATCTCCTAAATAGTTGCGCGCTCCCCGAATCGCGGTGATTTGTAAATCCTTTGTATATGTATTATCTATCTCTCGATCACGTGCTTGGATTTGTCGTTCAATACCATCGCGATCCAGTAATCTTTCACCTGTCAGCTTATTCATACCAATAACTAGATTATCAATATTTTCCGCAACAACAAAGTCTTCACCCTTGTCCATAAATGCCTTTACAGGAGATGTCGGTCCAGGTAAGACCCTACTTAATACCTTTTTAATACTTTTTCCTGTTAAATCCGGGTTTTGCTCCGAGCCAGAAAGAGTGAATTCCTGCTCAATAATTTTTTGAGTCAAAATAAACCAGGAATAGTCGTAACCAGTCTTTTGAATTGCTTCTAGCGTACCCAATGTGTCAAAACCCGGAAAGTTTGGTGCAGGAAATCGGTTACCTTTCGCATCCAACCAAATCGACGATGGTCCTGGTAGAATCCGTATACCATGCTTTTCCCAAACCGGATTCCAGTTTTTGATTCCTTCCGTATAATGCCACATTCGATCTCGATTTACAATTCGGCCGCCAGCGTTTTCGGTTATTGCAAGCATCCGTCCATCCACATGAGCCGGAACTCCTGAAATCATATTTTCAGGAGGTTTACCCAGTCGATTTGGCCAGTTTTCACGAATCAGATCATGGTTTGCTCCAATTCCACCACTCGATACTAACACCGCTTCCGCCTGGCACAAAAAGTCGCCGACGACCTCTCTTGAACTTTTTTCACCACGAGAAGCAGGACTCTTTTCTAAAACGGACCCACTAACACCCACAACCGCTCTATCACTCGTAATTAACTTGTCCACGCGATGACGTGGTTTATAAACGACAGTTCCATTTTTCATATGCTCACGAACACGTCGTTCAAATGGTGCAACAATTCCTGGCCCAGTTCCCCATACAATATGGAACCTTGGCACCGAGTTACCGTGTCCGTCAGCAAGATAGCCACCACGTTCTGCCCATCCAACTAAAGGAAAAAAACGCAAACCCATATCACGTAACCATGTACGCTTTTCTCCTGCCGCAAAGTCCATATATGCTTCTGCCCATTTCTTTCCCCAATAATCTTCATCTTCCTCTTTATCGAAACCTGCAGTCCCAATCCAGTCCTGCCAAGCTAAATCCTTAGAATCTTTTATTCCCATCCGCCGCTGTTCAGGCGAATCTACTAAAAATAGCCCACCGAAGGACCACCATGCCTGCCCACCTAATGAAGCTTCTGGTTCTTGATCCAGCAGCAACACTTTTTTGCCGGCATCAGCTATTTCTGCAGTTGCTACCAAACCAGCAAGCCCAGCTCCTACAACAATTACGTCGGCTTCCATAAAACTGCCCCCTTACTGTTTAGTATCTATAAGCATCGATTGATTTAGCTCACTAACTGACTTTTCGCCCGTTAAAGCCATCGTTATATCCATATCAGCAATCATGTTCTGCAATACTTCTTTTACCCCGCGCTCACCTGCAACAGCTAGACCATACATACATGGCCTTCCAACAAGTACAGCTTTTGCCCCAAGCGCGAGTGCTTTTATAACATCAGACCCCCTTCTAATTCCACTATCCATAAGTACAGGGATTTGACCCTGAACGGCCTCACAAACAAGTGGTAGCGCCTCTAGCGCACCTAATGCGCCATCAACCTGACGACCTCCATGATTGGAGACAATAATCCCATCCACCCCGTGTTCTACCGCTAATTTTGCATCATCTGGATGTAAGATTCCTTTTACTATGATTGGTAGATTTGTATGTTCTTTTAGAAAGGTAATATCATCCCATGTAAGTCCTGCATTCCCAAAAACCTGCGTCCAATGCATAATGGCAGCGTTTGGATCCTCTTTAGGCGACTTTTCTAGCTTTGCACAAAAAGCAGCATCTGTTAAATAGTTTCCTACTCCCTCTCCCATTAAGAAAGGCAAATATACATTTTTCAGATCATATTCACGCCACGCCATCATCGGTGTATCCAATGTGACAACTATGCCTGAGTACCCTGAAACTTCTGCTCTTTTTAAGAAACTTGCTGTTATGTCTGGATCCTTACTCCAATACAATTGAAACCATTTCGGTGCATCCCCCATGGCTTCAGCGATCTTTTCCATAGGGACCGATGACGCAGAGCTTGCTATATACGGCACCCCCATTGCCGCACTTGCCTTTGCTGAAGCCACATCACCTTCTGGATGAATGATTGATTGTACGCCGATAGGAGCATGTAGAACTGGAAAAGGATTTGTATTCCCAAATAACTCAACAGTAGTATCACGATTTTCTACATTCCGAAGCATTCGCGGAACAATCTGCCACCGATTAAACGCCTGAAGATTGGCTTCCATTGTCTTTCCCCCACTAGCACCTCCTGCAACATAATAATAGGGTCCATCATCTAACACTTCCCGTGCACGTTTTTCCCATTCTTCATATACAACTGGTAGTCTGCCTGGATCGGGACTTGACATCGTTTGATAGACACCAAATTGAACTTGGTTACCGAAGTTGGACATAATTATTTCCCCCCTTACCTTGCTGTTTCTTTATTTACTAGATTCACAGGCACTTGGTTATTCAGTCCTTGTATCAGGTTTGTCATAGCTAGTTCGAACATTTTCATTCTAGTTTCAAACGTAGCCGAACCGATATGTGGAACCGTAATTACATTTTCCAATTGGAGAAGCGCATGATCCGCTTGGATCGGTTCCGTTTCAAACACATCTAAAGCCGCAGCGTAAATGTCTCCTTCTTTTAACGCCTTCACTAAATCTATTTCATCAACATTTTCACCACGAGAACCATTAATAAAAATGGCCGATTGTTTCATAAGAGAAAATTGCTTTTCTCCCATGATAGGTGGCGTATTTTTATTAGCCGGAGCCATGAGTAGAACATAATCCGACTCCGTTAAAAGATCGTCAAGCTCACAATACGTGCCCTCAAATTCATCCGCAACTTTATCATTTCTCGTTCGATTGTGGTAAAGGATTTCCATATCGAACCCGTAATGAGCACGTTTTGCTACAGCAGAGCCAATCCGCCCCATTCCAATAATTCCCAGCTTTTTATGATGAACATCCACACCATAATGATCCAATCCAATCATATCTGTCCATTTGTTTTCCTTCACATACCGGTCAAGTTCTGGAATTCTTCTCGCAACAGCAAGCATTAAGGCCATCATCGCATCCGCGGTGGTATCTGTTAAAACATCGGGCGTATTCGTTCCCATCACGCCATGTTTAATCATTTCCTCTAAATCAAAATTATCGTATCCTACTGATATATTACTAACAATCTGAAGCTTGGGTGCGTGTTCTAAAAGCTCCGCTGTAATTGGCAGCCCCATCCCAATTAATCCCTCACAATCCTGTAATTCCTTCAAAAAAACGTCATACTCCTGTCCAACATCTTTAAAGTGAACTAGATTGACGTGTTCCTTTAGTTTTTGAACCGCAGGATCCGGTAGGTCATGGTAGGCAATCACTTTTGGTTTATCCATATGATTAATCGTCTCCTCCCTTATTACACTCTCGGCTTACTTTCAAATCCTATCTTCTTATGTGATCCATCACAAAATGGTTTGGTTGAGGAGTGCCCACAACGACATAGAGAAAAGATTCTTTTCGTGGTATACGCATTCCCGTCTCCGTCTACAAGCTCAATATCCCCGGACACAAGTAATGATCCGTTGTCGTTCACTTTTATTTGTAACTTATCATTCATGAGAATCCTCCTTGTTTTTCATGAAATCTAATACCTCTTTATCGATTTTCCCTTGTTCCAATTCTCTTCCTTCAAAATTTTCCACATGGAGAAAAGCTGTTAAGCCTTCATGTAGGTCATTATCCTCAACCTGATGGCTTGGAATAAAACCTAATCGACTCAAATGAAGTACGATATCCTCACGAACCAAGCCGGTAATGTTTAGTATATTTTCGTTTTTGGTCGTTCCAAAATAAAGCTGCTGAAGCTGATAGATTCGAATCAACTCTTTTATTGGATCTGGGTGATCATCTACACGTAAATCGATAGACCGATCATTCGCTTCTAAGTAGCCACCTTTTTCTTTTACAATATAAATAGCAGCAGATTGTTTACCACGGCTATCCCCGCCCGCAGATTGTCCAGCATCTAATGCTTTTAATAATCGCTCAGCTAATGTTCCAGTTTCTTGCTCAAACGTCTCGGCAAGTACATCTACGGTATCCTGGCCAACTAATATATTTCCTTGTGCCGCATAATGTTTTCCGGCTTTTCCTCCAGCCCAGTCATAGCACTTCTCACCAGTAAAAGTAGCAGAATTTCCATTTGCATCTACTATGCCAACCTGACGATCCGGTTTTCCATTATCTTGGTTTGTCAAAATGTCCACCGTTTCCTGTGCCGTCTTACCTTCATCCATTAGCTTTAATCCGTCTGGTCCATATGCTGGATTAGCAAAAGCCTGTGTTGCAACTGCTCCAACACCAGCCTTAGCCCATGGAACAACAGAACCAACCCCCAAAAACTTTGATTGTACAGCAACACCTAGCTCTTTTGTTTCCGGGTCAAAACCCACAATTGAAAATGTCATCGTTGAACTCCCCTTATTTTTGTATTATTCTATACTCTTAAACTTCGACAAATGGCCATGAAACTCCTTTATTTTTGATTGCACAAAAATAGTACAAGAGCATATCACGCCCTTGTACTGGTATGTTTATCTATGAACAAGATTCAACGGCCCTTATTAATTCAACGTTTCCACATCTGTTACCTGGAAGTTATTTTTATATAAGTCTTTCTTTATACGCTCGACGTCTTTTAACTCCACGTCTTTTGGTAGTACAATACAAACTCTTCTTGCATATTTTGAGTTGTTGTTCAACGAAATAACACTCTGTACATTGCAATGCTTATTGACTATCTTTAACATTTTCTGCAATGCTCCTGCATACTCAACAGTACCTATTGTCAGTGAGTAGCTTCCGTTGTTTACACCCCAAGAATCTTCTAATACCTTGATGACATTTCCATGTGTTAATATCCCTAGAAAGTTCCCGTCTGAGTTTACAATAGCTAAGTATGGTAATCGTTTAATGCTGGAAAATACTTTAAAGAAAGGATCATCTTCCTTTACTGATCCTTCCTGGTCTCTAACAAGTTCTTTAACTGGGTCACTTAATGACTTTTTGTATTCTAGGATATGAACTTTATAGATATTACCAACAAACTTGTTTTCCGATTCATCAAGAACGGGTATACATCGAAAACCAGAATCCTTCAATTTAGCCGATGTTTGTTCTAGACTGTCGTTTTCATTAACAAATGTAACATCATGCTTCTCTACATAATCATTACTTACTATCATCTTTACACTACCTCCCAAGATTCTAACTTATTCATCATACGTGTTGTTTATGCTTATTGTTTTGATGTTTTTAATGTGCACCTTTTTATCTCTACTATATACTACATTCGACACTTTGTTTATATTTCCCTTTTATGAACGCATTAAAACGCTGGAATTACTGGTTTGGTGCAACGTTAAATAAATGGTAGTATTAAGAAATAACAATTCGGAAAAAGAGTGGTGACGGAATGGGACATTTACATATCAAACACCACTGGCTCGGAAGGCTACTCGCTTCAGATCCAGGACGAACACGGTTCCAGAAGGCTGGGAAAGCAACCATTAGTTTAATGTCTGCTGTTTTTACGACCTTATTTATATTGCGGGCAGCTGGAAATGACCTGCTAACCCCAGCAATAGTAGCTGGTATGGTCGGAATGTTTGGGATTATGATTGTCATGGATGATACAAAGAAAGAAAAGCAAGTGACGACATTATTACTTGGCATTTCAGCTGCACTTGGCATTACGGGTGGGTCCTTCCTAGCGGGGAACACGTTATATATTGACATGCTGATGATCCTGATTATCTTTAACGCCTTTTATCTATCCAGGTTTGGTGTAAGATATTTTTCCATTTGCATGATCGGTTTTATAACCGTTTATATTTCTTCGGTTCTTAGCCTTTCATCAGACCAATTACCATGGTTTTATATGGGCATTTCACTTGGGGTAATCTACGCATTTATGTATAACTTCATTTTGTTTAAGGACTCAAGTCAAATTTTAAAACGTAGCATTCGCTCCTTTCATATTCAAAGCAATTTGACCTTTAACATATTAATAAAAGGAATTCAGGATCCAGAACCTAGCCCCAAACGAATTAAATACCTCACGAATAATGTTCGTAAGCTTCGTGATTATGGTAGAACTGTTTCTGGAGATCTTAATGCTCAGGATATAAAAGAAATATGGCCAGGGCTTGAAACCGCGCAATTACGACTGTATGTGTTCGATACTGGCATGCTAATTGAAACGTTAACGGACTCCATTCAAAAATTGAAAAAGGCAGATGCATTCGAGATAGAGGAACTACGCCGATTGCTTGTATGGGTAATCGAATGTCTTCGTGATGCAAGAGTACTTGCACAGCATTATGATAAACATGACTTAGAAGAAGCAGAAATAGCTGTACAAGGGCTTCGTCTTGCTTTAAAGGACCTGGTGAATCGGGATGAACCCCCAGCAGGATGGGTGTTTCTCATTCGTCGGATAGAATCAATTGCTAACCATGTAATCGAAGGAGCAGTTAGCATACAGGAGTCGCTACACGAAGGGAAATCCGTTCTTCCTGATGAAACAGACAATCACGAAGAGGAAGAAGACAGTTCTTCCGATGACGAAAGTGAATTAAAACCTTCAACGAAAAAAGCTTACCAGGCACTAGTTGCAGGAACAATATCCATTTTTGTTGGTCAAATTATTTCGCCCACCCAGCCATATTGGGTGCTTCTTACAGCATTTATCGTTCTGCTTGGAACTGAATCAGTTGGACGGACCTATACAAAAGGGTTTCAACGTTCACTCGGAACGGTTATTGGAGCCGTCATTGGATTTGGTCTTGCAAAAATCCTGGCTGGCCATTCCACCATCGAATTAATTCTATTGTTCTCCGTTATTTTCTTAGCTTTTTATCTACTGACCGTATCCTATACGCTTATGAGCATGTTTATCACGATGCTCATTGCCTTTATGTATGATATTTTACTAGGAGGGATCACCTTTCAATTAATAGGTGCACGTGTTACCGATACAATCGCTGGTGCACTTATTGCTGTTGCTGTATCAGCAGTTATTTTTCCTAAGAAAACAAAGGACAAGGTAGCAGATAGTATTGAAGAATTTTTAACCGAGCTAAAACCCTATGTAACAGGCTATGTACAAAGTTTTCGCGAAGACGTGTATGTGAAGGATTTAGCGGATCGTGCATTCACATTGGATCAAAAGCTTCAAACCATTGAAGATGAAGCAAATCCGCTTCTTAGTCGACCAGAAACGGTTAGTCGATCAGGCATCGCTCGTTGGATTACCGTATTTACAGCCATTAACTATTATGCAAGACATCTGATTGCCTCGTCTTTTAGAGGTGATTCCGAATACCCAGAAGAACTAAAAGAGGTTTTTAAAGAGGTAGAACAAAAACTAGAAGATAACATAGACACATTAAGTAAACTAATCAAGGGAATCGAACGTACCGGTACACTATACAATCTAAAAGAAGAACGCGAACAAATAGAACGCCTTGCTCCAAGTAGAGATAGTGATCATTCCCATCGTGACTTAATTCACCACCTCTATTATGTGTGGCGGATTAATCAGTCCATCGTTGCATTGGGGAACGATTTAGGTGCTGAGGAAAAATAACCAAACCATCCTATGTTCTAAAAGTTGAACATAGGATGGTTTGGTTTTTGGAAAAAAACGCCCACAACTAGTCAACCGACGGAATAATCGGAAGAATGATATGTGAAGGGTATTTTTCACTGTGGTATATTGTTTGATTAGCATTCTTGAAATCGGCACTGTTCAACATGGTTTTGCCTGTATTCAGGTTGGCATCGAATCGTGGAAAATTACTGGATGATACTTCAATCCTTATCCGATGACCTGAAAGAAATACATTGCTCGTTGCCCACAAATCCATTTCATACTGAACGATTTCCTCGTTCAAATCTGCTTCAGGTTTGTAACCATTCCGATACCTTGCGCGAACAACGCCATCCGTTAAATTATAAGCTGTACCATCCGGCATAACATCGATCAGTTTTGCGGTAAAATCGGTGTCTTTTGCACTTGTGGCTGCCCAGAGCTTAATTTTTACAGGTCCCGTTACTTCAACTGGCTGCTTCAACGGCTCAGACGTGTAGACTAACACATCTTCTCTTTCCTCAATTTTTCTTTGATCACGCGGCCCAGTTGTATTTACACCGTCGTGCAATGTACTTCCACCAAATGAGGGCACAGGATTTTCAGGATCATAAACAAAGTGGTCTGGCGGTTCCTTGTCCGATTTTACCATAGACAGCTTTCCGTCACCACCGCCTGTATTTGCCCCGCCTCGACTGTGCAAATAATAAGGTACATAGTTTGTACGCGCAAGTGGCCATTCTTGTTCATCACGCCACTGATTTATCCCCATTACAAAAATTTTAACCGGTGCTTCATTAATAATATGCGTATTTTTCCCCTTCAACCAATAGTCAAACCAACGTAAGTGAAGGTGTGTGAGGTCTTCTTTATGGTCAATCCAATCTTCTGAGGCGTGCGAGCCAAATTTACGTTCTCCAATCATCGAACCGAAATTGCCATGGGCCCAGGGACCAATAATAAGCTTCTGATGTTCTCTAGCCTCAGGGCCATCTGCCTTCGCTTTCATTCCCATATAATTGTCAATCGTTGATCCAAGCAAACTATCGTACCATCCTCCAAGATGAAATGCTGGTACATTCATCTGATCATACTTGTTTGCGATACTTGTTCTCTGCCAATCTTCATCTTCCAATCCACGTTCCAATTGCTCAAAGAAATAATTTGCTAAACCAAGCTCCTTAATAGGCGGCCAATCTTTAATCGGTGCATGACGGTACCATTCTTCTATATGGTCAATACTTACTGCCAATTTTTTCATAGCCTGTTCATACGATTCTTGATCCTTGTACTTTCTTTTAATAAGATCTGGTGCAATTGATTCAAGTACCCAGGTTTCAGATCCTCCCAATCCAAAGGCACCATGATAGTAAAAATTACCGTCTCGTTGATCACTTAATGTCTGGGCCGGAAAAATGGCCTGTAAACTAGGTGGATGCTCGGTTGCTGCCAACAACTGGGTAAAGCCATAGTAAGAAAGGCCGAACATCCCAACCTTCCCTGAAGAGTAAGACAATCCAGCCGCCCATTCAACCGTATCAAAACCATCTTCGGCCTCGTTTAGGAACGGCTCAAATTCTCCTTCAGAGTGAAAGCGTCCCCTTACGTCTTGAATAATGACAATATACCCACTTTCGACTAGTCGATTCGTATCAAGATAACGATGAGAATAAAAGGGCAAATCTTTATTGTATGGAAGGCGAGTCACTAATACCGGAAACTCCCCAACCTCGTGGGGACGGTATATGTCGGCATAAAGCACAGTGCCATCTCGCATTGTGCAAGCGATATTTTTTTCTAATAAAATTTGCATATAGAAGCCCTCCTTATGCGGGGCAGCCTCCGCATTAAGCGGTTGCTTCTGTTTTATCCGCACTTTTCACTTTTACCGGCGAAAGCAAACGCTCAAGCCACCCCATTACAAGATCGGCAATTACTGCCATTAATGCTGTTGGAATCGCCCCAGCCAGAATTATAGCCGTACCATTTGTAGCATTTGTACCGCGGATGATAATATCACCTAAACCACCTGCCCCGATAAACGTTCCAATCGTGGCAATGCCGATTGCAATAACTAGAGCGGTCCTTAGACCTGCCATAATAACGGACAAGGCTAACGGCAACTCCACCATCCGTAACAATTGAAATTTTGTCATTCCCATACCACGTCCTGATTCAAGTAGCGCGTTATCGACACCTTGAATGCCTGTATACGTATTTTTAAGAATAGGTAGAAGCGAGTATAAAAACAGCGCAAAGACAACTGTATTAGCCCCGAGGCCCATAGCTAACATAAGAACTGCCAACATGGCCAAGGCAGGAATAGTTTGAATAATATTCGTAAGTGAAATCACCCAAGTGCTTAACCTGGCATGACGTGCAATAATGATACCAACAGGAATGGCAACCATTGCTGCAAATAGTACACCATATGCTGACATTAGAAAGTGACGTAAAAATTGATCCCATACGTATCCCACATTTTGCGAATAGTACAATCCTAAATCCATAAGTGTTTCCAAAAATAACACCTCCCATTGATTTTATTCGAAGTAGTTGTTTTTCTCTAAAAATTCTTTAGCAACAACCCTTGGCTCTTTCATCTTAACGTCAGCCTGATAGTTCATCTCACGCATTTGTTCTGTACTTATGGTTCCAGCTAACTTCTTCATAATGTCGCTAAGCTCGGGATGCTTCTTAAGCACCTCATTGCGAGCAACCGGTGAACTATCATACGGTGGAAACAATTGCTTATCGTCTTCCAATGTTACAAGGTCAAACGCCTCCACACGTCCGTCGGTGGTATAGGCAAGTACAACGTCCATCTCTCCGCTTTCAACGGCTTTATAAACCAATCCAATGCTCATCGGAAAAATGCGGCCGAACTCAAACCCGTAAGTTTCAATAAACGAATCATAACCAACGGCAGGACGTCGAATCCATGCACTGTCTACACCTAACCTCAATTCAGAAGCGAGTGCCTCAAGGTCTGAAACAGTTTTTAAATTTTCTTTTTCAGCCAGTTCGCTTTTTACAGTAAAGGCATAGGAATTAGCAAAACCGTATGAGTCAAACCACGTCTGATTGAATTGCTGTTGAAACTCTCTTTTCACAATTTTAAGAGCTTTATCAGGATCTTTGACCGGCTTCATTCCCAGTGCACCTACTAAATCCGTCCCGGTGTATCTTGTGGCAGTGATATCAACTTCACCTGCCGTCATTGCTTTGTGTTGCACGGTGGAAGATCCCATGTTCGAGATCATCTCCGTTTGAAGATCTGTATAATGATCAATCATTTGGCTTACCATGTTGCCCATAATTGCTGATTCTGCTGTCCCTAACGTACCAACTGTAACGGTTTTTTCTGCAGGCCCACTCAACCCTGGCAATGAACAACCGCCAAGTAACGATAAGCTTAGTACCAAAGCGACAATCGATTTTTTCGTTATGTTATACACCTTTTTGTCATCCCCCTTTCTAAATGGCTTCCTCTGAGTCTCTAAGGCCTTTTGGTGTTGCTCGTTTCTCAAGGCGTCCGAGAAGCAAGTCTGTGATTAACGCCAACATGGTAACAGGAACAGCACCTATTAGAATTAGATCTGGACGATAAAGGTTCATCCCATTAAAAATATAGTCACCTAATCCGCCAGCTCCGATAAACGAAGCAAGAGTAGCCCAACCAATTAAATAAACCGTTGACACTCGAACACCCGCCATAATAACGGGCACTGCCAGTGGTAATTCCACATCACGGATACGTTGCATACCGCTCATACCCATGCCTTTACCAGCTTCTAATAAACTTTTATTCACATTCTCAACACCTATAAACGTGTTCCTTAACATTGGTAACATGGAATAGAAAAACAATGCAGCAATCGCAGGAATCTTACCAACTCCGAGAATAGGGATGAAAAAGGCGAGGATCGCAAGACTTGGAAAAGTTTGAATAACTCCAACCGTCCCGATTACAAAGCCCGCAACCTTAGGGATTCGTGTGAGCGCCACTCCAAGTGGAATCGCAACAATAACGCCAAGGAGGACAGCAATCAACGAGATATAAAAATGTTCCCACGTTTTCACTAACAATTGACCGCTGTTTTCGGCCAAAAACTGTAATAATTGATCCATATCCTTTCCTCCTTCCTATACATTTACTGTACTAAGATTATCTTCTTCGCCCCAAATAGAGTCGTACACGACATCTGCAAGGCTGGCCCTGGTCACAAGACCTCGAAGGCGATTTTCTTCATCAACAACTGGCACATACTTCATGCCCCGTCTTAATATTTTATGAATCGTGTCACGAAGCAGGGTTCCTTCTTTGACTGTGTACACTTCCGTAGCCATTACATCTCCGACCCGGGTTGCCTTTTTACGATTCTGATCAATAATTTCAATATCAATATAACCCTTTAACACATTCTGCTCGTCAATAACAAGCAGTGAATCTACTCTACGCTGCTTCATGATTTGAATTGCATCAGATAGGGACTTATCCTCTGAAACTGTTGCGGGATCAGCACTCATGATCTGTTCAACGGTTTGAATGCTAGGTCTCGCCTGCACTAACCGCTCCTTGCCGATAAACTCTTCCACAAAGTCATCAGCTGGATTTCGCAAGATTTCGTCAGGAGTGCCAACCTGCACTAACTTCCCGTCTCGCATAATCACAATTCGATCAGCCAGCTTTAGGGCTTCATCCATATCGTGTGTGACGAAAACAATTGTCTTCCCCAATGATTGTTGCAACTTTTTAAACTCTTCCTGTAATGCATCTCTTGTTATCGGATCAAGCGCACCAAATGGCTCGTCCATTAAAATGAGGGGTGGATCTGCTGCAAGCGCACGCAATACACCAATACGTTGCTGTTGTCCCCCACTTAACTCATGTGGATAACGGTCCAAATACTCCTTCTCCATGCCCACGAGTTCCAATAATTCTTCCGCGCGGGTACGACGTTTACCTTCAGGCCATTTCAACAATTTCGGAACAAGTGAAATGTTTTCCTGAATCGTCATATGTGGAAACAGGCCGATTTGTTGAATAACATAGCCGATTTCCCGTCTAAGCTGCACCAAATCTTTTTCCAGGATATTTTCTCCTTCAATATGAATGCTTCCTTCCGAAGGTTCAATTAAGCGATTAACCATTTTCATTGTTGTTGTTTTCCCGCAACCGCTTGGTCCAATAAAAACAACAAACTCCCCCTTGTCAACCTCTAGGGTCATACCATCAACCGCTTTTTTTCCTCCATCGTACACTTTTGACACGTGATTGAATTTCAGCAAGTGAAAGACACCTCCAAATAATTTTTATATCGTATATCTTTTCCAGTACCACTGAATTTACCAATATCAAGTATAAAGGAAAAAGTGTAAAGTAAAAAGTTTATTTACTGTACATATAATCCATAAAGTTTGTAAAATATTTATTGTATAAAGTTTATATATGGTTTTACTTAGAATTCCCCTAGATCACTTTAAAATACTCTACTATACTCGTTTTTCATTTTTTAATTAGATGTGTTACATTGGCTTATATAAAGTAGGCTAGTCGAAAGGATGAAGCATATGGAAGAAGAACAAATGCTCAACAAAATGAGAAAAGTTGAAGAACAATTTGTAGATAAAATCGCCGACAATATGCATACATTTGGAATATCAATAACCGTAGGGCGTGTTCTTGGAACCATTTATATGAATAGAGAACCAATGACGCTTGATGAATTGTCAGAGAGTATCGGGATGAGTAAAACCCGAATGAGTCAGGTTGTACGTGAAATGCTGGACCTCAATATCGCGGAAAAGGTATTTGAAAAAGGAGTACGTAAAGACCTGTACAACGTTGAACGGGATTACTATCAAACGTTTATATCGCTATTTACATCTAACTGGCGCAAAGCTATTAATAAAAGCAAAATGTTCGAGCAAAAGCTTCAGCGAGAACTTGCGGATATAGAGAAAAGTGAACCATTAAATGAACAAACCGAAAAAAAGGTCAATGAACTGCTGAAGGAAACGCGAATTTGGCTGGATTACTATGACTGGATTGACAGGCTAACCGAGTTTTTTGAAAGCGGAGAGATATTTGAACACGTACCCATACATGTACATGAAAGTAAAAGAGACAAATAATTACCCATCCATAAGCACATCCTATCTAAATGAGAAAATACGCAAGGAGGAATTATCATGCAAAAAAAAGTCATTATATCTTGTGCCGTTACAGGAGCTGGGGCGACTACGGAAAAAAGCCCACACGTTCCCGTTACCCCAAAAGAGATTGCAGATTCAGCAATTGAAGCAGCAAAAGCTGGAGCAACGATCGCCCATGTTCATGTCCGTGACCCAAAGACTGGTGCTCTAAGCCACGATCCTGCACTGTTCCGCGAAGTTGTGGAAAGAGTTCGTGAATCAGATACAGATGTTGTTCTTAATATTACAGCTGGAGGAGGGGGCGACTGGGTCCCAAGTGATGAAGATCCGACTACTGGTGGACCAGGTACGGATATCCAGACCCCTGAGCAACGCCACGAACCAGTTGGTAAATTTTTGCCGGAAATTTGTACACTAGATTGCGGCAGTGTGAACTTTGGCGAACAAGTTTACATCAGTCCAACCGATTGGTTACGCGAACAAGCTCGACTTATTCAGCAAAGTGGTGTGAAGCCGGAACTGGAATGTTTCGACACTGGACAAATTCGCTTTGCTAAACAACTAATTAATGAGGGTCTCATCGACGGCGACCCGATGTTTCAATTTTGTCTCGGGATCCCATGGGGTGCTGATGCAGACGCTGAAACAATGCTTTATATGCGTGATAAAATTCCAGAAAACTCCCATTGGGCTGCATTTGGAATTGGACGCATGCAAATGCCAATGGTAGCACAATCCATTCTTCTTGGTGGTCACGTCCGTGTCGGTTTGGAAGACAACCTGTATTTGAAAAAGGGTGTTCTTGCAACGAACGGTCAGCTTGTTGAAAAAGCGGTATCCATCATTGAACATCTTGGATCCGTACCAATGACACCGCAAGAAGCCCGTGAGCAACTCGGGTTAAGAAATCCCCATGGGAAGGCTGAATAGTTATGGAGGACATTAAAAATACCATTCATAAAGTAACTGTTGTAGGTACAGGTGTTATTGGAAATGGCTGGATCGCCCGCTTCTTAGCACATGGCTACGAAGTAACAGCTACTGATCCTGCTCCTGATGCTGAAGCCAAAATGTGGGCTGCTATAGACAATGCCTGGCCGGCACTGGAGAAGCTCGGTCTAGCTGAAGATGCAACTCGTGACCGTCTTCATTTTAACCTGGATCTTGAAAGTGCTGTAGCAGATGCCGATTTAATTCAGGAAAATGCACCAGAACGAGAAGAATTGAAACGGAAACTGTTAGCTGATATCGACCGTATTGCGAAACCGGAAGCTATCATTGCTTCCAGTACTTCTGGCATCATGCCAAGTACGTTACAAGCTGATTGCGGGCATCCAGAACGGGTTATTGTAGCTCATCCGTTTAATCCAGTGTACCTTGTACCACTTGTTGAACTTGTTGGAGGCAAACTTACTGAACCAGAGAGTGTTAAGAAGGCAGAGGCTTTTTATACATCAGTTAACATGAAACCACTCGTCATTTCCAAAGAAATTGAGGGCCACGTGGCGGACAGGCTAATGGAAGCTATCTGGCGCGAATCTTTACACCTTGTAAATGACGGTATTGCTACAACTGAAGAAATTGATGCTTCCATTGTCTACGGACCTGGCCTACGATGGGCGTTAATGGGACCTTTCTTAACGCTACACCTGGCAGGCGGCGAGCAGGGTATGAGGCATATGCTGGAACAATTCGGTCCTGCATTGAAACTACCATGGACAAAACTCGTTGCACCGGAACTTACTGACGAGTTGACAGAACGTGTCGTTGAAGGTTGCGAACAGCAAACAGAAGGCCATTCGATTAGTGAACTTGAACAACGTCGCGACAACTTTCTGATAGAACTTCAACAGCTACTTGAAAAATATTGGCCTGCAGCAAACCTGAACGGAAAACTTTAACGAAGTCTACTACTGGCTTTAAATAACTGCATCGAAGAATAAGAAGAGCTCGGGGTGCCTTGAAAGACACGACAAGGATAAGCAGAGCGGTGCAGTGTGGGTGCTTTACTCGCTCGGAAACGAACTGCTTATGTCTCGAGTGTCTAGGTGCTGGAGCTAGAAAGTTAAACGCCAAAACTCATACTTTCCTTGCTCTCAAGAAAGGAGTAGCCACCATGTTCCCTGAAAACAATACATTGATGAACGTAAAAGTTCGTCCGGAATGGGTCGACTATAACGGACACATGAACGATGCCGAATATGCCCGCGTATTCAGCATTGCCGTGGATCAGCTGATGAACAAGATCGGCATTACCGAAAGCTTCCGCGATGAACAACACTATTCTATCTTTACCTTGGAAACGCACTTATGCTACCTAGCAGAAGCTCACCAGGACGAACCGCTTCAAGTGACAGTACAACTACTTGATCAGGACGTTAAACGACTACACGTCTTTTTCGTTATGGAAAACAGCGAGAGCAAGCGGCTGGCAACAAGCGAACAAATGCTCATGGGAATGGATATGAAAACAGGACGTCCCGCTCCCTTTCCATCCCCAATTGAAACAAAAGTGTCAGCACTTGCAGAAGCTCAAAAAGACAAACCAGTCCCTGACGAAGCAGGAAGAAAAATCGGCATACGCAAAAAAAGCAACTAACCGTAATGGAAACAAAAAGCCCTGGCAATATGCCAGGGCTTTTTGTTACTTTTTATTATTGTGGTGATACCCAAGATACATCTTATTTTTCTTGTCTTCAAACGGGAATAGCTTCCGTTTTTTTGCTTTCTCATAATGATTTGTAATTATCTCTTCAAATAATTGGTTTTCACTTTTGTTCTCCGTATCAATTCCTAATTCCTCCGCAGATTGAAAGATTTTCTTTTCATGAATTTCGTTCACTAAAGCATGTGTATTTTTGCCTTTCGTTTTAATACCTAATTCTTCAGCCTGGTTCTTGATTAGTCTGATAAATACCTCTTTCCTCAATTCCTTAAACTCTTTCCCTTTTGCCTTAATTCCTAATTCATCGGCCTGTTGTTGTAACATCGCTTCATAAACTTCTTTTGCTAAGGTTTTAGGATCTTTATCTCCTGTCTTAATGCCAAGTTCTTTAGCCTTTTCCATTATCCTTGCATGATGTACTTCTTTTGCAAGTTCCTGAGTCGTTTTTCCTTCTGTCTCAATGCTTAATTCGTCTGCAGCTTGTTTTATTCTTGCTTCCGTCACTTCTTTTGCTAATACGTGAAGATCTTTACCCTCTGTTTCGATTCCCAGTTCTATAGCTTGTATCTTGATCATTGCTTCATCTTTGTAAAAATCAGGCTTTTTTCTATCCTTATCATTAATAATGCTACGACCTTGCTCAGATTTCTCTACATTGCCTTCATCAATAGATGCAAATACCTGAGAAGTGCTAATCCCTAGTGTTAACACAAGTGTAAGTACCAAAAATAAACCTTTTTTCATGTTGTATACTTCCTTCCTGAAGTGAAATTGTAAATTCCTATTAATTAGCATTTCCCATTACAGGAATTAAATGAAAGAAAAATTTATGAAGAAATATATCTTTTGTTCAAGAACAAGTCTTAAGTTTTTAAGAATCTCTATGATAAAATGAAGCTATTATGTATATGAGGGGAATTGGCATGGATTATAAACTAGATCATATCGGCATTGCCGTTCGACAATTAGAAGAAAGCATTACCTTCTATGAAAATGTATTAGGTGGTAAGCTAATACATCGCTACAGAAGCGATGCTAAAGGTGTAGAAAGTGAAATCGCAACAATGGAAGTCAATGGCACTCGCACTGAATTACTATCACCAACCAACAACACAACGTCACCAATTGCTCGTTACTTAAAACAAAAAGGAAAAGGTGTCCACCATATCGCGTATAACGTCAATAACCTCGATGAAGCGCTAAAGGATCTGAAAAATAAAGGTATTCGCACATTGGACGAAACTTTACGAACCAACCAACATGGAAGACGATTGATTTATTTGAATCCAGTTGATACAGAAGGAACCATTATCGAATACTGTGATTATCCGAATCTGGAACAATAAACAAATTTAAAACAAGGCTTGCCAAACCCTTGTTTTTTAATCTCTATTTTTACAACCATTTAAGCTTCAAAACATAGAGTGAAAAACGATTAGTTGGAAACGATAAGTATTGAAATTAAAAATGGAGGTGTAAAGAATGGCTGAAGAGAACTACCGCCAATATAGAACTGGCCAAGGTGTACCAGAGACCGGGGAATATATGTGCCAGTCGGGGAAAAAGGCAAAATTAAATGAAAAAGAGGATTTTCCAGCCTGTCCCGTTAGTAATGAAGAAACAACCTGGACACACGAGGATCAGTAAAACAAGGGTAAAGTACCCTTGTTTGTGTGCTGATAACCTATTTTCCCCTACCGTAATTTGCCTTATTTTCTTGCTGTTCGCGTACTTGGAAACAGACTATTGAATGTTTTTTTATTACGACTTATATAACGTTCCATACTCCGATCTCATCATCGAATAAACAACCGTATCATGAAACTTTTCACCATCAAAATCCGTCTGCCGCAGCACACCTTCTTTCATAAACCCATACTTATTCAAAATCTTTTCCGATCCCTTATTGCCTGCAAAAGCATCACCTACTATGCGGTTCAACCCAAGGGTCTCAAAACCAAAAGCGAGAACCTGCCGTAAAATTTCAGTCATTACTCCATTATTTTGATATTCCTTGCGAATAATAACACCCATTTCGGCCTTCTTATGCCACAAATTTAATTTGTGCAAATGAAATTGGCCAACAATATTACCATTTTTATTATTCACGATTACCCATGGAATTTCCCTTCGTTTATCGTAGCGTTCCAGTTGCATATGGACTACCTCTCGCATCTCAGCTTCTGTCTGAACCGGATGTGGCGTAACAAACTTCATCGTTTCTTTGTCACTAACAAATGTAACTAATTCTGCAGCATCATCCATCGTTAAACCTCTTAACATGTAATGTTCCGTCACTAACCTAGGTATTGTGGTAAAAATAGCTTCCATTGACATGCGCGTTCCTCCAGTTGGTTTTTTCTTAGGCTGTTTTCTAAAAGATTGTTGTTTTTGACACAAAAGAAATAAACTGCGACGTAACTAAAAATCATGTTCAGTGACCTGCGCCGCTGTGGAAAAATCACTACGCTTTCCCGCAGGAGTCTCCGTGTTTTTCCTTCGCTAAGGTTCAGCTCATAACTTCAGTGATTGGAGCTGTGGGTAGTCGACTCCTGCGGGAGGAAAGGCATAGGTGAGACCCCGGAGTGCGTAGCACGAGGAGGCTCACCAGCCACCCGCGGAAAGCGACTATCCACAGCGGAAATCACGGCGCTGTTATGTCGCAGTTTATATCAACTTCGGTGGTATGAGCAACAAACTATACGAAAACAGCCTCTTCTTAAGTATTTCCTTTGGTTCTGCCCACCCTCTACAGTTAACCCAGATCCACTTAATCTAAAAATATCATAGCGAACTAAATTACCATAATAGTCTTACTATTATTATTGTAACATTTTAATATCGCAACCTTACGTTTATTCCCTTTCAAAACAGGGAAAAAATCAGCCTATGAAAGAAAGGTGATTATTGAATGGAGCTATGGCTTGAATATGGGTGGGCATTACTTGTCATCATTGGCCTAGAAGGACTGTTATCTGCAGACAATGCCCTTGTCATGGGTGTAATAGTTAAAAACTTACCAGAAAAAAAACGTAAAAAGGCATTGTTTTATGGAATAGTAGGAGCATTCGTTTTTCGTTTCGCTGCTTTATTCGCCATATCCTTTGTCGTAAATATATGGCAAATCCAAGCAATTGGTGCCGCTTACTTGATATATTTAGGTGTGAAAAGCATCGTTAAAAGCAAGAAGGAAGACAAGAAGGATTCAGGATCCGAAATTGATGAAAGTCAAAGCTTATGGAAAGCTATCCTAAAAGTAGAACTAACAGATATCGCATTTGCGATTGACTCAATACTAGCTGCTGTCGCAATTGCTGTGGCCCTCCCATCTACGCTATTACCAATGTTTGGCGGAATGGATGGAGGTAAATTCATTGTAGTATTCATAGGTATGATAATTGGTCTTGCATTAATTCGTGTTGCAGCAACCTACGTCGTCAAATTCATGAAACAGTACCCTGTATTAGAAAAGGCAGCATTCATCATTGTTGCATGGGTCGGTATCAAATTAGCCGTGCATACACTAGCCCATCCTGATGTGAAATTAGGATTAATCACAGAATCATTTACCCATAGTATATGGTGGAAGGCTGTCTTCTGGGGTGTAATGGCGTTGATTATACTAGTGTCTATTGTGCTGGCTAAGAGACGTGGTCCTGTGGAGGTTGATAGTGAGGAGAATATGTCATTGTAACTGGATATTCGGTTAACACTAAAGGAGAGGATTCGTTCTCTCCTTTTTAATTAATCTTATTCAATCTTTCTTCAACTATATGATAAACCCCGTCACCTTCAATAGCTTCAAGGTGGCTGTTAACTAAATAAACACCTGTATCTTCATCAATACCATAATTTACGTACTCACTATATTTGTTAACCGCTTCTCTTAAGTGATTTTCATCGTTCCATTGTGTAAAATGTACTGCGATCACTACATTGGAGATTAATCCCAAACCATTTCTTTGTTGAAACTTACTTTGTTCATTATCTTTAGCAGAAATAATACACACTTCAGGACTTATTAACGCACCAGCTGAAAAACCTGCTACAGGAATGCCTGATTCGTAACGTCTCTTTATTGCATTCGATATGGGTGTATCTACAATATAGTCAGCATATAGGTTTGTATCTCCACCATTGATAATAATGCCCGAACTATTAGCTATACAGTTGACAGCCTCTTCTATGGGAGTAGAAGGAAGTGGCAGAATGTGAAAGTCTCCCAATCCTAGCGTTCTTAACTCATCCATGTAATTAGACATATATTCTTCCCAACCGTCTCTTTCCACAAATAAAATGGAGACTGGTCCACTAGGCTCAGATGTCTTTGCGACAAACCTTCTTGCCATATTGGATGTGAATGGAGGACCTCCTCCAAATAGAAACAAATGCTTGTCCACATACTCACCTTCCTTTTTATAACTACTATCTATTCCACATCAATCAAAAATACCTTCTCTTTAAACCCACCACGTTGATCTGCCTTTTTCTCGCGGGTCTTTTCTACTTCTTCAATCGAGCTACCATGCACAGTAGCTAGGGAATGAATCAACTCTAGCATATCTGCTAATTCCTCTATAGCATCCTTATCATTATCCGCTTTTAAATACTCTTGTAATTCTTCTTTCGTTTTCTTATTTAGTTCCTTTACATAATCATCGTCAGACAAAGTAGTAGTATTAGCTTTCTTCCCCGTCATGTTGATAATTCCTGGAATTTTATCACGGATTAGTTTGTTGTATGTTGGCATTTGAATCTCTCATTTCATTTTTTATTTACTCAACTTTCGCAGACTGAAATAAGTAGATGATCCCTGAAGTAGTTGAATAAGCTCGCAATCCATTGTTGTAGTTGACACAAAATATATAAACTGCGACATAACTAAAAATCATGTTTTGTGTCCTGCGCGACCGCTGCGGAAAAATCACTTCGCTTTCCCGCAGGAGTCTACGTGTTTTTCCTTCGCTAGGTTGAGCTAAACCCTTAATTCCATCTTTTCACTTTTCAGTGATTGGAGCTGTGGGTAGTCGACTCCTGCGGGAGGAAAGGCATAGGTGAGACCCCGGAGTGCGTAGCACGAGGAGGCTCACCAGCCACCCGCGGAAAGCGACTATCCACAGCGGAAATCACGGCGCTGTTACGTCGCAGTTTATATCAGTTACGACAAAGTAAATAGCAACAAGTTTTATGAAAAGACATATTTGTAATTCGTGTCAAGTACCATATTTCAAGTGCTACAAGTACTACGGTTTATTGAATTCATCATAATTATCTATGTGCGAAAGTTGAGTTATTTAGTTACTATCTTATCCTGTTAACAGTACCATGTATGCCCTATCCCCTGAAAGCATTTCCTATCCTACCTACTCGATAAGCGAAACTACATTATAAATGACAGAAAATAATAACTAGTCTTGCATATCAAAATACCTTAATGTATACTCTTTATACAAAAACAAATAGTTATTCAATTATGAATTAAAAGTAAAGGATGTGAAATAATCCCGTGCAAAGTTTATACCTCCTTCCAAATACGGAAGAGGAAATTATCGATTCGTATGATGAAGATATAATTGTAACGAATCGAGATGGAAAAATTATAAAGGTTACACAAATTAGTGGTTTAAATTACGACTTATCCGCAAATGATTTATTAGGACAATCTGTCTATGAGTTGGAGGAGAAAGGGATTTTCACTCCTGCTATCACGCCTTTAGTTTTAAAACAAAAAAAGAAGGTTGCACTCGTTCAAACCACTTTGAATGGAAGAAAGGTGCTTATTACAGGTATTCCATTATTTAATGAACTGCATGAGGTAGAGTTTATCATTAGTTATTCCTATGAGGTTTCGGAGTTACACGATCTTCAGAAATACCTAAATGAACTTGAGGGGGAAATGTCAGCGGTTAAAGGGGAACTAGCATTACTTCGGGAAGAAAGCCTAAATGTTGAAGGGATTATTTCTGAAAGTAAATCAATGAAAAAAATTCTAAAAATAGTTAACAAAATTGCCCCACTTAATGTTGCAGTGCTTATACAAGGAGAAAGTGGTGTGGGGAAATCCACGATAGCTAAACTGATTCACAAACAAAGTATGAGACGGGATGGACCTTTTATCGAGGTGAATTGTGCTACTATCCCAGACGCCATCTTTGAACGTGAAATAGTTGGCGGGTCAGAGACATTGTCTTCTAAAAAAAGTGGATTTCTTCAAATGGCCCAATCCGGAACATTATACCTACAAGGGGTGGATGAACTTTCATTAGCCTCGCAAACGACTCTTTTAAAAGCGCTACAACAAACAAAAGGTAACTTTAGAATTGTTAGTTCAACCGAGCTGCATTTGGAAAATTTAATGGCAAATAAACAATTTAGAGAAGATTTATTTTACTTTTTACACGTTGTTCCTATTCAAATAAAGCCATTACGGGAGCGATTAGAGGATTTAAGTGAAATTATCCAGAAATACGTTGACAGGTATAACACTGTATATCAGATTGATAAGAAATTATCCGATAGTTTATTTCACGAACTACTCCATATGGAATGGAGCGGGAATCATTTGGAAGTAAAGAATTTAATGGAAAGGTTAATCGTTCAAAACGAATCCAATATCATAACTAAGGATGATTTACCTGTGGAGTATCGCAGGAATGACTCTGGTTTAGATACGCTCGAAATTGAAGGACGTACATTACCCGCAATTCTAGAAAGAGTGGAAGAAGAAGTTTTAATAAATGCACAAAAGCGATATAAAACAACCACTGAAATGGCCAAGATTTTGGGAATTAGTCAACCATCCGTGGTTCGTAAACTAAAAAAGTATTCAAATTAAGTATAATGGGGGATTTAAATGGTACAAACAGAACGCAATTGGCAGGAATTAGTAGGCTCAATCGGTAATTTTCTTGCTCCAAGTATGGCAAAAGACCATCCAAACTTACCTGTTGTAAAGGCGGAGGGATGTTATTACCACGGTGCAGATGGTAAAAAATATCTTGATTTCACATCAGGTATTGCTGTGGAAAATGTTGGTCACAGGCATCCTAAAGTTGTACAAGCAATTAAGGATAGTGCGGATCATTTAGTACATGGTCCATCAGGCGTCATTATATATGAATCGATTTTAAAGCTAGCGGAAGAACTTCAATCCATACTTCCACCTAAGCTAGATAACTTTTTCTTTGCAAACAGTGGGACAGAAGCCATTGAGGGCGCATTAAAATTAGCAAAATATGTGAAAAAGCGTCCTTATGCGATTTCATTCACAGGTTGTTTTCACGGTCGTTCTATAGGTGCATTAAGTGTATCGACGTCAAAAAGTAAATACCGTAAATATCAACAACCCTCATGGCTGACATACCAACTACCATTCGCACATCCAGAAGATTGCCCAGAAGGAATGGATCCAGAAGTGTTTTTCCCTGAAAGGCTAGAAAGAGATGCTGAAAGTTTATTTAAGCATCAAGTTGATTCAGACGAGATAGCTTGTATGATTTTAGAACCTATCTTAGGTGAAGGTGGTTACATTATCCCACCTAAAGCATGGCTGAAGAAGGTCCGGGAAATATGTGATCGCCATGATATATTACTTATCTTTGATGAAGTCCAAACAGGTTTCGGACGTACAGGAAACTGGTTTGCCGCTCAAACATTTGATGTAAAACCCGACATTATGGCAGTTGCAAAGGGTATTGCAGCAGGACTCCCTCTTAGTGCAACAATAGCTTCCAAAGAACTTATGGATCAATGGCCATTAGGTGCACATGGTACAACCTTTGGTGGCAATCCAATAGCTTGCGCAGCAGCCAGAGCATCACTTGAAGTTATTAAAGAAGAGAAACTACTGGATAACACGAACGCAATGGGGGCATACGCACTTGAACGATTAGCTGAATTGAAGAAAAAACATCCAATAATTGATGATGTTCGTGGTGTAGGTTTAATGATAGGAGTTTCACTTAAAAACCTTGAGACCGGTAAACCTGATGGCGACGCCGTAATGAAAGTATTAAATGGTTGTTTAGAAAAGGGAGTTTTATTTTATCTTTGTGGAAACTCAGGTGAAGTAATTCGAATGATCCCTCCTTTAACAGTTACAAAAGATCAAATCGATCATGGATTAAACGTACTTGACGAAGTTTTTGCATCGTTATAACAACAAAATAGATTGTGGCAGGTTTGATATAATATGAGGGGGTTTATTTATGGGTAGTAATTTGGAACAAAGAAATGAGGGAGAAATAAGTAAAGGAATTGACATAAGGGGATTAATGAAATTTTTGATCCCTTCTTTATTCGGTGTCTTTATCTTCCTATTTCCCGTTTATGATGAAGGTTCATTTAACATACCACTTGGGATAATAACGGAATTTGTAATAGCTTTATTAACTAGTGTACTTCCTGTAATCGTTACTTACGTTATATTAATTTCAGCCGTATTCACCATAATTACAACACTGTTTAAACCGAAAATAATTCTAAATTCAAATCTGCTAAATTCGCTGTTCCATGTATCCATGTTTTGGACAGTCACAAGAATACTAGGTACAGTCTTTGCAATCATGACTTATTATAATATAGGGTGGAACTTGATAAACTCAGAGGTTACTGGACAAGTGATGTTTAGCTTACTTACTACATTAATTGTATGGTTTTTAGTTGCATCCTATTTAATGCCCTACCTGATTAATTTTGGAGCAATGGAATTTGTTGGAACATTGCTCAGAAGCGTAATTAAACCGCTTTTCACTTTGCCCGGACGGTCAGCTATTGACTTATTAGCTTCATGGGTTGGAAACGTAAATGTTGGTGTAGTAATAACGCGAGAGCAGCATCGAGATGGGTTTTATACGGGTCGAGAAGCTGCAGCAATTGCAACTTGCTTTTCATCCGTATCGCTTCCCTTTTGCCTCGTAATAGCGGGAATGTTAGATATTGACCATATGTTCCCACTTTTGTATTTAACAATTTGTATAGCAGGGATAGTAAGTGCCATTATTGTTCCAAGAATACCACCGCTTTCCAGAATCCCAGATACGTATACGAAGGAAAATGATTATCATGAATATATTCCTAAAGGTGCCTCTAAATTTAAATGGGGACTTGAACAAGCCATTAAAAGAGCCAAAAATGCAGGTTCGTTTAAAGATCAAGTTAAACAAGGAACAGACGTATTCCTAGGTATTATTTTTGTTTTAATGCCACAAGTTATGGCTATCGGTACTATCGCACTTATCATCGCCGAATTTACATCTTTCTTTGATATTATCTCCAAGCCAATGGTTCCAATTTTACAAATGTTGCAGATCCCAGAAGCGGCCGAGGCTGCTCCAGCTACGATAGTTGGATTTATTGACATGTTTATACCTGCTGTTCTGGCAACTGGAATCGATGCCGAGATTACTAGATTTGTGATTGCCGCATTATCACTTGTTCAAATCATTTATTTGACCGAGATGGGAACCCTACTAATTATTTCAAAAATCCCTGTTGGTGTTGGACGATTGTTCCTTGTGTTTATGGAGCGTACATTAATCTCATTGCCAATTATTGCTTTAATGGCTCATCTTATTTATTAGCGAGGATGTGCTATAAAACCTGAACGGGAGAGGTGATTATTTCTCTCCTTTTTAGTTTACGCCAAACTTCAAAATTAAAGGGGATAAATCTAATGTTTATACAACACCTTATTGATAGAATCGGCAGCAATAAAGTTAGTCAAAATGAAACGGAATTGTTCCGTCATAGCCAGGATGAGTCACCCCATAAAGCCACCCGGCCAGATGTTGTTTGCTTCCCTGATTGCAAAGATGATATTAAAAATATATTAGAAGTCGCACATGTACATCGTGTTCCTGTTACAGCGTTCGGTGCGGGTTCTGGGTTGGAAGGGCAAGCAATTCCCGTTCATAAGGGCATTACAATTAACTTTGAAAATATGAACACTGTAGTAGACTTTTCACCGGAGGATATGACAATTACCATACAGCCAGGTCTTACACGCTTACAGTTGAATAAGTTGGTAAATCGACATGGATTAATGTTTCCGATTGATCCTGGTGCGGATGCTACGATTGGAGGGATGGTTGCAACGAACGCAAGTGGAACGACGGCAGTACGTTATGGCTCTATGCGGGATCAACTTCTTGATTTAGAGGTAGTATTAGCCGATGGAACAGTGATTCATACCGGTTCACATGCTAAAAAGTCCTCATCTGGTTACAATTTAACAGGTTTATTCGCTGGCTCTGAAGGTACATTAGGAATTATTACAGAAGTAACATTACGCCTTCACGGAATTCCAGAGTATACAATGGTAGCGCGATGTACCTTTGATAAACCAGAAACCTGCGTGAAAGCAGCTCAAACTATTTTGCTTAGCGGTATTCCAGTGATGCGCATGGAACTAGTTGATGCACAAAGTATTTCACAGGTGAATATGTACGGGGGATACGATTATCCGGTTAAGCACTCCTTGTTTTTTGAATTTGCAGGTTTAAGGGCTGCAGTTGAAGAGGAAGTAAAACTTGCAAAAGAGTTAATGAACGACCTTGGCTGTCAAGATTGGAAAATTGCTAATGACCCCACGGAGCAGAAGAAGCTTTGGAAAGCACGACATGAGTTGTCGTATGCTTATGGACATATAAAAGGAATGGCCGATACAGGCGCTGATGTTTGCGTGCCAATTTCACGTCTTCCAGAACTTGTTGTCTATGCACGTGAACTTATTGAGCAAAGTGGATTGGAAGGCGGCATCTTAGGACATGTAGGTGATGGTAATTTCCATACAATCGTAATCTTTGACCCGAATAACCCAGGTGAAAAAGAAAAGGCCGAATACACCAATGAAGCCCTCGCAATGCGTGCAATTGAAGTTGGTGGCACTTGTACGGGAGAACACGGTGTTGGGCTTGGTAAGATAAAATTCCAAAAAGCTGAACACGGGGAGGCGATTGGGATTATGAAAAACATGAAAAAAATGCTTGATCCAGAAGGGCTGTTGAATCCGGGGAAGATGTTTTATCTTCCCTAAGGAGTCCATATCACATCAAACCCATTCTTTATCGAGTAGTCATATAAAAGAATGATTTTTCTTTCCTTGTAATTCTCCATAACATTAGAGGTCTCATACAAAACCAACTCATGCAACTTTTCATTTCGATTACTATTCTGTTTTACTAGATTATGTTGAACAACTAGATTCCAATACACTTTTGCAAAGGAGTAGGCAATTTGATCATAGCTTAGAAGTATTTTATGAAATTAACTCACTAGATAATCTTTCAATAGCTGGGATATCAGCTGGAGCCCAATCTAACGATGTAAGTTCATTTGGAGACAACCATTTTATTGATACATGCTCCGTTAAAATAGGCTTTCGATCAATAAGCTCACAGTAATAGGTAGTCAAATGTACAATACCAAAGTCGTATTCATAAACTGTGTGTTCTACCTGATTGCCAATTTTTATTTTGCAATGCATTTCCTCTTTAATTTCTCTTTTCAATGCTTCCTGAGGTGACTCACCTTTTTCTATTTTTCCACCTGGAAACTCCCATTTGTATGGTAATGATTTGGTAGACCCTCTTTGTGCACACATAACTTTCTCATCTTCAATTATTACTGCTCCTACTACATGGATATCTTTTTTCATTGTATCCCCCCTAGTGTAAGACCTGTGAAATAAAATATTTATATTAGCCTAAATGTATTTAAACCATTCTACCATAACTAACCATCACTATTAATAATACCTTATTTCTTATTCACTATATTACAGTACCTAATTAAGGGTTTTAATCAATAACTTCTCTAATCATGGTGTTGATTAAATAAACTTTTCCTCCCACAAGATTTCGACAGACTATTCACACCAGAATGACTCATACTATGGACAGGATCATAAGAAAGGGAGTGTTTTTTTGAATAAAATTTTTAAACTACTGGCAATGCTTTTAGTTATAGGATTGTTATTTTCCAATACTGCCTTCGCAAAAAATGATAATGGAAAGCAATCACTTGTAGCTATAGGTGATTCCATTCCATTTGGCTACAACTTAGGGAAACATAATCATAATCCTGCAATAGACGCTTATCCTTATCTGATTGGGGTTGATGGTAATTTACGGGTGCGCAACCTTGGCGTTCCAGGCTGGCAAACGCCTCAAATGTTAACCGCTTTGAAAACGGACCAAAAATACCGTCAAGCGGTTAGACATGCTGATTATATTGTTTTAAACATTGGAAATAACGATCTTTTGCAAGCATTAAGAGCTGCTCAAGCAGGGAGTAATGAAAACTCGGTTCTTTTTATGCAATTGTTACAAGAAGAAATACAGAACAGCAACCTGTTCGCAAACATTGGTGGAATTATCGAGGAAGCTCGTACTCTTACCGATGCGCCGATCGTAGTATACAATGTTTATAATCCTTTTCAACTAAATGACCCTTTACATCCTATTGGTTCAACGATTCTACCTACTATTAATAATCATTTTAAGGATTTAACAACTTTGTATAACAGTCTATATGACGATATTCATTTGGCGGATGCCTATTCTGCGTTTGGCCAGAATCAAGCGACTTATGTAATTCCGGGTGACATTCATCCTACAGTTGAAGGGCAAATCAAACTTGCTGAAATTGGCTTAGATGTGTTAAATCTAAAATGATTTAAATAAACAAGCCGCCCAGTGGAAAACTTGGCGGCTTGTTTATTACGACATCCACTTCGGCGGAATATTTTTATCCCAATAAATTTCTCCAATAGTATGGTGTTCTTCAAAATCATCAGCACTTACATGATAGTGAAAATTAAACCAGTAGCCCTCTTGTGGTCGTTTATCACGTCTTACATCAAATCTAGCTAGATCCTTTTTTGTTTGGTAATCATATATGTTAAATATCTTTTCTCCATATCCTTTTGTTGGTTCTTCTGAAATTGCAAGATAAGGAGATTTTTCTTCTGCCTTTTCTAATATCCTACTAAGTACTTCTTCCATTTTAGGTAAAATTGCGCCCGTGAAATCATCATCTACTTGTTCAATAATTTTTGGCCCTAATTTGGTAATGGTCTGTTTTTTAGCTTGTTTAGTTAGTACACTTATAAAATCATTAGGATCATCTTCAAATGGTTCTTCTTCTTCAATTTCTGCAACTGGGATGATAACATCCGCTTCCGAAGAAACAGTTTCACTCATTTCCTCAGCGTTGGTATTCAGATAGGTAGGCGGAATATATACCCCAAGCGTCATAAATGTAATCAATACAACGGATATTTTTCTAATCCATAGCTTCATATGACTATCTCCCCGTTTATATACTTACGTACAATTTTACCATGATAAAGTAAATTGTCTATACAACTTTCAATTTTTAATAAAATTGTCAAATTTGTAATAAATTAAAAATCCTGAGATTCCTTACTATTTTTATTCACTACCATTTGTTTTATATTTCCATATATATTTTGTGAAAGTAAGTAAAAGATAAAAGAAAATAGACAAAAGGGGTTATCAGATGAAATTAAACCGACTTTTCATCAGTATTATTAGCTTACTAGTGATAGTACTTGCTGCGTGTACAAATAATGAAAATGCACTAGACCACTCAGGTGACATTGCTGAAAATGAAGGTGACACTTCCTCAAGTATCTATATAGGGACACCAAGTGGTGGGGAATTTTCTGACACTCAAGAGAACTATGACTATGACTTCACTGGTTTTGAGGAAGAATCCGATCAACCAATCCAGAAACAAACCAATACTGACGACGACAGCCAGCCTCTTTCACCTAAAAAGATGAGTGAATTTGAGTCATCCGTTATTGAATTGACGAATGCTGAAAGAATTGATGAAGGATTGCCCGAGTTACAACCAGACATACCGTTAAGTCGGGTAGCGGAACTAAAATCAAAAGATATGAGGACAAACCATTATTTTTCACATAAGAGCCCAACTTACGGATCCCCTTTCAACATGATGAGTCGTTTTGGCGTGTATTTTCAATCAGCGGGGGAAAATATTGCTCGCGGCCAACGGACACCACAACAAGTTGTAAATGCATGGATGAATAGTGATGGGCACCGGAAAAACATATTAAATAATGAATTTACTCATATTGGTGTTGGTTATGTGGAAAACAGTAATTACTGGACACAAATGTTTATTGAAAAGTAAAGAAGCTATTCATTGAAAACGGTCAACCGAACTGGTGACCGTTTTTTTGTTACTTTGCTGGGACTCTTTTTTGTAAACAAATTAATCATGTAGTAAACTTAGTAACAAATTTATATATTTCGAATACGAGGTGATTCAAATGGACAGTGCAACTCAATTTTACTTTAGAAACCTTGAAGCTAAGGACAAAGAAGTTCAACTCGAAGCATTTCATACTACCAAATACCGAAAGAAGTATATGTCTGCCTGGAGATAACATGAACTTATTTTAAAAAATGTGGGCGTTATCCTTGCAAGGGGGGTGTTTGTGAAGTTCTTCATGAAGTTACATGCTGTTAGCGCATTATATGGCTTTATATTTTTTATCGCAGTCGAACTTATGTTAAACGTATATCGTATTAGTGGAATAACTGGATGGGAACTGAATTTTGTTATCAAGGTGGGGCTCGCTATTTATATTGTTGGATTGATACTTTCTACTACCCTATTCATCATCGTGACCAAAAAATGGATAGAAAACCGAAAAGCTATCTATTGGTCCATCCTTCTTTGGTATCCATATTTCATTTTTTTTATTTATATATTTGCCTCTCTATTGCCTATCATTAATCCAGGATATGAACCTAATCCTGGAGTCGGTCTAATCATTATGCGTGCAGTAATCTGTTATCCATTTTACTTACTAAGTATCAATGTAGTTGGTACAGGAATAAGTGGTGGCAAATCAAACGAGGGAGATAAAATCCCCTAATGTTATTTATTGCGCTCAGGGTAAATTAAAACAGTATGAAAGATATTTAGAATAGTAGTATAGTTATTAAACAACTTTTGAAAGAATAATAAATCGGTTTAAAATGAATTACATGGCAGGAGTTTTATTTTATGGAAAAACAGCAGAGATGGGCAGGCTTTATATTAGTTTTACTTGGGGCAAGTTTTTGGGGAGTCGGAGGAACAGTGGCACAGCGTCTGTTTCAGGAAGATGGGATATCAGTAGAGTGGCTTGTATCTGTTCGCTTATTACTAGCAGGAATTGTCATGCTTATTTTATCTTTTCTCTTTAAAGACCGTCGGCAAATCTTTAAAATATGGTCAGACCGAAAAACAGCATCACAACTAGTCATTTTTGGTTTATTTGGTATGCTTGCAGTTCAGTATACGTATATGGCCTCCATTAGCTTGGGTAATGCGGCGGTAGCAACACTACTACAATATTTAGCCCCTGTTTTCATTATTTTATACCTTGTTATAGCAAGCATGAGCAAATTGAAAGCACGAGATGTATTAGCAGTTGCTCTAGCTTTAACTGGTACATTTTTATTGTTAACGAATGGATCGTTTGGAACCTTGTCAGTCCCAATATCTTCTGTAATATGGGGTGTTCTATCAGGCGTTTCTCTTGCGTTTTATACGCTCTATGCAGGTGGATTGTTGCAAAAATGGGGTTCACTTAATGTTATTGGGTGGGCGATGATTATTGGTGGAACTGGTATGAGTTTAATTCATCCCCCTTGGAATTTTGACTCTAGCAACTGGACGTTGGATACTTATCTTTATCTTGGATTTGTTATTTTGTTTGGAACCATGTTTGCTTTTTGGTTTTATCTGGAAAGTCTTAAGTACCTAAAACCACAAGAAACAAGTTTATTAGGTAGCCTAGAACCGCTAGCAGCAATTATTTCTTCTGTTTTATGGCTTCAAATCCCATTTGGAGGATATCAACTTATAGGAACGTGTTTTATTCTATTCATGGTTATGTATTTATCGATGTTTAAGGAGAAAACAGAGGTATAAATTTATTTGTTGAAAGTTCAGCAATCTTTAATTATATTTCTCATTCCTTGGATTGTGAATTAGAAAATTTTCTTACAATCGCAATAAAGCCCCTCTCTATCCATAAAAATAATGTTAAAGAAAACAATGTATAATGCCATTTCCACTTTTTCCATATGATCAATTTAGTATGCTTTTGCAAAAGATATTCAATAACTGTCATTGGTACGCTAAACAAAAGTGCTTTTGATAACGCCCCCAATGTCTTCGAACGATAAGATACCTGGTTGTATAAAACACCTATTGTTGGAAGTAATAAGTAATCAAATAGCAAGCTTATATTCACTTTTTTGCCGAAAAGCTGAGTAGGATAACTAATTAGCTTTCGAGCAGTAGCGAATAGGTCCATCATACCTGATAAAAAACCTGCTAATAAAAAAACAATTGTCCAATCCTTAAGAGGCGGCTTTTTTATCCAAACAGGAATGAGACCTATTCCAAGCAATGTTAAAAACAACAAAAATATTCTTTCTACTTTTTTTGCCATAACTTCCTCCCGTAATGCAAAATTATCATTTAGAAATGTAACATTCTAATTCAGCTTTTTTATATTTCCTTCTAATAGGGTTAACTATTCAGAAGTTGTATTTAATCCCATTAGCGGTATAACATAAAGGAAAAATATGTAATGAAGCTATTTTTTGTGGACAGTTTTATTTCTAGTTGTAAAGTATTTTTCGATAAAATGACCTATAGGCCCAACTATGACACCACCTGTCAATCCCGCAATCACAGGTGAATTAAACCAAAGACTAATATTAGAACTATTTTCCACGCGAATAGTTAACCCTATGATCATACCAGCTACTAAGCCAAAAAATAATCCAGTTAAATCCGGCTTGACTGGGGAATTATTTTTATTTATTTTCCTAGCTTTATTATAGGCTTGCCACATAGAAAAAGCCCAAAGTGAGGGATAAAACAATCCATACTCGAAATTAACCACATCATGAGCCCTTTTGAATTCACCTTGAAAAGTATATTGTAGTGATAAATTCAAGTTTGAATTAAAATTTATAAATAACTCTAAAGCCAGCAGTGTAAAAGCTAAGACGTAATCTCGGTTATAAAATTGTCCAAAGCTGGCACAGGCAAAAGACCATAACAAAGATGCCACAGGTGACTTATAGTTTTTCCTGCTTTCCATAACATACCTCCGTTGGTTAAATTTTGCCCAAACCATTGCCAAGCAGTCAATCCATAATTTGAAAGTTAGTATCAGGATTTTTCGGTTATCCCAAAATAAAAGGAGCGGGAAGATATCATTCTTAATCTCCCCGCTCTAAGTATTAAAATACTATATCCTCTACAAATAATGCCGCTAATCTAATTTAGAATAGCTTTAAGTATGTACTGGTAAATTATTTCTTATTTAATTGACTCAACCTTCGCACATAGATAATCAAGATGCATTCAATAAACTGTAGTACTTGTAGCACTTGAACTATGGTACTTGACACGAATTACAAATATGTCTTTTTGTAAATTTGTTACTATTTACTTTGTCCTAACTGATACAAAGTGCGACACTGGGGCAAGTTTAATTTACGCTCCGGGATCTTCAGCTGTTGCTTTTCTAAGCAGGAGTCGACTGCCCTCCACTCCAATTAAATGCCACGTTAGCGGAAGAAATACACGAAGACTCCTGCGGGAAATCGTAGTGATGAGACCCCCGCAGTGAGCGTTCTTTGCTCGCGAGGAGGCTCAGCGCAAGCCCGCGGAAAGCGTAGTGCATTTCTGGAGCGGAATGTTATGTAGTATTTTATATATTTTGTGTCAACTACAACAATGGATTGAGGGCTTATTCAACTGCATCAGGGAGCGTCTACTTATTTCAGTCTGCGAAAGTTGAGTAATTGATAAATATTATAAAATTAGTTGGGGACACTTCTACTAACTAGAAAATATATAAAAGGAAGGTATCCCTATGGAGAAACCCCAAATTACTTCATCAGAAATGGCAATGCTTTGGACGCAATATATTCAAAATAGTATGTCTGTCCAAATCCTAAAATATTTTAAAGAAACAGTAGAAGACAACGATATTCGCCCTGTGGTTGAGTGGGCATTAGATATTGCTGAAAGAGCAGTTAAAGAAATTGGACAGATAATTCACCTTGAGAAAATTCCTTTTCCAGATGGTTTTTCCGAGAAGGATGTAGACTTAAAATCTCCAAGGTTATTTACAGATGGCTTTATGTTATCTTTTATTGAAAGTTTGGGTACAGCAGGAATGTTAGCTTGGAGTATTTCACAAGGAACCTCCACTCGTAATGATATTCGATCACTCTTTACAACGTTCCTTGCCGAGAATTCTAAACTGTTTAATTTATCAGTTGACACCGCCTTATCGAAAGGGACATATATTAGACCCCCTTTTATAACAATACCAGATGAAGTTGAATATATTGAAGGAAAAAAATATCTATCAAGTGGACTTAACCCTTTTAACAAAAGGTCATTAAATCACATTGAAGTCCTACATCTTTTCCAAAATATAAAAACGAATTCCGTTGGTGAAATGATTAGTACCGGATTTGCCCAGACAACCAATTCTAAAGAAGTTATGGCTTTTATGCGACGAGGCAAGGAAATTTCTCAAAAACATAAAAAAATATTCTCAGAAGTCCTATCCCAATCGGATATTAGTACACCAATGTCATGGGATAACTGTTTAACTGATTCCACGACCCGGGTTTTTTCGGATAAGCTCATGATGTATTTAATAAGTGTATTAAGTGCAAGTGGTCAAGGAAACTATTCTACTGCCTCAACTGCTAGTATGAGATATGATTTAGTATTCAATTATCAAAGGTTATCAGTGGAAATTGCATTATTTGCTAAGGATGGACTTGAAATTATGATAAGTAATAATTGGGTAGAAGAACCACCTCAAACACCCGATCGAGCTGAATTATTTAAACATTGATGTAAAACCCTCTCTCTGTAGTAAATGAACGAAAAAACGCTTGGATGATAAAACATAATCACCCAAGCGTTTTCCCTTCTACAAATAATGCCGCTGTACCCGATTCCCATCATACGAATATTTGACTTTTCTATCCTCCACGTACGTTTCCATGTGTACGGTTCGCCCCCATAATTGATAGAGATATGGAAGCACATTTTCCAGATATGGTAAATTCAATTCCGTACCTTCATATCCATGCACTAAATAAAGCTCACCATTCCGCAAATAATCGCCGTCTTCCACACTTATAAATGGGAAGCCTCCATTCACTCGCATGTGTATTAGTTGGTCTCTCACCTGCTCGTAATCCTTATCTGTTATCTTGTAATCACGCCCTTGTTTTTCGAACAAATACATATCTTCCTGTCGAACAAGATCTTTCGTTAAGTAGTTTCGGATGAATGAAATGTCCGATTCAACCTCACGCACCTCAAATATTTTTTCCCTACCTGAATTTGGTTTAACACCTAACTCCCGCATTTCTTTAGTAGGATTATTGTATCGCTCTTCAATATCCTCAAACATTTTCGATCCAAGGTAATAGGGATTGATTTGCTGTTTCGATGGCTGTACAACGCTTGCATTCAATGAAGCAAACTCAACCGCTTCGTCTGAAGTTAAATCCATTTCCCTTAAGATGCGTTGGTGCCAGATGCTAGCCCAGCCTTCGTTCATGATTTTTGTCTCAAGCTGTGGCCAGAAATACTGCATTTCTTCACGCATCATCGTTAGAATATCACGTTGCCAATTTTCTAATTCGCGACTATTCTCCTCAATAAAAAGCAAAATATCTTTTTCCGGCTTCTGTGGAAATTTTTTCTTTTGTCTATCCGTTGCTGGCTTCTTCTCAGATGATGCATCTTTATCCAGACTCCATAAATCATCATAAGGGGTTACTGGTCGCGCTTGTTCTTTCTTATCATCCGCTTCAACGTCATTCACATTTAACCTTGGTCTTACAATTGATGGATCAATATGCTCCTGAATCGATAGAATAGCGTCTAAGAACTTTTCTACCTCATCCTTACCGTGTACCATCTCATAGTCTGCAATTCGTTCTGCTGTTGCTGTCATACTCTCCACCATGTCTCGTCTAGTATTGGAGAAGCGAACATTATTTTTGAAAAAATCGCAATGAGCAAGTACATGCGCAACAATGAGTTTATTTTGAATCAAGCTGTTCGTATTTAGTAAAAATGCATAGCAAGGATTGGAATTAATGACTAGCTCATATATTTGACTTAATCCAAGGTCATACTGCAGCTTCATTTTATGAAACTGTTTACCAAAGCTCCAATGGGTAAACCTCGTTGGCATGCCATATGCCCCGAATGTATAAATAATATCTGCAGGACAAATTTCATAACGCATCGGAAAAAAATCAAGTCCAAATCCAGACGCAATATCTGTAATTTCATCAATCGCGTTTTGGAGTGCCTTCATTTCTGTCAATGTGATCCCTCCAAGTGTACTTTTTATAGCTTATGAAACAGGAAGGAAATAATGAACGATGATTTCTCATAAAGGTTTGTCCATGGCGTTTTTTTATATATTCTTTTTTGTAGTTTTGAATAGATTCCCTGTATCATTTTATAAATCAAGGAAAGTCTAAACCATAGAGGTGATTATCATGGAACAAAATTCTATATCGATTGAGGAATTCAACGACTTATTGAATAAGTGGACCGGAAAGAATATTAAAATTTTAAAACAAGAGATTGATGATAATGATGAGACGTTAATGACATTAGAGAGAGTCTCGTATTTGGAACACACAGGAACGATAGACGATTATGTAGCAAAGTACGCACTTCATTTAAACGGCACTGGAAAAATAGAAAACGATGCTCATAATCTTGAACCGCTCCCATTACCGTCTTATGAAATACCACTCGAAGATACAACAAACTATCAATTCGACGGATCTCACTTCACTTTGAAAAATGAACGAGCAGCATACATGATTGAGCTTGCTGAATAAGATTCCTTTGCATCAGCAGCTTTTTGAGATCTATCGACGTCTTCCTCGTTTTCATCAGCTACCTCAAAAGGGCATCCCACCCGGGAATGCCCTTCATGATCAAACGGTAGCCTCTTCTTTTCTGAAAAAACTCTTCATTGCATGATACACATCTTGTTTTTCCTTTAGGATGTAGTGACGAAATTTTGGATTGTCAACTGCTTTGAAAGCGTTCATCAATGTTGTATTACGGCTTCTTTCATTAATTTCCCCATAACCAAACATATTAGAAACCTCCATCATCTCTTTAACAAGCTTCATACATCTTGCGTTATCAGACGCAATATTATCACCATCTGATAGATGAAACGGATAAATATTAAAGCGTGATGGATTGTACTTTTCGTCAATTAGCTCAAGTGCCTTCGTGTAAGCTGAGGAACAAATCGTTCCACCGCTTTCTCCTTTTGAAAAAAAGGCCTCTTCTGTTACAACTTTTGCTTCCGTATGATGGGCAATAAATTCAATATCTACTGTTTCATATTTTGATCGTAAGAACCGTGTCATCCAGAAAAAGAAGCTTCTGGACATATACTTTTCAAATGTTCCCATTGATCCACTCGTATCCATCATCGCAAGTACAACCGCTTTTGATTCGGGCTTTGTTACATCATTCCACGTTTTAAAACGTAGGTCATCATTGTAAATAGGTGTTATTCCTGGCTTTCCTTCTCGAGAATTTCGTTTCAAAGCTGTTAAAATGGTTCTTTTTTTATCTACATTACCCATAAGTCCTTTTTTACGAACATCGTTAAATTCCACTTTTTCATTTATGATTTCAGCTTGTTCTTTCTGTTTTAAATTTGGGAGCTCCAATTCGCTGAAAAGGGCCTCCTCTAACTCTGCTAGAGATACTTCTGCTTCATAGTAATCGGTGCCAGCTTTGTCCCCAGCCTGTTTTCCTTTTCCAGCACCATCTTTTCCGTCATCACTCGGTTCACGTGCAACGACGTCACCAACTTTACTATCCCCATTACCTTGACCAACATGCTTTGATTTATCATAGTTATAACGTATTTTATATTCATCCAGGGATCGAATTGGAATTCTAATAACATCTTTACCATTTGACATAATAATTCGTTCTTCGCTAACAAGATCCGGCAAATTATTTTTAATAGCATCTTTCACTTTATCCATATGACGTTGCTGATCTTGTAGACCTTTACGATGGAGGGACCAATTTTCCTGGGAGACGACAAAACTACCTTTACTCTCTTCTTGCACCATATCCTCTCCTATCTATGCTTTTTTTAGCTTATGCATTTGCAAACAAGTTGTTGTCGGTTTTTGGGTAAAAAAATAACAAGACATCAAAATGATCCGTCTTGTTATTTTTCATGGGTTATCTAGTTATCTATTAAGCAAGCTTCCGACATAACGCAATAACTCATTAGCAGATATTGAGTTGTAGCCATGTTCATCAATTAACCGTGCAATTACTTCGTTAACCTTCTTAAGCTGTGATTCATCCGGCGTTTGGGATGAGGTCGTAATTTTAACAACATCCTTTAAATCAGCAAACAGTTTCTTTTGAATGGCTTCACGTAAGCGCTCATGAGACGTATAGTCAAAGCGCTTCCCTTTCCTTGCATAGGCAGAAATACGAATGAGAATTTCTTCACGGAAACCCTTCTTGGCATTTTCTGAAATACCAATTTGTTCCTCAATCGAACGCATAAGCTTTTCGTCCGGATTCATTTCTTCCCCAGTCAGCGGATCTCGCAGTCTATTTTTATTACAATAGGCTTCCACATTATCAAGGTAGTTATTCATTAACGTTTTCGCAGACTCTTCATACGAATACACGAATGCTTTTTGAACTTCTTTCTTGGCAATTTCATCGTATTCCTTTCTTGCGACAGCAATATAATTCATAAAGTCTTCTCGATCCTCCTGTGAGATCGATGCATGCTGGTCAAGTCCGTCTTTCAATGAACGCAACACATCCAAGGCATTAATTGCAGGCACTTCCTTACGAATGATTGTCGATGAAATTCGGTTGATCACATATCGTGGATCAATTCCATTCATGCCTTCTTCCGTATATTCTCTCTTTAATTCCTCCACATCCACTTGGTTGAATCCTTCCACATTTTCTCCATCATAAAGGCGCATTTTCTTTACAAGATCTACCCCTTGCTTTTTCGAACCCTTCAACCTTGTCAAAATGGAAAAAATAGCTGCAACCCTAAGTGCATGTGGCGCGATATGAACATGTGCCATATCACTTTCGTTAATCATCTTTTCATAAATCCGCTCTTCCTGACTTACTCGTAAATTATACGGAATAGGCATGACAATGATTCGCGAATGAAGTGCTTCATTCTTTTTATTCGAAATAAAAGAACGGTACTCTGCTTCGTTCGTATGGGCGATAATAAGTTCATCGGCCGAAATTAACGCGAACCTACCCGCTTTAAAATTGCCTTCCTGTGTCAAAGATAATAGATGCCATAGAAACTTCTCATCACATTTCAAAATTTCCTGAAATTCCATCATTCCTCGGTTAGCTTTATTTAATTCACCATCAAAGCGATATGCTCTGGGGTCCGATTCTGATCCATATTCCGCAATCGTAGAAAAATCAATACTTCCCGTTAAATCGGCGATATCCTGTGATTTCGGATCTGAAGGACTAAATGTGCCGATTCCAACACGTTTATCTTCAGAGAAGAAGATTCGTTCTACCAGTACATCTTCCATCCGGCCATCGTAATCCTGGTCAAGCCGCAGCTGGTTCAGAGGCGACAAACTGCCTTCAATGCGAATCCCATATTCTTCAAAAAAGTCGGCACGCAAATGGCTTGGAATAAAATGAAGTGGATCTTCATGCATCGGACAGCCTTTAATTGCATAAACCGCACCCTCATCTGTCCTAGAATATTGTTCAAGACCGCGCTTTATCATGGTCACAAGTGTAGACTTACCACCACTAACAGGCCCCATTAATAACAAAATTCGTTTCCGAACATCGAGCCTCTTTGCAGCAGGATGAAAATATTCCTCGACCAATCGCTCAATTGCATCTTCCAGTCCAAAAATTCCTTCTCCAAAAAACTGGTACATTTTCCGACCGTCTCGTTCCTTTAAACCAGAACTTTTAATCATATTGTAAACGCGCGAATGTGCTGTCTGGGCAACTTCAGGCCTTTGCTTCACAATCTCCAAATACTCTTCAAATGTTCCTTCCCACATGAGCCTTCTTTCTTCTTCCCTATAGCCCTTTACCTTGTTTAAAATATCCATGAATATTCCCTCCATCTATGTCAGGGTTTATATATCGTATGCATGGGCAACCGTCATGATACCCACTAGTTTATTAATAAGGAGTAAATATGGAACATAAATAACACTACTCCCTAAGTTTCATAGTCCTGCAAGAAAATCGAAATTACAGCTTACCTCTGATACACTTGAATTATTACAGTATGGAGGGATCTACATGCGACTTAAAGATAAAAAGGTGATTGCACTTGTGGAACATGACTTTGAAGATTTAGAGCTTTGGTATCCAGTTTTGCGCCTGCAAGAAGAAGGCGCAACCATCCATTTAGTTGGTAAAGAAGCAAACAAGAATTACATTGGCAAATATGGTGTACCTGCTGAGTCAGAATATGCTTTTACTGCTATTAATTCAGCTGACTATGATGCGATCCTTGTTCCTGGTGGATGGGCTCCAGATAAATTACGCCGTTACCCTGAAGTTCTGAAGATTATTAAAGAAATGGATGAAGCAAAAAAACCAATCGGACAAATATGTCATGCTGGCTGGGTGCTCATTTCAGCAGATATCTTACAAGGGAAAAATGTAACCAGCACACCTGGTATCAAGGATGACATGACGAACGCCGGAGCTACTTGGAGTGACGAGTCAGTAGTGGTTGACGGTCACATCGTATCAAGCCGTCGCCCACCAGATTTACCCCCTTACGTAAAGGCTTTCGCGGATAAATTAGCTGAAAGTTAACACCTGGTCTACACATTTATTTAAATTGCGCAACTCTCAGCGTAAATAGCGCGCTATCTACTTAGCATCGTGCAATAAATTGGATTATCGCGCATCGACCATATGAAAACGCGCGGTAAGGCTACCAGTGCACGATTTCGATAATGTGGTGCGCGATTCTAAGATTTATTGCGCGACTTCAATGGATTATCGCGCGACTCTATTTCTACGTAAAAGATCCCTACGCACTAGCTAGTTGCGAGGGATCTTTTATATAGTAAAACCATATTACTTTTTCCTGTGTTCCTTAAATGCTTTAATAAACTCTTGCGGAGATGACTTCACTGTGTACGTGTATAGGCCTCCAATAGTGTGTAGATAAAGAAGGCCCCCCGTGCCACCAAATATTCGGTAAGATACGTCAAGTACATCTTGAATAGGAAACTCGCGATGCTGGGTAACGATCTTGCCGCTATACAAGTATAGGGCACGTTCATACTCGATGTTTAGCTGTTCTAAGCTGTTAACCTCTCGTTGAACCTTAACATAGGGTTGTACTGCTATTAATTCCATGTAGCCCTCCTATAGATCCTTACATTACAAGTTTTCGAAAAACAAACGAATGACGTCAGCTCCGCCTATGAATGTTCCAAGTGAACTACCTAAGTTCGCTAGTACAACAACGAGCAGTATACGTGTTACTTTATTGTTCCAAAAACCTTTTACACTATAAACATCTTCCGAAAGGTTTTCAAAATCGCCTACATTCGGTCGTACGAAATAGGCTTGGACAAATCCCGCAAACCACCCAGCGGCAGTAATTGGATCGAGCGACGTAATCGGTGCTGCAACAAAGGCAGTAAGAATTGCAAGTGGGTGTCCGAACGCAATTGCAACTCCAATTGCTGATAGGAAACCATTCCATAGCACCCAGCTGATTGTTTGCTGAAGCGCAGCATCTGGATTAGTGTAAAAAGTATAAGCGATAATCGAAAGAAGAAAAATTGGAATGAGCCAAGCAATAATTTTAGGTGCCTTCGACTTAGGAGGAACCTGAGATAGACGTTCTAGATCATGTTCCTTATTTATTTCAACTTTAATACCAGGAACGTGAGCAGCTCCTAAGACGGCAACGATTTTTTTCCCCGGTGCTTCTTTAATTTTTTGGGACAAATACTGATCCCGTTCATCAATTAAAGGCTTCTTTAATTTTGGGAAATTAGCCGTCATATCATCAAGCATCGAATCCAGCATATCCTGAGACTTCATTTTTTCCAGGTCCTCTTCCGAAATCGTTTCTTTTGTAAAGATACTACCGATAACCTGCATGAGAAGAATTCCTTTACCCTTCAACCCAACTCCGCGCCATACACGGGAAAAGGTCGTTTGGATGTTTCGATCAGCTAAGACCAGATCAGCATTAATAGCTTTAGCAGATTCAATCCCCTGAATCATTTCTTGTCCCGCATTAATACCAAATTGTTTTGCCATGCGTCGCTGAAAAGAGGATATAGCAAGATTCATTAATAGCAATGTCGCTTTCTTTTCTTTAATAACCTTAAATATATCCATATCACGCCATTTATTCCCGTCCATAATGGATTGATATCGCTCGGCGTCAAGCTCTATGCAAACAGAATCTGGATTTTCAGCTTCAATAACTTCCTTTACTTGTTCGGCACTGTGCTTCGATATGTGCGCAGTTCCAATGAGTATAATTTCCTTACCATCTAATTGTATTCTCGTAATATTTTCATTTTCCTCAGACATAAACTACCAACTTTCCTCAATTTAACAAAGACCTACTTAAAATAATAAACTAGATTGCGTTAAATTAGAATTAATTTCCTCGTAAAAATCAATAAAGAAAGGATAAAATGCGATGACTGACAATAAAGTATTTTGTGATTTCGAAGCGGGCATTTTTTCTTAGGGGATTATTTATAAATAAAAATGTATATAACGAAAGCACCGCAATTTCGGTGCTTTATACAATATAAAGGCTCGATTAGTAGGAATCCTTCAAAGCTTCGTCACGAACCAGATTCACAAACTCATTAACTACTTTTTCGTTATTCTTCTTCCCCCCTAATTTTAACAAAGATCTACCTAGAAAATTCATTCCCTCGTTTTGGCCCGAATAGATAAACTTTGTTTGTTGATCGTTTTCTTTCATTAACGTAAAAGTCGTTTGAACTTTAAAAGCTTTAGCTAAAACAAATTCTATTTTCTCATGTTTTCTCTGATCTGTATTTTCGTACTCGAGAATTGTTACGATATAGGTTTCTTTTCTTTTACCTTCTTGATAGGTCTGTTGATACCTTGAACCTATAACACCTTCTTTCCTTTCTATCACTTTATGCTCAACTACATTTGGCATTATCCTTTGAATCATTTCATCGTCAAAGAGGGCCCACACTGTATCTATATCAGTAGGGATCATTATTTCTTTATCCCACTTAATCATTTATCTCAACTCCATTCCCATAATCAATAAATTCATCTATCTCTTTAATCAATGACTCTATTTCTGTTACTTGTTGTCCCAGCTTGCTTTTCTTCTCTTGTAATATCTCTTCAAGTTCATCCAATGAACGCTTTTTAACGACATCTATCATTTCTTGAATAGAGAAGTCAAATTTTCGCAGGTAATATAACAACCGGGCAGTTAAATAAGAATTGTTGTCATAGTAAGCATAATGGTTAGCAGGATCAATATACACAGGCTCCAGAAGTTTAATTTTTGCGTAATACCTCAGGGTCTCTTTTGTCAGTTCTGTCATTAATGCAAACTCACCAACACGATACATTTTATTCCCCCCTTTCAAAATCTACTATAAACCATGTGGTGCACCACGCTGTCAATCACACTTGCTTACGGAGAAGTAAGGGCACCTAAAAACTGCTAAAAAGCGAGAGCACCTTCTTTTCTAGAAGGTACCCCGCTTTTTTATGGTTTACGGCAATTATGATAATTCATTCCCGATTAGCCCAAAGTTGCATATACTGACCTATAATTTAGAGGAGGTATTAGATGTTTAGATACACAGATCAACCAGCTCCAGTAACTTATTATTATGGTGAACCTTATATGTATGCTCGTCAACATCCAAGTGTACAGGAAATTATGCAGACGCTTCGTTCCCAGCACAATAATTTGTATTCCCAGTTAGAGCAAGCCGGAATGAACCGGTATATAATTGATTACGTATTTTCCCTCGTTGTTGGTTATACAATTAACCAAGCAGACACAAATCAATCAGCTAATCAAATATATAATCAATTTCAGAGCCGAATCCCTTGGCTCAACCTATTGTTCAGGCAATTTAATGTTTCACAGAACCTTGCAGATCGAATACTAGTGAGAGTGATTCAATTAACTTTAAATGAAATTGGAGGCGACGGAAGTCAACCTGGTCAGGGCTGGACGGGTTGGGAGAGTTTAGGTGGCACATTAACTTCCGCCCCTACAGTAGCTTCTTGGCAACCGAATCGGCTTGATGTCTTTGCAAGGGGAACAGACCAAAGTCTCTACCATAAATGGTGGAATGGAAACAGGTGGAGCGACTGGGAGGGCCTTGGAGGCACATTAACCTCAGCACCTGCAGCGGTGTCTTGGGGACCCAATCGGATTGATGTCTTTGTTAGAGGAACAGATAACAGTTTATATCATAAATGGTGGGATGGAAGCAGTTGGAGTCAGTGGGAAAGTCTTGGAGGTACGTTAACAAGTGCCCCCGCAGTCTCTTCACGCCGTCCAAACCAGCTTGATGTTTTTGTAAGAGGAACGAATCAAAGGCTTTATAAGAAAACATGGAATGGCTCTGCTTGGGAAAATTGGGAAGATCTTGGTGGTACATTAACATCAGCACCGGCCGCAGTATCCTGGGGTCCTAACCGGATTGATGTCTTCGCAAGAGGTCAAAATCAAGATTTAATTCACAAATGGTGGAATGGAAGCAGTTGGAGTGATTGGGAAAGCCTTGGCGGAAGACTCACATCAGGACCTGCTGTTTCTTCTAAACGTCCTAACCGACTACAAGTATTTGCCAGAGGAACGAATCAAAATCTATATTTACTAACATGGAATGGTTCTCGTTGGTCTAGTTGGGAAAACCTTGGTGGTTCCTTAAATTCTGAGCCAGCAGCTGTATCTTGGGGGCCAAATCGTACTGATGTTTTTGCAAGAGGCCAAAATCAAGACCTTATCCATTTATATCAAGGACAATAAATGAATTTTTGGGGCAGTTCCATAAGGAGAGGCTAAAAACCTCTTCTATTTTTTTACATTAACAAAACCAAGTAAATAACCTGGGTTATCTAAGACCTAGGTCAAGCTATAGATTAAAAACCGCTCATAAGGATCATTGTTATATAAATCTGGTATGGAGATTTCTTTATTTAATTCAAAAGAGGTGTCGTTTTCTAGATAATAAATATAATCCTCTGAACTATAATATAGAATCAAATCTACCTTTCGTTCTGATTGTTCGACTGAAAACAATATATTGTTTATGATTTTCATAAAAATTTCTTTTGAAAAAGGATTAAAAAAATAAAAACGATTGTCTAATGGATTGACCAGATAGTCTTCTGCTAAGCAACAATTGAAGTCAATCCTATCGTTATCCTTTTTAGTTTTCCCTACATAACTCGCTCGATTTTGAACTGCTATTTGATGGAAAGTCTCGTTCATTTCTACCCCTACCACAGATGCATTGTAAAAATAGTTGATATAGAAATTTAACCTTCCCTTTCCAGATCCAAAGTCTACTACACGATCACCACTTTTCAATTCATATTTCTCAAACAATATTTCTAACGCACTATATTGTGTTGGCTCATACGTATAATAATGGGAAGATATATTGTCCGCCTTTTGGTATCCACCTGTATTTACATTGAGTAATTTCTCATAATAGTACTCTTTCATTTCTTCACTCCATTCTTGAAGACTGAGCAACTCTAATACTTTTCGTTTACTTCTTTTAAATTAGGGTAATTATACAAAATCATCATAAGCGGCATACTAATTAGTACAAATGAAAAGGAGCCACAAGTTATGTTTCTTAATTTATTACCAACACCTATCAGAAAATACTTTCTGATGTCCAAACGCCAACGCCAGCATGAGCTTCAGTTAACATTGTGGCGTACTCCATTATTATATATTATTGCTACATTCTTCCTGGTAGCCTTTACGTTATTTCTTGATGTGGGGCTTGGTTCAGCTAATTATACCATCGACTTTTTCCATGCTGATTTTGAAACCACTAGACTGCTGATTAGTGCACTTATTGGAGGTATTCTAACCTTAAGCGCATTTACATTAAACTCTCTCTTAGTAGTTTTAACAACATTTAGTGGACAATTTTCTCCCAGAATGCTGCAGAATTTTGTGAAAGATAAGCAAACGCAACATATATTAGGGATCTTTAACGGTAGTTTTGTATTTGTCCTGGTTATGTTTCTTTTTATTAGTAGCCATCCGGTAGAGTACTTCGTCGCTGTACCCTTTGCAACAGCGGGAATTGCATTTTTAGACGTCCTTACGTTTATTTATTTTATCAATCATTCTACTGCCTGGATGCAAGTGCATAACATTACAGATGGTATGAAAAGGGTTTCTGAAGATATTATTCTTGGCACATTAAAAAAAGATTTAGAGAATTATCGAGTAGAAGAGCCTGGAGATCTAATGAAAACCTATCAAGTCTCCCAAAAAGCAGTTAAAGCAACTGACTCTGGCTATGTACAATTAATTAATTTTTACGAAATGGTTGAAGAGGCTAAAAAAGATAATATCATTATTAAGATGGAAACTCGAGTGGGCAGTTTTACTTTAAAAGATAACTTGTTATTTTCTTATTGGGGTCCAAATGCGGAAAACATTGATGAAAAAAAGTATCTCCACATGATTAATATGGGACACAAGGAAACTGAAATTCAGGATCTTAAGATGACAATGAACAAGCTTTCGGAAATTGCAATTAAAGCGATGGGAAATAATGACCCAAAAACAGCTACAAATACCATACACCAGTTGTCTGATTTGTTGTTGACATTGGATCGAAACATCACGTTCACACCATATGTCGCTGATGAAAACAAACAAGTACGTCTAATTATTGGGATAGAGGGCTTTGATTATTACCTCTATCAGGGGTTTGGAACCATTCGTCATTACGCTCAAAAAGATTATCCAATTATAACAGAAATTATAGCTTCCCTGGGAAAGCTGGCAAAATCAATTGACTCTTCCAGACATGACATCCTTTGGAGATTTTCCAAAAATACATTGGATCATATAAGTACAGAGTTCATTTTTGACTTGGACAGAGACCTGTTATTAAATAAAGTATATGAACTTGCAGAAACTACCAGCAATGTGGAAGAATACTATGAGATTAAGGAACACTTAACAAGCCAATAGGGTTGTTTTCCATTCCTTTATACAGGCAGGCTAGTTTCAAGAAATAGTATGATAGAAATTATAGCAAACACTGTTTAGTGTACGTAATAAAAACTTGTCTTTACTATGTGATACAATCGTATTAATTAGATCTTGCGCAAACAGAGTCTTGGATTACTGTAACGAACTATCCTCAGGGGGGCGAGGCAATTGAATATAGAATTAGATCAGAAAATCATTGAAAAAATGTGCGGTACAGTCTCCTTCAAAAGAGGAGACTCTTTTTATCGCGCCAACAAAGTTACATTTGATAATTACAGTCCAGATCATTGTCAAGCAACTGTTAGAGGGGCTGAGGATTTCCATGTCACCATCGAAAGAAAGTCTAGCGGGGCTTTTCATACAAATTGCAGTTGCCCAACGCTGCCTTCCTTTAAAAGTGATTGTCAGCATATTGCGGGAGTTCTACTGGCAATTTATGAACGGCAGCGCCAGGCAAATTCTGCCGGTGGAAGCAACTCCTCAACAAATCAGGAGCTCACAAGCGGATTAATGACTCTCTTTGATGGACAACCCATACGATCAAGCCGCCATCAGCTTCACTTTGAAAACAGACAAGTGCTTGATACAACTTTTACGTGTAAACCCGTCATCATGAACAAATCGCGACACATGTTTGGAATAGAAATAAAGATCGGTCAAACCAATGTTCAAAACATCCGGCAAGTTCTCGAACATGTGAAAAAAGGCAACCCAAGCGTCCTATCCAGTTCATTCACCTATAACCCTAGCCTTCATTGCTTTCAAAAAGAAACAGATGCCGTTATTCAAGCGCTTATTCAGGTAATTGATGATGAAAAGGTTTACGGAGAAAAATCCGACTTTACAATCAATAATCACATGTTACTCATCCCACCATCCTCTTGGGAACAGCTTACCCCCCTACTTACAGAAGCGCCTTTGGTGAAAATTGAGTATAACGGGAATACGCATGATGGCCTACAGTTATCGGACGAAAAGCTTCCTTTACAGTTTAACTTTACAGAAACAATTGGAAAAGGCCACCAGCTGCAGATTAAAGGGCTGAATCCGATGGTTGTGTTGAATTCATATAGTTCTGTTCTATCTGGTGGAAAAATAGCCAAGCTGAAAAACGAGGATTGTCAACGTCTTTCTGAATTAAAACATATGTTAGATGCTTCAGAAACAAATCAAATTTCGATTTCACATAAGCAGTTGAACTTTTTTCTGGAAAAAGTAGTTCCAAGCTTGAGGAAAATAGGAGATGTCAAACTGACTGATGCTATTTCCAACCATGTTAGGAAATCACCCCTAATTGCCAAGCTATACTTAGATCGCGTGAAAAACCGACTGCTCGCCGGGCTTGAATTCCACTATGAAAACACAGTGATTAATCCGTTAGAAAATCGCGAACTACGGGTAGGATCCGTACTTATAAGAGATGTAGAGAAGGAAGACGAAGTTCTGAAACTGATGGAAGATAGCAGTTTTGGCAAAACGGATGGCGGGTATTTTTTGCATAATGAAGAGCTGGAGTATCAGTTTTTGTACCACGTTGTTCCGAAACTGCAAAAGCTTGTACAAATATATGCAACTACAGCAGTAAGAAATCGTGTTACTAAAGGAAAATACATGCCGCAAATTAGGGTCAAGGTCAAAAAGGAACGGACAAATTGGCTGGAATTCAAGTTTGAAATGGAGGGCATTCACGAAAAACACATTCGTGAAATTCTTGCGGCACTAGAAGAAAAACGAAACTACTATCGGTTAGGGAACGGATCTCTCCTCTCATTGGAAACAAAGGAATTTGAAGAAATTAATCGTTTTCTAAATGCCGTTCCAGTTCAGGATGAAGATTTGGAAAGTGGCTTGAATTTACCAGTCATCCGGGGTCTTCACGCTCTTGATTCTGTTGATGATAATAATGTATTCACGATAGAGGAATCATTCCGTCAGTTCCTGGAAGACATTCGCAATCCTGACAGTTTGGAGTTCACGGTGCCAAATAGAGTAGCGTCAATCTTGAGAGACTACCAAAAAGACGGCTACAAATGGATGAAAAAACTTGCAAGCTATGGATTTGGTGGGATTCTTGCAGATGACATGGGACTGGGTAAAACACTGCAAAGCATTACGTTCATTCTGTCAGAGCTGCCTAACATCCGGCAAAAGAAGCTGCCTGTCCTTATTGCTTGTCCATCTTCTTTGACGTATAACTGGCTTAATGAAATCATAAAATTTGCTCCGGATATAAAAGCCAAGGTTGTAGATGGTACGAAAACAGAACGGTCCAATATACAAAAGGATGTCATGGATATGGACGTTGTCATTACCTCCTATCCGCTGTTACGGACAGATATAAAATGGTACGAAAAACAAGCTTTCCAAACCGTATTCTTTGATGAGGCACAGGCATTTAAAAACCCTTTGACCCAAACAGCTCGAGCGGTTAAAAAGATTCAAGCTGATTATCGCTTTGCACTTACAGGTACGCCTGTCGAAAATTCGCAAGAGGATCTATGGTCCATTTTTCATGTGGTCTTTCCTGAGTTATTTCAGGGATTAAAGGAATACAGTAATCTGTCAAGGAAGAAAATTGCCCGAAGGATCCGTCCGTTTTTACTTCGAAGGCTGAAAGAGGATGTACTTTCAGAGCTCCCTAAAAAGGTTGAGGCAACGGATTCCGTGGAGTTATATCCCGATCAAAAGAAGCTGTATGCCGCCTATTTGGCGAAGCTCCGACATGACACACTAAAGCATCTGGACAAGGATACACTACGGAAAAATCGTATAAGGATTCTAGCTGGTCTTACCCGATTACGGCAGATTTGTTGTCACCCAGCTTTATTTGTGGACGACTATAAAGGGAGCTCAGCAAAATTTGAGCAACTGATGCAGATTGTAGAAGAATCAAGGCAGGCCGGCAGAAGGGTATTAATTTTCTCCCAATTCACGAAAATGCTTGGGCTAATAGGTAGAAATTTATCAACTCAGGGTTTACCCTTTTTCTACCTTGATGGACAAACCCCGTCAAAAGACCGAGTGGAAATCAGCAATCGATTTAATGCAGGTGAACGTAATATATTCCTTATTTCCTTGAAGGCAGGCGGAACAGGTCTCAACCTTACAGGTGCCGATACCGTTATCCTATATGACATTTGGTGGAATCCCGCAGTCGAGGAGCAGGCAGCTGACCGTGCCCATCGGATTGGACAGTCAAATGTTGTGCAGGTCATTAAGCTCGTTGCCCGTGGAACAATTGAGGAAAAAATGAATGAACTGCAGGAGAAAAAGCGGCATCTCGTTGAAGAAATCATTCATTCTGATGATAAGTCACCCTCTACTCTAACCGAGGAAGACATTCGGGAGATACTTGACGTAGAAATTAAGACATAAGTGTTATTTTTGACCTATGTCTTAATTTGGCAGTTAAGAAAACCTTTCTTACTACATAAGTGCAACTAAGGCTTTCGCCATTAAGTTTTCTACTATTCTCCGATTAAGCTATCCACTGGGAGCTTTAACTAATCACATCAGTGAAATGAGCAAGAATTTTTGCAGTTAAGCCCCAGATGACCTTATCCTCATAGATGAAGAAATATTCGTCAATTTTTCCTGTACGCCAATTATAGTCATGACCCCCAGCAATCAGATCAAATGGGAAGTCATCCTCTGGCTCCACTTTAACGTCTACGGAGTATATTTTCGGGCTTGTTTTCAGAAAGAAGGATAATGGTACCGTAAACACCGCCTCAACTTCTGCTGGATTAGGTTTGATAGATTCTGAGCCATCAATGAATCCTACGTACGGATAAACTATCATTCCAAATGGAGATACCAGATAATCCAATGGAAAAACATCGGAAATTTGCTCTTTACTAATCCCTAATTCTTCCTCTGTTTCCCTGATGGCTGCAGACTTAACAGTTTTGTCCTGCTTATCTACTCTTCCTCCCGGGAAACAGATTTCTCCAGGTTGCCTTCTTAATTTGTGGGAACGAACCTCAAAAAGAATATGTATTCCGTTGTCCTGTTGAATGAGCGGCAACAGAACAGCAAACTTGGCAAATTTTTCACTGCCAAGGATAGAGGAAGAATGTTCTTTTACCTTTTCGCGGAGTGTTTTCGAATCCATGCATTCACCTCATTCCTGTTCGTTTAGCTTTATATCCCGTTTATACCTTTTTAACAAATTTAGTTTTTAATTGCATAGCGCCGAAACCATCAATTTTGCAATCAATATCATGGTCTCCATCAATCAAACGTATATGTTTTACTTTTGTACCTAATTTCAAAACCGATGAACTTCCTTTTACTTTAAGGTCTTTAATTACTGTTACAGAATCGCCATCATTTAAGATATTTCCATTCGCATCTTTGAAAATCTTTTTATCCTCACTATTATCGTTTTCTGAATCTAAATTCCATTCATGGCCACATTCCGGGCAAACAACAAGGCTTCCATCTTCATAAGTATATTCTGAGTTACATTTTGGGCAATTTGGCAAGTCTAACATAACTTCACTTTTCCTCCATTCGGTAGTATATAGGGATATTTATATACTACCATGCCTTCTTACAAACCTCATTTATTTATGATATGTTTCAACATAATGCACTGGATAGTCTTTTAGCTAAACAAACATCAATATCACGTCATTCATTCCTAGGAATATAGTGTAGGAAATTATTCAAGGAGGTAAATGCAATGGATTATCCTCAGCAACCTTATCCAGTATACTGCTATCCAGATCGGCGAATGTATGAGCAACCTACTTATTGGTATCCCGAGCCAAATGCTTATTACACAAACGATCGGCCACAATCCCTTGATGTTGATCCGACACTCTTTTATCAATCTGCAAAGGAATTCAAGCAACTTATGAAAAATGCCACAGTTGTCTTAAACAAACTATCTGAATCGGAGGATTTTGCCTACAAAGTAATGGATGCTGCACAAAAAAATAAATCAGAAAAAGTAAAAGAGCTAATTAAATCAACAGGAGTTCCTGGAGATGTGGAAATAAGCTTTAACCCTGATGGAATTAATATAACCATAATTTCTAAGGTGGAAGACATCGATTGTTGTAAACTAGTGATGGCACTCCGATGGCGCTAATATGTGAAAAAACGGCTTCCTTTTTAAAATAGAATAGCCATTTTAATTGGTAGGTTGAAATGAATGTTATTTACAATTAAGTGATCTGCAAAAGTCTCGGGAAGAGAATTTTAGTTAGAAGTTGTATTTTTCTGCTCTTCCATGAAGACGATTCGTCCTATTTGAAGTACTACGGAAAGGCTGTCGATAAAATACCTTTATTATTATTAAATATTTTCTCATTAAAACAATTAAGAAAAGCTCAGGGCGTCTTGAAAGACACGACAAGCAGAGCGGTGCAGTGTGGATGGGTTTCCTCGCGCGGAAGCGAACTGCTTATGTCTCGAGTGTCTAGGCGCTGGAGCTAGACACGAAAAGCGCAAGCGCCTTGAAAGACACGACAAGCATAAGCAGAGCGGTGCAGTGTGGGTGCTTTGCCCGCACGGAAGCGAACTGCTTATGTCTCGAGTGTCTAGGCGCTGGAGCTAGACACGAAAAGCGCAAGCGCCTTGAAAGACACGACAAGCATAAGCAGAGCGGTGCAGTGTGGGTGCTTTGCCCGCACGGAAGCGAACTGCTTATGTCTCGAGTGTCTAGGCGCTGGAGCTAGACAGACTTTCGGTTATACTTTCTTTACAATTAAAAAAACCCCTTGAACGTTTTAAACAGTTCAAGGGGTTTTTTTGATTTGTCATAGAAGCAATTATCCATTGACAAAAAATGTTCATTCCATTTATTTCCACATCCAAAGAATCAACTGGATACTGCCTCTTTCCCGCTAAGACCCAGCGTCTTCGCTGTTGAGGCATGAATATTTTCAAATAGCTCTGGATTCTCTACTAGTGACTCGCCGTAAGAAGGGATCATTTCTTTAATTTTCGGTTCCCACTCTTTCAGATGCTGAGGGAAGCATTTTTCAAAAATGTCAAGCATAACGTGAACAGCAGTAGAAGCACCCGGAGAAGCACCGAGCAACGCAGCTATAGAGCCGTCAGCAGAACTAACAAGTTCCGTACCAAATTGAAGTGTTCCTTTACCGCCAGCCTCAGTATCTTTGATAACTTGCACACGCTGCCCCGCTAACACGATATCCCAATCCTCGCTTTTGGCGTTCGGAATAAACTCACGTATTTCTTCCATGCGCTTTTCATTAGATAACATAACTTGCTGGATCAAGTACTTTGTCAACGACATCTCTTTTGCGCCTGCCGATAACATCGTTAAAAGATTATCCGATTTTACCGAAGTTAATAAATCAAACATTGAACCTGTTTTTAAAAACTTTGGTGAGAAGCCCGCAAACGGTCCAAACAGTAACGATTTTTTGTTATCGATATATCTTGTATCAAGATGCGGAACAGACATTGGCGGAGCGCCAACCTTAGCTTTACCATATACTTTTCCATCATGCTGCGCTACAACTTCCGGATTGTTACATACCATAAATAGTCCGCTCACCGGAAACCCGCCAAAATGTTTTGATTCAGGAATACCGGTTTTTTGTAATAAAGGCAGACTTCCGCCTCCACCACCGATAAAGACGAACTTTGCAGTATGGCATTCGATTTTACCGCCATCGATATCATGCACTTTGACTTCCCACTTGCCATCGCTAGTACGTTTAATATCCTCAACACTATGCTTGTAGTTTACCTCGATGTTTTCACTTTCCATGTGTTCAAACAACTTGCGTGTTAAAGCACCAAAATTGACATCTGTTCCAGAGTCGATTTTTGTTGCCGCAATCGCTTCATTTGATTTACGCCCTTCCATGATAAGCGGAATCCATTCCTTTAGTTTTTCAGGGTCATCGGAAAACTTCATCCCTTGAAACAGAGGATTGTTTGACAGCGTCTCAAAGCGTTTTTTCAGATACGTTACATTGTCATCCCCTTGTACCAAACTCATATGCGGCAGTGGCATGATAAAGTCCTGCGGGTTACGAATCAGATTGTTGTTTACAAGATAAGACCAAAACTGTCTAGAGAGTTGAAATTGTTCATTAACTTTTATAGCTTTGCTAATATCTATCGATCCGTCAGGTTTTTCGGATGTATAGTTAAGCTCGCACAGTGCAGAATGGCCCGTACCCGCATTGTTCCATTCGTTAGAGCTTTCTTCTCCTGCTTTATCGAGTTTCTCAAACACTGTAATTTCCCAGTCCGGTGCTAATTCTTTCAGTAATGATCCCAAAGTCGCACTCATGACTCCGGCACCAATTAAGATAACGTCTGTTTCTTTAGGCATGTTGCTCATATTAACCATCCTTAAAACTTTGATTTACCAAAAAGGTGTAGGCGTAAGCTAGTCTTACACCATATCCATTATACTCCTCTTTATTGTGTATCACAATTTTTTTAAGTATGGCTTAATAAAGTTGGTGAATATTTGGTAGTAATAATGAACTGTTTAAAGCTCTTATGAGTGGAAGTTACTCCACAGAATACAGATAACTACTTAAAGAAAGACCAAACTTGAGAAACATTATAATCGTATATATTTACCCAAATGCTTCAAAAGGAGCATTATTATTTGAAAATGCTCCTTTTCTTAGTAATTTAGAGTTAACAAACCGGATCATTTTGTACGAATATTTCATTCATTTTTTCCCATACTAATTCAAAAAAGGAGGGAAATTAATGGCCAAACGAACAAAGAAAAATGATCCACAACAAAAGAATAAAAAAGGATTTGATTCCAGTAAAACGGATTCGGAGTTCTCTAAGGAATTTGGGAGTGCAGCTGCAAATCAGGCTCACAAAAATAAAGCAAAAAAAGAAAGAGCATCTAAAACCCAAAATAATGGATAGGTTAAACTGATTATTGACACTTTGAAAAGGAGTGGTAATATACATGTCTAAATCTAAACGACAACAAGAACGGGAATGGCAAGGCAGGAAACAATCACAAAACCCACACGGAAAAGTTAAATCTCTTGAGCAGCTAGCTGACGATACTAGCAAAGATAAAAAATAAGCAAAGGCGCATTTCCTGTTTGTTTAAATTACTCTAGAATAAAAGGGTCAGTTCCCCATTGCGCTAACACATGAGCACAACGTGGGACTGACCCTTTCAGGTTATCTACATTTTACAAACTTACCAGTTAATTTCTATGGCCTTTATTATAACTAATCCCTTTCACCTTCATCTTCAACGGGTATATAATTATATATTTCGCCAGATTTAGTAAGTTTGGTAAGCTTATCCAACCAATGATAATATATCATAGCTTCATCGAGTTGTTGATAATGCAACACAGCTTTTTCTCGTAATGTTTCATCTGTTTCACTATTTTCAATTACCTCATTGAGTTGTTCTTGAGCCTTCCTAATACTAACCAAAAACATACTCACTTCGCGTTCCCATTTCATACCATAAAATTGAGAGAAATAATTGAAGAAATTTTTTTCAGCCATGAATGAATCTTTTCTTGAACCCTTCTGCCATACCTTTTGAACGATATTGATTTCTTGAAGCTTTCTAACAGATGTACTCATGCTCGGTTTACTCATACCGAGTGCTTCTTTCATTTCATCCAGGGTAATAGGCTGATGTTTAAAATACATTGTTGCGTACAGACGTCCCACTGAAGGGGTAACACCATATAGGTCCATCGTTTCTGAAATCGTATTAACCATCATACTTTCAGCTTGATCAATTTTTTCTTTGGCTTTTTCATTATTAAAGTTATTCCGATTTCCTTCCATTGTGGCACCTCTTTTTCGTGGAAAATAAGAGCATTTTGCTGTTAAATTGATTAATTATAAATTAAATGTTTCTTTTATTTTATAATTAATAGTACTAAGATGCAACTTTAATTCAGCATTAGCTTTCTTAATCAAATACCTCGCAAAAAAGTTTCATTCTTTGTAAAAAAAGAGACGATTCTCTTATCGAGTATCATCTCTTTCCTTACGTTTACTTCATCCATTTTTCAACTAAATCCTGATTTTCTTCCACCCATTTTTGTGCGCCTTTAATAGGATTGTCTTTGTTTTCTTTAATAGTAATCATTAATTCACCAAGTTGCTTGTCGTTCAATTTAAAGTTTTTCAACCATTTACTAACTTTTGGATTGTCTGAATTAAATCCTTCACGGGTTGCCATATAAATCTTTTCTACTCCACCAAAGGTTTTTTTCGGATCTTCCAAGAACTTTAAGTCCACTTCAGAAAACACATAATGTGGTTTCCACAGCGGCGCAACGATAGGTTCTTTTTCTTCAACTGCATTCTTAATGGATGAGATCATTGCGGCCGTACTGCTCGCTACCAATTCATAATCAAGACCGTATTCCTTAATTACTTCTTGTGTTACCAGCATTGTTCCTGCCCCAGACTCAAAACCTATTATTTCGCTATTGAATTTATCTTTGTATTCATTTAAATCTTTAATACTGTTTACATTTTCCATATACGTTGGAACGGCCAATCCAACTTTCCCATTTTCATACCAAGGATCTTCGAAAAAATTAGCTTGGTCTTTATACTTTTCATAGTAACTCTTATCTTGCACCGGCAACCAAATTTCTGGTGCCACATCTAATTCTCCTGAAGCTAAAGCTGCCATCTGAGGACCCATTCCAAGAAGTTTTAACTCCACTTCATAACCTTCATCCTCCAGAATAGCCTTCCACAAATTTGTGACTGCAATATTTTCTGGCCAATTAATCTGGCCAATCGTGATTGTCCCTTTGCTTTCATTCGATTCGCCAGTTGTACTACCTGACTCGTCACCTCCACTAGTTGAACTGCAAGCTGCTAGTACAAAAAGTATGATAGTAAATAAAGTTAATTGAGTCATTCTGCGAAAACTCATTGATTGTCAAACACCTTTCTGATTTATATTTTGGCAAACATCTATTAAGAAAAAACACACACTTTTGCCAAGAGTGCTAGTAGATAACTTTGGATTACTAACTTAGCCCCCTTTATTAAATAAAATAAATACATTTAATATTTTTTAAATGTTTTTTACTCTATGTATTAGGTTAACGAAAGATTTTGTTTTGTCAAATCGGAATATTTAGTTCCTCTTGGTTCATTGTTGTCTTATCAGGGATAGAACAACTTCCTATTGTTTCAACGTTTGACAAGTAAATAACAGTACTGTTAGGATAATCGTATTAATAATATTTAATTTTTATTTAATATATTTAACAATATAATTATAGTAAAGGAGTGATGATTTGAGCTTACAAAGAATGTATATAAATGGTGAATGGGTGAACGCCAAATCCGGTGAAACACGAGATATCATTAACCCTTTTAATCAAGAAGTCATTGCAACTGCTGCTGAAGGAAATGAAGAAGATACCCGAGCAGCCGTTCAAGCAGCAAGGGTGGCATTCGATGAAGGAAGCTTTAGCACATTACCTGCAAGTGAACGAGGTGAGCTCGTTTACAGAATCGGTACATTGATCCGTCGAGACTTGCAGGAACTGGCCGAACTTGAGACATTGGATACAGGTAAAACAGTCGAAGAAAGCCGAGCTGATATGGCCGACATCGCTAAGGTTTTTCTTTATTTCGGTGGTTTAGCAGATAAAAATGGCGGTGAAGTCATTGAATCACCGATACCAAACAGTGAAAGTAAGGTTGTTCGCGAGCCCGTCGGTGTCTGTGGTCAAATCACACCATGGAATTATCCTTTATTACAAGCTGCATGGAAGATTGCACCGGCTTTGGCAGCAGGTAATACTATTGTTATGAAACCGAGTGAGATCACACCATTAACAACAGCTAAAGTTTTTAAACTAATAGAAGAGGCTGGCATACCAAAAGGCGTAGCCAACTTAGTGCTCGGTTCCGGGGCATCTGTTGGCGCGGAACTATCTGTTAATGATGACGTTGATTTAATTTCATTCACCGGTGGCATTGAAACCGGAAAAAAAGTCATGCAGGCAGCCAGTCATAATGTGAAGAAAATCGCACTTGAGCTCGGCGGAAAGAATCCGAATATCGTTTTTGCCGATGCTGACTTTGAAACAGCAGTTGATCAAGCGTTAAATGCTGTATTTTTCCACGCAGGACAAGTTTGCTCTGCGGGATCCAGGCTTTTAATAGAAGAAAGCATCCATGATGAATTTGTTGAAGCACTCATTGAACGAACGAAACAAATCAAATTAGGTAATGGTTTTGATGAAAACACACAAAGTGGCCCAATGATTTCTGCAGAACACCGTGCGAAGGTTGAAAGCTATGTGGAAATTGGCCAAAAAGAAGGAGCCAAACTAGCTGTTGGCGGTAAGCGCCCTGATGATCCTGAATTGCAAAACGGCTTTTTCTATTTACCTACCATATTTACAAATTGTACAAACGATATGCGTATCGTCCAGGAAGAAGTATTCGGCCCGGTATTGACAGTAGAAACATTCCAGACCAAAGAGGAAGCTGTCAAATTAGCGAACGATACGATTTATGGTTTGGCTGGAGCCGTCTGGACGCAAGATTTGAATAAGGCAGAATTTGTCGCGGCACGCTTGCGAATGGGTACCGTTTGGATCAATGACTTCCATCCTTATTTTGCACAAGCACCGTGGGGCGGTTATAAGCAATCAGGCATTGGCCGTGAACTTGGTCGCGAAGGTATGGAGGAATATACCGAGGTTAAGCATATTTATCGTAATACACAACCTGAACCTATTAATTGGTTTAACTAATTTTGGTGTAAATCTACAATAGCTCTAAGCCTTCTTTCATAGAAAGGTTTAGAGCTATATTGAGTTTATACCACCATGTTCCGTGTACGGCTTCTAAAAAACTAGAATACTACGCCATGATTTACAAGTTAAAAAAATCATGCTATATTAATATTATTCCATACGTTAAAAATATATTTAACAAACTTAATAAAACTAATACAGTCAAAGAAGATGAACTAGTTTTCCAGATGCTGGATTCGTTGAGCTAACAGATTTTATACATTCTTATCTTTCAACGAAATACGTTTTTGATCAATGTTTTCAACTTCTTTGTACACTGTATACCTTTTAACAATCTTTAAGGAGGTATTTCAGATGAATCAAACTTACGACTATGTAATTGTTGGCGGTGGTAGTGCAGGTTCTGTACTCGGCAACCGTCTAAGTATAGATGAGAACAGTAGTGTTCTTGTTCTGGAAGCGGGGCGCAATGATTACTTTTGGGATTTATTTATTCAAATGCCAGCAGCGTTGATGTTCCCATCAGGCAACAAACTCTATGACTGGATTTATTCTACAGATCCTGAGCCTTATATGGATGGACGTCGTGTCGCGCATGCTCGGGGGAAAGTACTTGGAGGGTCAAGTTCCATAAATGGCATGATCTACCAACGTGGTAACCCGATGGACTATGATCGTTGGGGATCTGATAATGGGATGGAAAATTGGGATTATGCCCATTGTCTTCCGTATTTTAAACGACTGGAAGCAACCTTTGGAGAAGATTCCGAGGAGTACCGCGGTCACCATGGTCCAGTTAAATTAAAGCGCGGACCTGCAACGAATCCTTTATTTCAAGCCTTTTTCGATGCAGGTGTTGAAGCTGGTTACGCAAGAACTCCCGACGTAAACGGTTTTCGTCAAGAAGGCTTTGGCCCATTTGACAGCCAAGTTCATAACGGAAGACGAGTTTCTGCTTCACGAGCATATTTACGTCCAGCAATGAAACGCAAAAACCTTACAGTAGAAACACGTGCCTTTGTTACCAGCATCGATTTTGATGGCACCAAAGCGCAGGGTGTAACATACCAAAGAAATGGAAAGACCTATCAGGTTAACGCGGGCGAAGTGATTCTTGCCGGTGGTGCATTCAACACACCGCAGCTATTACAATTGTCCGGTGTAGGAGACGCTGATCATTTACGTTCTCTTGGCATTGATCCAGTCCTTGACTTACCTGGCGTAGGTGAAAACCTCGAGGATCATCTCGAAGTATATATTCAGCACGCTTGTCCGCAGCCTGTTTCCATGCAACCCAGCTTAAATAAGGCCAAAATGCCTTGGATTGGCTTGCAATGGCTGCTTGGACGTACCGGCCCTGCAGCATCGAACCATTTTGAAGGTGGCGGGTTCGTCCGTTCGAATGAAGAAGTTGAATACCCAAATCTGATGTTCCATTTCCTGCCACTTGCGGTTCGTTATGATGGGCAAAAGGCGGATACAAAGCATGGATTCCAGGTACACGTCGGACCAATGTATTCCAACTCCAGAGGCAGCCTGAAAATCCGTTCACGCAACCCTTTCAAGCATCCAAGTATCGTATGTAACTATCTGTCAACTGAAGAGGATCGACGTGAGTGGGTTGAAGCAATACGCGTTGCACGGGAAATCCTTTCTCAGCCGGCGTTAGCACCTTACAGTACGGGTGAAATTTCACCAGGACCTTCTGTTCAAACAGAAGAAGAAATCCTGGAGTGGGTTAAGAAGGACGGGGAGACGGCACTTCATCCATCGTGCACGGCAAAAATGGGACCAGCTTCTGATCCGATGGCAGTCGTAGACCCAGAGACCATGAAAGTTCATGGCCTGGACAATGTACGGGTAGTTGATGCTTCTGCTATGCCGCATACAACAAATGGAAATATCCATGCGCCTGTATTGATGGTGGCGGAAAAAGCAGCCGATATTATCCGTGGACAAAAACCAATGAAGCCCGAGTATAAAGATTATTACCGTCATGGCGTTCACCCGACAGACGCAGGCACAGTTGAGAAGTAAGTTATTATAATCCAATATAATATTAGAAGGAGACCGTTCTATTTACAAGATCGGTCTCCTTCTTTTTAAAACTAATAACTATTTCGCATTCTCATCTGGTTGATGTATACCAAATAAATTTCCTTCTGTATCCGTGTAGTAACCCTGCCACGCCATTCCAGGAAGTGCATATTTTGGCATCGCGACTGTTCCGCCATTTTCCGTAATCTTTTTCTCGATAGAATCATAATCTTCCACACCCATTGTACAAGCGAATCCATTCAAAGGCTGGTTTGCTTCTGGAGGAGGACCCTGTCTTTGCATCAAAGCTCCGTTAATACCCATATCATTTTCATCACCCGTTACAGCTCCAAAATAAGGCATCCCCGCATAGTCCGTCCAATCTTCAAATTTCCAATCAAATACGCCACCATAAAACGATTTCGCTCTTTCCATGTCATCCACATGAATTTCAAAATGAACCATTCTCCCCATACTATCCACCTACACCTTCCCAAAATTTTGTTCCCACTATGTATATTCTGCATAGGACGGCCGAACACCTGCTTCATTTTTGAAAAATTTATATCCCTATCACACTTAAGGCAAAATACCGTCCGGGACGTGAATACGGTCCGGGATCGATGGAATACGGTCCAGTTCAGGGCGAATTGCTTTGCAGGCTGATATCTGGAATCTATTTACTTCAGTAAAATCACACGATGTAAAAAAGAATAGGACATCAAATGATATCCTATTCCAATCCTATTGCTCTTTATTTATCACTCATTACTAAATTGATGCTTAGGGAGATAGATCTTAGCCTTAAACAAATCTCCGTCAACATGGATATTAAATCTCCCTTTTTGTATTTCAATTAAGTTCCCGGCAATCGATAATCCTAACCCACTGCCTTGGCTCGTTCTGGACTCATCGCCTCTTTTGAAACGCTCCATTAGTTCGTCTGCTGTGATGTTTAACTCAGTCGCTGAGATGTTTTTGAAAGTGATCAGTATTTCATCTTCATCGCCCAATTCGACTATATCTATATATACTCTCGATCCTTCAAGAGCATAATTAAATATATTAGATAACAAGTTCTCTATGGACCTCCATAATAACTTACCATCAGCTGTAACATATATTTTTTCATTAGGATGATTCATCTTAAAATCTAAAGCCATGGCGGCTACTTTGTCATTCACTTCCCCCAGACCTTGAGTAATTAAGGAGACGATATCAATTTTTTCTAAAGCAACTGGTATATTTCCACTTGTGGCCTTAGCTGCTTCAAATAAATCATCTGTTAATATTTTTAGCCTTTTGGATTTTTGATCTAATACTTCAAGATAACCTTCTGTCTTTGATGAATCCTTTTCATTTTTCAAAAGATCGACATACGTGATAATAGAAGTTAAAGGAGTTCTTATATCGTGTGATACATTGGTGATCAGCTCCGTCTTTAACCGCTCACTCTTAAGTTCATTATCAACTGCTTTTTTCAACCCATCGGTGATGCTGTTAATATCGGAAGCGAGTCCTGCAAACTCTCCTTTGCCATTCACTTCGATTCGATGATGTATATTTCCGTCCTTGATTGTCTCTACCCCGTCCTGTAAAGCTTTAAAGGATTTGACTTTTTTATAGGCAAACCATGCTGCTATACCAATGGTTACCGGGAACATGAAGAACGTTAACGCAATTAATATTGGATAGCCAATTACGATTAATACCGTCTTAACTCCGATACTTCCGCTACTATATACATCCCTTACAAACTTAACTAACGTATAGATCAAACTGAAGATCAGTGTATGCTTGAAAAGCGTTTTATTTTTACAATGTTTCACGAGAGTCAGTACTAGCAGCAACCCAACCGTAACAACAGGAAACGTTATGGGAAAGAAAAACACATCAATTTTAATAGACACTTCTTCCACCCATGCACCCCAAAGCAAGATAAAGGATATACACACCGCTATATTTATATCATTATATAATTTATCTACTCCATAAAGGTGTACCTCTTGATCCTTAAATGATTTTCTTCCAGTCACGACTACTAGATAAACAAATGAAAGAATAAATCCTAACAAGAACCATGCTATATTATATAAATTCTTCGTAGCTATGGCTTTATTGCTCTCCCATTCTTTTATTTGAGCATCTAAGGTTTCTTCCGTAAAAGCAACATACATAACCGTGTTTTCTGGATTCAATTCATTTAGACGGTCTTTTATCCGATATAAGTATTCATTTTGTTTCACTTTATTTGGAAAAAATTCACGTTGATAATCTTCAACTATCATATAAGAAGGATAGCTTTCAAACTTTCCTTTATCTTTCATCGTTGTGTTTGAAAATACATTTTCCCCATCACTAGCATAAAACAACGGTGATTCATACTCTTCAAGATTTTGCATAAGTAAATGAAATTCTTCAAGATCCTCCTGAATCATCCTATCTTTCGCCTGAGAAATTTCAGCAGCATATTCCTGTTTAAATGATTCATAATTTTTTTCACTACTTAACGCTGGATTATAACTATTAGATTGGAGTTGATAATCTAAAAATAAGTTATCCTCTTTATTTTTCCATTCATCCTCATCAATTGTTCCGCCACTTTTAATATATTCTTCATTCTTATATACCTCTATTAAGGTTGTAAGAATACCAATGAGATTTTCACTTTCCTGAACAAAGCTCCTACTTTCAAAATAATGGTCATCAACCACGCTACTAAAGTCTCCATCATTTTCGATCTCTACGTTTACAAATGATTTCATGATACCCATGACACATAAGATTGCAATTATAAAAACAACTATTTTTGTTATGATTGAATGGCTATATTTTTTCAACTTTATATCCAACTCCCCACACCACCTTCAAGTATTTTGGCTCCTTTGGATTAATTTCTATTTTTTCTCGAATCTTTCTAATATGAACGGATACAGTATTTTCCGGACTATGAGCCGTTTCATTCCATACCTTTTCATAGATCTCCTCGATGGAGAAAACTTTTCCAGCATTTGCAATCAGAAGCTTTACTATTTTATATTGCACCGGGGTAAGGCGGACTTCCTCCCCGTCGACAGTGATCGTTTTACTTTCATCATCGATCATCAGCCCCCCAGTCTGATATACATTGCTCCCCGTTTCAAGACCTCCAAAGGTTGTGTATCTTCTCAGTTGGGATTTGACCCTTGCAATCAATTCCAAAGGGTTAAATGGCTTGGTAATATAGTCATCAGCGCCTAAATTTAATCCGATTATCTTATCCGAATCCTCCGATTTGGCAGAAAGCATTATCAATGGAATGCTATTTTCTTCTCTAATCTTCATGGTAGCTTTGATCCCATCCATCTTAGGCATCATAATATCCATGATAATAAGATGGATCTCATGATCTCTGATTACTTCAATGGCTTCTATTCCATTAAAAGCTTTGAATATATGGTAACCTTCATTTTCTAAATAAATTTCTATCGCATCGACAATTGCTATATCATCATCACAAACTAATATGTTCACGGAAATTCACTCCTAAATGAAACTTTCACCATTTATCACCTCTTTATTATATCTTCTAAGAGCATCATACCAGTTAAATCTTAATAAATACTTTATACATTTCTTAAGATTTTCTTAGTATGTTCAAAAATCAACAAGTTGACTTCCTTCACGTCTAGTGATAAACTTTTTTATATTACAGACATCAGGAGTCTTTAATATCTTTTATAATCATAAGGAGGTTTAGCATGAGGTATTCAAACGCAACAAACTACGCCCTGCATACGATGGTCCATTTAATGCTACAACCTGTGGAGAGCTCAGTGGGAGTACAGGAATTAGCCGAAATGCAGCATCTTTCACCGACTTACCTTTCTAAAATATTAACCAAACTTACGAAAGCGGGTTTGATCGAGTCGACACCTGGCGCGAAGGGAGGCTATAAAATCTCCAGAACAAAACATGACATATCCTTTTTGGATGTTATTCATGCGATTGAAGGAGATACCAGCTTATTCGATTGCTCCATTCATCATGAAGGATGCTTGATTGAGAGCGTCATGAAGCAGGCAGAGGAAAATATGAAAGATGAACTGGAATCAAAGCTTTTGATCGATATTGCGAAAGAGGCAGCATCCAAACAGCAAGCCTAAACAGCTGCTTAAAAAAGGAGGATCTATATGAATCACCCACATAACAAGCACAGCAAAGGAAAAGTATCGTATTTGGAAAGTCCCGAACGAAGAAAGGAATTCTCTCCGGAACAGTTGCTTAACATGATTCCTATAAAAGAAACGGACAGCATCTTGGATTTTGGCGCTGGAACCGGTTATTTTTCCATTCCTGCGGCAAAAAGGATCAATGGAAACGTATACGCGATGGATATTGACGCTGCCATGCTGGAGATAATAAATGAGAAAGCCATGGAAGAACAGCTCACGAATATCGTCCCTGTGCAGGGAAGTATGGAGGCACTTCCTATATCTGATGGCTCTATCGATTTAATCATCGCTTCTCTGGTACTGCATGAAATCCAGCCACTGGCACCACTTCTTCAGCAAATGAAAAATATACTGGCAAAAGAAGGCTATCTAATCTGTCTGGAACTTGAACCAAAAGGAAGTTCCGAAAAAGCACCGAGAATTACCTTAGAAGGAATGGAGCGGGAAATGAAAGAAGCAGGATTCCAGGTAACGGAAAAATTTTTCCCAGCAGAATCGCTATACATGCTCGTTGTGCAAAGGACAGAGTGAAAAATTAATCTTTGTTTAATTAAGGATATTAAGTCACTCTAAGTATTTGATTGTCCCTTCTGCCTATCATGTGTTGATTGCCTATGAGACACATGTTGTAACAAAAATGGGACAAACATGGATGTTATTTTTTAAAAGAAACAGAAGATATTACTCATGCATTGATAATTGAAGTACAAGTTTAAGAAAACCAAAAGGAGACCGTCGTGTTATTTAGACGGTCTCCTTCATTATAAATTAGGTATCTTTGTATCTATTTGGCATTAATTCTTCTCTTTGTTTCAGCACTATTTATAATAAGCATGTTTATTAACTGGCAAGTTACTTTTTCAGATTATTGCTCTCAATAAATTGATCAAAATCATCAGAAGAACTTTGACTTATTCGATGTTGATTAAATTTTTCATATTCCTGAGTGGCTATCGTATCTGCAACTGCTTTTGAAACCTTTCCAGCGTTTTCTAGAATATCACGATCATTGAATTGAAGAAAGGCATTGAGTTTATCAATCCAATCCTTCATATACATAGGCCGTTGTCTTTCTGCTTGATCTTCAGCATAATCCAAATACATCGTAACTATTCGATTAAGCGACTTTAATTCCTTTTCCGATAAGTAATTTTTAGCAACGGTTACATCCTGTTTACGTACTTTATCACCTTTCCATGAAGTTAGTCCCATATTTTCCTTCTCTGCTTTTGCTCTATCTACTGTGAGTTCAGCAGCCGTTTTACGATGTATAGCAAAATGGAGTTTATTTTGAACCGTAGCAAAAAATCCCTGTGTGATTTCCGCTTTACCATCATAATCAACAGATGTAGCGTAAATGTCCGTGATCTTTTGATAGAATCTTTGCTCAGAAGAACGAATATCACGTATTCGTTCCAGTAATTCATCAAAATAATCCTGTCCAAAGTTACGCATTTCCTTCAAACGATCATCATCCATAGTAAAACCTCTAACAAGATACTCATTTAAGCGGTCTGTTGCCCACTGACGGAATTGTGTACCTCGATGAGAACGAACTCTATATCCAACTGCAATAACCATTTCGAGGTTGTAAAATGATACTTCGCGTTCAACCTCTCTCTTTCCTTCAGTTTGAACTATTCGGTTTTTCCGAATAGTTCCCGATTCCGGAAGTTCACCTTCAGCATATATGTTCTTTATATGCTCATTAATCGTATTTACTCCCTTTTGGAATAATTCTGCTATTGCCTTTTGGGTCATCCAAACTGTCTTATTTTCCAATCTAACATCTATTTTTGTATTTCCATCCTCTGTTTGATAGATTAGGACATCAGTTTCATTTTGCAATGTCATCACTCCCTTTTAATAAAATTTAACTTACCACCTTCTAAACCTTCTAGTATGTAGTATTATACCATTTAAAACATAAAAAAGAGAATGTTTGTTCCTATTAATTCAATTTTTTTTGGTATAAAAACGAACCCCCTCAAACTCGTTGAAGAGTTCAAAGAGGCTGAATTTTATTAATTAATTTGTCTAATACGGTATTACTTAATTCTACTGAAAAAATCTGGAACTTGAACCAAAAGGAAGCTCTGAGTAAAGCAACTAGAATTACCTTGGAAGGAGATAACGGATCTGCCACTTGTTTTACTTTCTCACGTTCAAAGCCATTTTCAAATATTCAACAAACAGGCTGGACTGCTGTTCTAGCTGTACATCATTTTCCGCCAGGATTGCGTCATCAAGGGCGGAACCATCGACGAAAGTAATGATTGATCGCGAAAGCAGTTCACTGTCAAATCGATCGTCAGGATTTCTCGCCTTATAACTATATGGTTGCTGAGGATAGAGGAAAGTATGAATGATGTAGTTGAAGATGAATACTGAGTTCGTATTCGTATTTAGTGAACTCAGTATTTTGTTTTACTGATTAAGAGTTGAGATTCATTGTACTAATTTCTCTCTTCAATCTGCATTAACTTTTACTTATGATAAGGCTCCCCCCTAATAATCCTAAACCCCCGATAAACCTGCTCCACCAACACCAATCTCATCAACTGATGCGGAAATGTCATCTTTGAAAATGACAACGCTAGGTCACTCCGCTTCTGTACCGCTTCACTAATCCCTAATGATCCACCAATCACAAATGCAATTTTGCTCCTGCCATAAGTGGCAAGCTCATCCATTTTGGCTGCCAACTGTTCGGAACTTAGCATTTTTCCACCAATCTCAAGTGTAATGACGTATGAATCCTGGTTAATCTGCGCTAGAATTCGTTCGCCTTCCTTTTGTTTCACTTCCATCATTTCTGCATCACTCATGTTTTCGGGTGCTTTTTCGTCCGGGACTTCAACAATATCTACCTTTGCATAGGCTGTGAGGCGTTTCAGGTATTCCTGGATGCCTTGTTTTAGGTACTTTTCTTTTAATTTTCCTACCGTGATAATAGTGATCTTCATAACAATACGTCCTTTTTGTTTTATCGTTGCTCTCAGTTTACCAAAAAAACACTACGATAACAGCTACACCTGACAGATTAGGAAATTTTCTAACTTTTGCTTTCCATTTCATCCACTAACATGTATTATATATCTAAATGATACATATCATAATGATAGGTGGTTCAGATGAAAAAAAATAATAACACAAAGTATGCCATACTCGGTCTGCTGACTACAGAGTGTCGTTCAGGTTATGCGATAAAACAAATGATTGACCAGAGCTTGAATCACTTTTGGAAAATTAGTTATGGCCAAATTTATCCTACGTTAAAACAACTGGTCGAGGACGGGTTAGCTACTGTTCAGGATACATCGCAGGAAGGGAAGCCTGATAAAAAGGAATATTACCTTACACCAAAAGGAGAGGACGAACTTGAGATTTGGCTTCAAAATCCCATAGAGGAGCTGCCTTCTGATAAAAACGAAATGTTATTAAAGTTATTTTTTAGTCGTCATCAAAGCAATTCCGAAACAATCAGCCACATTGAACAGTACCGAAATAAATTGCTTGAGCGCTATAACACATATGAAGCAATTGAAAGTATGATAACTACTACTTCACGCGAAAAGCCAGATGCAGGATATTGGCTTATTACCTTGGATTACGGGAAACGAACTACACTAGCTGCAATGGAGTGGTGTGAAGTTACAATACAAAAATTAAAATAGGAGGGGAAATTAATGGAGAAATCGGTATACGAAGGCAGGTATACGACTGAAAACGACCAGGATATCGTTGTATTTCTCATAGGAATGAGGATAAACAAAAGACGCGTTATACGGAAATGGCTGCCCGTTTTTTTAGCAATGCCTGGTATGATAAAAGAGCTTTATCAGAATCAGGAGAGTCTTGGTTTTCTATCAATGGAAAGTTTTTTTGGACTCCGAACAACGGCTATGATTTCATATTGGCGGTCAACAGATGATCTTCTTGCTTACTCAAAAGGCCAGAAACATTTGACTGCATGGAAGAACTTTAATAAAAAGATAGGAAACAATCATGCTGTTGGAATATACCACGAAACCTATGTTGTCCCAAAAGGTAGTTATGAATCTATTTATGGTAATATGCCTCTTTATGGGCTTGGCAAAGCGGCAAAACACATCCCTGTTACAGCGGAAACAATTTCTGCAAAAAAGAGATTAAAGCCTGTCCAAACCAACAATTCACAAACAAAGCCTACGTCACGATAATGATGTAGGCTTTCTTGCTTAATGATATTTCACTGAAATAAGTGGTGAAGCAATCGTTCTCTATCATCGAAAAACTGTTTCATAATGGAATACTGACTGGTTTCCTCTAAGGTTGATTCTGCCATGCCTTCTTCTGTCAGCCGAATGATTTTTGCGTGTTCATATGCCATGATAATTGGCGAATGGGTGGAAATGATAAATTGAGATCCTTGGTTTACTAGGTCGTGGATTCGCGCTAGCATAGACATTTGCCTTAATGGTGACAAAGCCGCTTCTGGTTCATCTAAAATGTAGAGGCCATCACCTGAAAACCGATTCATAAATGTCGCAAAGAACGCTTCCCCGTGGGATTGTTCATGCAATGACTTTCCACCATAAGAATCGATAACTTTTGGACCACATGAAGGCTCGGCATCCAGCTCCTCAATATTAGTAGATACATTGTAAAACGTTTCTGCTCGGAAGAAAAAGCTGTCTTTTGGCTTTTTGACCCCTTTTGCAATACGTAAGTAGTTATCCAAATTGGAATGCGAATTATAGCTAGAAAAATTGAAATTAAGGGTTCCGCCCTCTGGATTAAAGCCTAATGCAACCGCAATGCCCTCAAGTAAGGTAGATTTCCCCATTCCATTCTCTCCAACAATATAGGTTACATTTGGGTGTAGGTATAATTTTTGAAAGAATTGGATGACAGGAAGGCTAAACGGAAATCGGCCATCCTTTGGTATCGAGTCTGTTAAATCAACACTTTTTATGTGTTGTAATGTATGGTTTAATTTCATGGCACCAAAACCTTTCCTGGATGTTCGAAAAATGATCACAAATCAGTTTAAGAAGTTTATTACAGGGGTATTACATAACTATTACGGAATTCGAAGCAACACAAGGGGCAACTTTTATGCATAAAGATAAAATGTTATTAGATAGAATAACAAAGCGGGATACAAGAGCATTGGAAGAGCTTTATGATCGGTATAGCTCTTATTTGTATAATCTCATCAAACGAAAGATTACCGACGCTAAACAAATCATCTCATTGTTAAAGCAATTATTTCAGGAAATCTGGCAAAATCCACACCATTTTCTTCAGGAAAAGTATGTCTCCATTGCTCTTTCCAACTATTGCATGAAACAAATTTAACAATTATTTATACCTATAGTTTAACAAAGTTTCGTGCATTGCTCTAGGATTGTTTGTCCGTGGTCTTATACGGGTAAAATAACTAATACTAATAGTAAAGGAGAGATATAATGCAACAGATAGTGTTCATCCAAACCGGGACTGGAATTGATGTACATGGTCAAGATGTAACAAAAGCATCTATGCGTGCTGTGAAAGATGCAATCCATTATAACTCGATGCCTGGTATTGAAAAAAGCTTACCTGATCAACGACTTGAAAATATGAAGGTGAATGTGAAACTTGCACTCCCTCTGGACAATGAAAAGCTTGACCAGGAAAAAGTGAAGGAAATGATTCCATATGGTGACGTTACCGTTGAAATTGTGAATGGTGGAATGGCAACGACAAGTGGCATTTTCCTTGAAGATAAAGCGGATAAAAACGATTTGATGTATATCGTGAATGCCGCAGTTGAAGTTGGGTATTAATAGTATAGATAAAAAATAATCTCAAACATGTTTGGGATTTATTTTTTTGCCGATTTTACTGATGACTAATACGCTACCATTCATATCTATAATGGTGGACGGTTCATCTCTACTGAAGGAGGAGATACTCTTTGCCTGATTTAGATTTACACCATACCTTTGAACTTGGCCTTATCCTAATTATGATTGCGGCCGGTATTACCGCTATTGCAAAGAAATTTAAAAAGCCATACCCAATTGCTCTTGTTATTGTTGGAGCAATCATCGGGCTTGTAAACATTCCTGTATTGGGACCACTAAAGGATTTTATAACGGAAGGTGAAATCTTTAACTTTGTCATTATTACATTATTTCTGCCTGCTTTGTTAGGAGAGGCAGCATTAAAGCTTCCATTTTCACATCTTAACGAAAATAAAAAGCCCATCCTTGCTCTAGCATTTGGTGGTACCTTTCTATCATTTATCATCATTGGTTTTTCAGCAATATGGTTCTTAGATTTTTCTATCCCAGCAGCTTTCGTATTTGCAGCAATCATGAGTGCTACAGATCCCGTAAGTGTTCTATCCATCTTTAAAGGACTGGGCGTAAACAAAAGGCTCGCAACTATTATTGAGGGTGAGAGCTTATTTAATGACGGATTAGCCGTCGTACTATTCAAAATATCAGCATTTTCGTTAGTAGCCTATATGGAACTGGGTATTGAAGGTGCAGGTCTTGGACTGTGGGAATTTGTTAAAGTTGTAGCGCTCGGTGTCATCATTGGGGCTGTGCTTGGGTATGGATTTTCCCATTTAACTAAATACTTCGATGACTATCCATTAGAAATTATTTTTAGTATTATTCTTTTTTATGGTGCCTTTTTGCTTGCGGAAGGGGTTCATGCGTCTGGCGTAATTGCGGTTGTTGTGGCTGCACTTATATTCGGAAACTATGGAGCTAAAATTGGGATGAGTCCGGCAACGAAATTGAACATTAGTAACTTTTGGGATGTAGCAGCATTACTAGCTAACTCTCTTGTATTTTTAATGGTTGGATTAGAAATCACGAGAATTGACGTAGCCGACAAATGGGGATTGATATTTATTGCCATTTTGATTGTGCTTATAGCTCGAAGCTCCGCAGTATACATAAGTTTGTTCTTCATGAGAAATATCCCGAACTCATGGAAGCACGTTTTTAATTGGGGAGGTCTAAAAGGATCTCTATCAATTGCTCTCGTTCTTAGTCTTCCGAGAGACTTTCCAGGCCGAGAAGATATTCTGATACTTGCTTTTAGCGTGGTACTGTTTTCCTTAGTCGTCCAAGGGCTCTCCATTAAACCGCTTTTATCTTTGTTAGGAGTCACAAAAGATGAAGAGGGTTATGCGGAGTATAAATCGATTATTGCACATGCACATCGATATGAAACAGCCATCACTGAAATAAATAAAGTGAAAAAGAACTTATTCATAACGGAAACTGTCTCAAGCGAGGTAATAGATAAATATGAATATGAGCTAAAAAAATTGCACGATGAAATGGACCTGCTTTTTCAGAAGTATCCTGAACTGAAAGAAAAACAACAAGTCACTTTACAAAAATATGCCCTATATGCGCAACACGAAGCCATCGATCTGTTGTTAAAAGATGATATCATTACGAGTGAAATAGCTGAACAAGAGCATGAATCGATAGCAGATAAACTCGTGGAGTTGGAGGATGATTAATTTTTAAAAAGATGTCATCTGCAAAAAAAATAACCAAACAAAAGAATGATTGGTATTTTTATGTGGTTGTTATTTAGTTGGCTCCGCTTCATGCCAAGCCAATTTGGGCCGTGTATCAGGGTACCCATTCTGTTCACGGAACCTTTTTCGTTCTGCCGTAAAATCAAACCACTTTTTCTCACTACCTGGATGACTGGCATGATGGACGACACAACGCAGCGAATCTTCAACACACGGATCCATCCAATAGCCATACTGCTCTTCTGCAAGATTGGTTAACGCTGCACCTGTCTCATCTTTAAGATCTTCGAATGAGTAGTAGCCCAAATCAATCACAAGTTGTGCGAGTTTTGGCCCAATCGATGGTATCGTTTGGAAGATCGCAAGGCCTTTTAGATACTTAGCACGTTTCAATGATGCGCCAAGACCGATCGCCAGATTCTTTGGTTCCATTTCAGAAATTTGGTTAAGCTTTATTTTATAGGTTCTTAGACTAGTCCTCTCTTTAGATGTTAACGGTAACTTTGGAGAAGATGCTTTCATTCGAATCACCTCAATGTTAGTACTACAAATCGGTTTTCATGGCTGTAAAGTGGCGCTTTTTCATGAAATATAGTTGTCTATTTCAGTATACATTTGTGGTATGATAAGGTCTATAAATAAACAAAATGGAGGGGTTTCTCATGTTTTTTCGGGAAATTGATGAAGATCTTACTCTACAGCTAATGGAATTAGAGGATGCCGAAGCACTATTTAGCTTAACAGATGCCGGGCGTCCGTATTTACGCGAATGGTTACCTTGGGTAGATGCAACGAAGACAGTTGATGATTCACGTGGCTTTATTGAACATACCATGCGGGGATTTGAAGATAAGAAAAGCATGACTCTAGCAATTCGATTTAAAGGTAAACTTGTTGGAACGGCTGGTTTTAATAACTTAGACTGGTCAAATAAAGTCGCTTACATCGGTTATTGGCTTGGACAAGATTATCAAGGAAATGGAATTATGACCCGTGTTGTACGCGAGTTAACTGACTATGCTTTTACTGACCTTGACTTTAACCGTATCGACATCCGTGCAGCATACGAGAATTCTAAAAGTCGATCTATTCCAGAACGCTTGAGATTTATAAAAGAAGGACAAATCAGACAGGCCGAATGGTTATATGATCATTATGTGGACCATGTTGTTTATGGAATGTTAGCGAGTGAGTGGGGAAACCAGTAGAAAACTTAACTAGTAAGCTATGAATTCCCCTAGCTAACAATTAAAATAAGATTGGGCTATCAAAGCAACCAATTTTATCAGAAAGGGCTCGATATACATGCGCTTCTATATTGCCTCGAGTTTTGAAAATAAGAATATGGTACGTTATGTTTCACAAAAGCTTGTATCAAAGGGGTTCACGCATACATACGACTGGACGATGAATCAGCGTGCCATAGAGCCTAAATCACTGAACGCAATTGGTGAGCAAGAAAAAAGTGCTATTGACAGTAGTGATATTTTCATCATGCTTCTGCCTGCAGGGAAAAGCAGCCATGTTGAACTAGGAATTGCGCTTGGTTTAGAAAAAATTGTGTATATCTATTCAACAGAAGAAATCAATCCAGCAACTGCTTCCACCTTCTATTATGTGGATGGTGTAAATCGTCTTTCTGGAAATTTAGACCGTTTTATTTCTATGATTGGTGTCGTATAAAAGCCTTTCCTACATATCAAACTAGCTATTCAACTTCATAATGAAGCCATACTGCGCCATCTTCTCCCAATGGTTTTGTGTTTAGAAGTTTTAGTTTTGTAGCACCTACAATTGAGGTTAGATCATCGCAATCAAAAACTGTGGGTGTTGCTCTTCCTCCGATTGCTACCGGAGCTATAACCAAGCTGATTTCATCGATCAATCCTGCTCGTAAAAAGGCGCCGTTTATTGCCCCACCACCACTTAACCCTAGCTTTTTAAACCCACGATCATATAAGTGTTGAAGCGCAACAGATAAATCGATGTAATCACCCTTTCCTGCCTGTATGTATGAAATACCTTTATCATTTAACTGTTTTATATAATTATCGTACACATTTTCTCGTGTTACTACAATTAGACCTTCCGTTTGATTCCAATCTATTCTTCCTTTTCCATCAAAAACAATATAAGCCTTAGACTTTTTTGGCTGATAAATAACATTTTCCGGTTCTATCCAATCCTTACTCCAAACAATCAAACTCTCACTTCCAGACACCATTCCATCACAATCTAATTCGTCATATAATCGATGAGTTAATTCATTAGCGTTTCCATCAATGTCTTCGGTGGTCCACTCCATAACGTTATGTTCAGGTGCAGTTGTAATTCTACCATCAATGGATGAAAATACACTTACTATTACTTTAGGTTTCTGATACATTACTAACCATTCTCCTTTAGGAACTTTTAACAAGTATAGTATATCTATAAATTAAATGTCAGGGATAATTTTTATTAGAAAAGCCCGCCATTCGCCTCGTCCTTAATAGTAAAACACTTAATTGCACTTATACTGATATCCACTTAAGTATACTTTCTTATCCGTGTGAAATAATCTTATAATTTCCCGGGAAATATCGACAATTTATGACAGTTTTTTTTCTACTTCTTCTCACAGTCAGGCTATTCATTTTTAAATTATCTCCATGTTAGTTTAACAAAAACTAATTTTTTATTGTGCGAATTTTTCACTTATGCACAATCCATCCACAGGTTTTTGGGGATAACTGTGTGGAAAAGTTGATTTCATGCTGTGGATATGTCATTCCAGGAAAAATGTGGATAACTTTTTTCAGCAAAAAAGGCAATCAATACTTGATCACCTTCTCCACATTCCTATTACTTCAAACTGCTTGCTATTTCATTTACCATTTCCTGAACGGAAACTAATCCTCCACCAGATAAATACCAATAATTAGGGTCCAAGTAAACAATGTTATCATTTTTGTAAGCACTTGTTTTCTTGACTAGTTCATTTTCAACCACCTGTTTAGCAGATGACTCACTTCCAACTACTGCTCCGCGATCAATAACGTAAAGGATATCCGGATTTTTTTCAACTACATATTCAAAGGAAACATTCATCCCATGTGTGGATACCTCAATGCCCTCATCAACTGGTGGAACACTGAAAACGTCATGGATTATACCGAATCTTGAGCTCGGACCATAGGCACTGATTTTATCATCATTTGCTAGCGTGATTAATGCTTTTTTATTACTTGCGGCTGCTTTTTCCTGTAAATCTGCTATTGATTGCTCGATGGTTTGTAATTCTTGATTAATTTCATCTTTTTCACCAAATACTTCACCAATTTTTTCCAGGTTTTCTTTGAACGAATCCATATATCTTGTTGTATCAACACCAAGATATACAGTTGGTGCTAATTCCTGTAATTGCTCATATAAAGAAGATTGTCTTCCTGAAATAATAATCAAATCTGGATCGATTTGTGCCAGCTTTTCAAAGTCTGGTTCTTTTAAGCTTCCGATATTTTCATAGTCACTGCTTTCGTATTTATCTAAATATGTAGGAATATTACCTTGTGGTACACCTGTTACTTTAATTCCAAGCTTATCAAGTGTGTCAAGTGTCCCGTAATCAAATACAACTACTTTTTCAGGGTTCTTGGTAATCTCTGTCTGTCCTAGTTCATGTTTCACATTTATTGTTTCCGGCTTATCTGAACTACCATTTGTTTCACTTGCATCAGTTCCTCCGCACGCGGCAGCAAATACAGCTAGACCACTCAATATGATAACTAATAAAACTTTTTTCATTTTAATCAACCTCTCTTTTGTTTTTTAAGCAAAATATACACAAATACGATTATCATTAATAGTTTGAATGTTAATATCCATGTCATAGATATCCTTTAAAACACTTTCATCAATTACATCACGTGTTGGTCCTTTTTTTACTACTTTTCCATCTTTTAGTGCAACGATTTGGTCGGAGTAACACGATGCAAAATTTATATCATGAATGACAATTAAAATAGTTTTGCCAAGCTCATTTACTAACCTCCTCAAGGTTTTCATAATCTGTACAGAGTGGCGCATATCCAGGTTATTTAACGGTTCATCCAGCAAAATATATTCGGTATCTTGGGCAATAACCATAGCGATATATGCACGCTGACGCTGCCCACCACTAAGCTCATCTAGGTATTTCTCTTGAATTTCTTTAAGTTCCATATACGAAATTGCTTCATCGACTTTTGCCCAGTCTTTCTTTGTTAATTTCCCTTGTGAATATGGAAATCGTCCAAAGGAAACAAGCTCTCGTATCGTTAACTTTAAATTTATCGAATTTGACTGTTTTAATATGGAGACTTTTTTAGCCAATTCATTGTTCTTTGCTTTGGTGACATCCTGACCATCAATTGTAATAACACCCGCGTCCTTGGTAATTAATCTGCTGATCATAGCTATTAATGTACTTTTACCAGCGCCATTTGGCCCAATGAATGACGTGATTGTGCCTTTTTCAATCTTTATTGAAACATCGTCAACAACACTTTTCTGGTTATATTTTTTTAACACACCTTTTATATCTACCATGATTTATTCTCCTTTAATAAAAGATAGATGAAGTAAACACCGCCAACAAAGTTGATAATGACGCTGACCGTTGTTTGGAAGGTAAAGATTTCCTCGACAATGAACTGTCCACCTAGCAACGCGATAATACTGATCAAGATTGATCCGATAATTAAATAAAAATGACGATACGTTTTTACAAATTCATATGCCAGATTGACTACTAGGAGCCCAAGAAATGTAATCGGCCCAATTAACGCTGTTGCAATTGAAAGTAATATGGCAACAACTATCAATAATCGCTTTACAACATAGTCATATGGAACACCTAAGTTGATTGCTTGATCCTTACCTAAAGCCAACACATCCAGATACTTATAAAAACGCATGAAGTACAGTATCACCAGCACCAGTAAACCAAAGGATAAATAAACAAGATCCTCATTAACATTGTTCACACTCGCAAACATGCGGTCACGTACTATCATGAATTCATTTGGATCAATCAAGACTTGCATAAAGGAAGTAAAGCTACCGAAAAATGTTCCTAAAATCATTCCGATTAACAAGAGAAAGTAGATGTTGGTATTTTCTCCACTGAATAAAAAGCGATAAAGAGCTAATGAAAATAAAATCATCAATCCAATCGAAATAAAATAGTTAATATGGCTGTTCATCATCACAAGGGACTGAGAACCAAACACGAATATGATAAACGTCTGCAGCAACATATAGAGTGAATCAAGTCCTAAAATACTCGGTGTTAAAATACGGTTATTTGTAATGGTCATAAATACCGTAGTTGATAATGCAATAGCTGTTCCCGTAATAATAATTGCAACGACTTTCATAATCCGTCGGGGTAAGATATAGCCAATATTGCCACTTAAATCGTATAGTATGTATATCATGGCGATGACCAGTGCAATAACTGCCAGGATGATTGTCTTTTTCTTATAGCCCATATTTCTTTCTCCTTAACAGTAAATAAATGAATATCCCACTTCCAATAACGCCAACCGTTAAACTTATTGGAATTTCATAAGGATAGATAATTACGCGACCAACGATATCGCAAAATAGTACGAATATAGCTCCTAGCAATGCTGTATGTATTAAGCTCTTCTTCAAGTGGTCACCCTGATATATGGTGACTATGTTTGGAATAATTAATCCAAGAAACGGAATAACCCCAACGGATAAAACTACTGATGCTGTTACCAATGCAACGATAACTAACCCGATATTAACTACCTGTCGATAGTTCAACCCTAGATTTTTGGAAAAATCCTCTCCCATTCCAGCAATGGTAAATTTATTTGCAAATAAATACGCAATAATTAAAATTGGAATGCTGACATACAAAAGTTCATAGTTACCACTCATAATCATCGAAAAATCGCCTTGCATCCATGAAGACATATTTTGAATGAGATTATTCTTGTATGCAAAAAATGTAGCAAGAGAACTAATGATGTTCCCGAACATTAACCCGACCAATGGGATGAAGATTGCATCCTTAAATTTTATTTTCTCAAGAATTTTCATGAAAATAAAAGTCCCAAGTAAAGCAAATGCAAACGAAACAAGCATTTTTTGCAATGGGCTCGCTGAAGTAAAAACCATCAATGAAACTAAAATTCCTAACCTGGCAGAATCAAGTGTTCCAGCTGTCGTTGGTGAGACAAACTTATTTCGACTAAGCTGTTGCATGATTAAACCACAAATACTCATGCTCATTCCCGCAATTAGGATGCTAATTAATCGCGGTATCCTGCTGATCATTAAAATTTCTAGTTGTTCTTTCGTTAAACTAAAAACTTCCCATGGAGCAATGTCCGAAACACCTATAAATATAGAGCAAACGGATAAAAGAGTAAGCGCAATAAACAAATAGAGAATTTTCATAGTCAATCCTTCTTTATAGATGTTATTAAATGCCATCCGAACTAACTAATAATGATATTCATTATCAGTTAGATGACATAAAGTGATTATAGCACAGTTAAGAAACCCGTCAAGAATAATTTTGAAGAAAAAACGAAAGGTGTTAGATATTTTATCAAGCAAACTCTCACCTTCAAATACTGTTAATTTGTAAAATTGTAGAAATACGTATAAAAAAGTGTGGACTTTTATATTGATAATGATTATCATTATTATCAGAGTATAAAACGCATACAAATACTATGCAGGAGGTTACATAATGAAACAGAAGCAATTATTTTTTTCCATTGTTATGATGTTTGGTCTTTTTGCCTTAGTTGGATGTGGTACAGTTGGTGGTGACGGCGATGATACGACCATGGCTGACAAAAAAGAGGAATCAAGCGAAGATACCATCACTGTTAAGCATGAAATGGGTGAATCGGTAGTACCTGCTAATCCGAAAAAAATTGTTGCGTTAGAATTTTCCTATGTAGATGCATTAGCGGCACTTGAAATCTCACCAGTTGGTATCGCGGACGATAATGATAAGGACCGAATTATTGAACCAATCAGCGAAAAGATTGATGACTATACCTCAGTTGGAACACGTAAGCAGCCAAGCATGGAAATCATTAGCTCGTTAAAGCCTGACTTAATTATTGCGGACCTTCAACGGCACAAGGATGTCTATGAACAGCTTTCAGAAATTGCGCCAACAATCATGTTGAATTCACTGTCAGCTGATTACGAACAAATTTTGGAAGGCTTCGAAAAAATTGCCCACGCTGTTGGTAAAGAAGAAAAAGGAAAAGAAGTATTAGAGGCGCACAAGAAACGTATGGAGGAAATTAAATCAAAGGTTCCTGAAGACGAAAATCGAACAGTGCTGCCAGCTGTTGTTACGACTGACGGATTTTTCGCCCATAATATGGCTTCCTATACCGGCTCATTACTTGAATCAATTGGTCTGAAAAATGCGATACAGGATGGCAGCGACCGCTATAATAAAATTAATTTAGAACAAATTGTAAAATTCAATCCAGATGTATTTTTCTTCATGCAATCCAGTGACGAAACCATTGTTGATCAGTGGAAAAAGAACCCACTATGGCAAGATATAAGTGCTGTAAAGAATGAACAGGTATACACAGTCGATCAAAATACATGGTCCAGGTTCCGTGGGTTGATATCATCTGAAGCAATTTTGGAAGAAGCAGTAGAAAAACTTTACGGCAATTAATCTTGGGCGAGATACTATTTCTCGCTCTTTATTTTGCCTGTTTATGGTACAGTATGTGAAAAATGTTCTTAGTAAATGAGGGAATATTTTATGGAATCAAGAAAGATGCTATCAAAGGTGCTTTTATTTATAGTTGTGCTTCTGTTATTACTTCTCAGTTTGATGGCAAGTCTGCGTATAGGGGCTGTATCTATTGATTTTGGGGCTGTTTTCCAATCATTTTTTTCAGATGAACAAACAAAAGAATTTTTAATCATACAGAATTTACGACTACCCCGTGCGTTGATAGCCGTTATTATCGGGGCTAGCCTAGCAATCGCAGGAGCAATCATGCAAGCAATTACATCGAATCCATTAGCATCACCGCAAATATTTGGAGTGAATGCCGGAGCCTCCTTAGTGGTTGTCCTAAGTCTAGTATTTCTACCAAGCATCCCTCCAAGTTCCCTGGTTTATTTTGCTTTCCTTGGCGCAATTTTAGGCGGATCTATTGTTTATTCAATGGCGTCAAGCACTGGTGGGACGTCACCTATTAAGCTAGCATTAGCTGGTATAACCGTGCATTTATTTTTATCTGCCATTATTGAAGGTATTGTTCTGTTCCACGAAGATTCTACGCAAAGTGTGCTGTTCTGGCTTGCTGGTGCAATTGACGGGACAAGCTGGAATGAGGTTCAAATCATCTGGCCTTGGGCGACAGTCGGTATGATTATTGCAGTGGTATCAGCGAGGCAACTTACTATTCTGGGCCTTGGTGATGACATGGCAAAAGGGCTCGGTCAAAATGTTGCTGTGATTCGCTTGTTTTTCAGCCTACTTGTTGTTGTTCTTGCTGGAGCCTCTGTATCTGTAGCAGGTCCCATTGGGTTTGTAGGGTTAATTATCCCACATATCGCCAGGAAGTTAATTGGGATTGATTACCGCTACCTCATCCCGTTTTCCGGACTGCTTGGCGCATTGCTTTTAGTCAGTGCAGATGTGCTGTCACGTTTTATTGCATTCCCAGCTGAATCACCAGTAGGGATTGTTACCGCATTAATCGGAGCTCCATACTTCTTATACCTGGCACGCAAAGGGGGTAGGGAGGCATGAGCAAGAAAAAAATCACCCCTAAAGCACGCTTGCTGTTGCTAATTTGCATAACGTTGATTATCGCAATTTTAGCTATTGGTGTTGGTGCTGTGTTTATCAGTCCTGTTGAGCTGTTTCAATCAGTTGGTGGTGGAGGAAATGATAGTGCTAGTTTTATCATCATGAATTACCGATTGCCGCGAATTGTTATGGCAATCCTTGTCGGAGCGGGGCTTGGTGTTTCTGGTGCAATTTTACAAGGAATAATTCGAAATCCACTAGCATCACCGGATGTTATTGGAATTACCAAAGGGGCTGGCCTAGCCGCTGCAATCGTCGTGCTGCTTTTCCCACATGCACCAGTCATTATGCTCCCGGTAGCAGCCCTTGCAGGTGCTGGAATCATTACAGTTATTTTATATCTCTTTGCTTATAAAAAAGGCGTTAATCCTTCGACGTTAGCACTTGTCGGTATTGCGCTGGGCGCGATTTGCCAGGCTGGTATTCAATTTCTAATGGTCAAATTCCCAATTCAAATAAATGCTGCGCTTATCTGGTTAACTGGAAGTCTATGGGGGAAAAGCTGGAATGACATATTGTTGTTAACTCCATGGATTGTTTTATTGATTCCAATTAGTATATTGCTGGCAACCCGGTTAGATATTTTAAATCTAGGTGATGATGTGGCAGAAGGTCTAGGCGAGAATACTAAACGAACAAGGTTAATTCTGCTCATTATTGCAGTCGCGCTAGCTGGATCCTCAGTGGCAGTTGTAGGTTCACTTGGCTTTCTCGGATTGATTGCACCACATATAGCAAGACAGTTGGTTGGAAACAGGCATGGTCTGTTACTGCCAACCTCAGCAGTAACAGGGATGCTCCTTCTGTTATTAGCCGATGCATTAGGCAGGGGTCTGGCGCCGCCAGCTGAAATTCCAGCTGGGATATTTACAGCTGTACTTGGTGCGCCGTATTTCTTGTTTTTATTGCGGAAGTTGAAGGCAAAATAATAAAACGAAGGAGCTTATTTAAAAAGCTCGTTCGTTTTTATGTTACCTAAACTGCCTCCAAAACTTGATTTCCGTTCTCATTAAACTTGTCTTCATTCTCATTATAGAAATAATCTTGAACCAGCAGATAGATCATAATCGAAAAAAATATAAACGTTCCGGTTACAACCAAGACGAGAAAGGATTTTAAAATGATGCTTATTACTTTAATCCATTTATGGCCGAACCACTTTCTTTCTGATTCGAATATTTGCATCGTTCCACCACCACTTTAAAGATTTGCCCTTATCTATCAATACAATCAAATGTTTTTCCGCTTCTTGCTTTAATAATTAAAAAATGGGGGTTTTCCATCAATTTTTTATATGAATTAGGACTTTTTTCGTTCATTGATTCTTGGGGCTGGGGCTCTACTAGCTGTTGAATAGAAAAAAACTGTGTAGTTGTATTAATGATATCCTGCAACGACCTTCTATAAAAGCTTACATCAATTGTTATAGTTGGTTTATTCCAGGTTTCTGTTAGTAGCCTTTTCTCAAAATAGTCCGCAACATCGTATCTAGTAAAGTCCATAAAAGGATGATGTACAGAAAATAATAAAGTTCCGTTAGGCTTTAATACTCGATTAAATTCACGAAACATAGATTCCCAATCCTTTATATAATGAAGGGTTAATGAACTTAGAATAAAATCAAATTGATCACCTTTAAACGGTAATTTCTTTTGCAAGTCATGGCAGAAAATAGTTGCTTTATCTCCCAACCTTCTTTTAGAGGCTTCTACCATTTCTGAACTCAAATCAATTCCCGTTACGGTTGCACCACGGTCAACTAATGCTTCTGAATACCAACCAGCTGAACATCCAGCATCAAGAACATTTAATCCATTTAGTTTATTCGGAACTTGGTTTATCATTGCTGGACGCTCATAATCTGTATTGTATGGGCTCTCCTGATCAATATTTTCTTCATAGGTTTTAGCCAAATCATTGTAAGTTTGTTTTGTTGAATTTTCCATGAATATTCCTCCCATGTTCACTTACTCTAGGTTTCCTTTTTATCGGTCAGGTACAATACAGTTGCACTAAAACAAAATATAATTAGTGAAAGAAGCATGTATGCGGCTCCTTCAATGCCTTCTATTTGCACGTTTCCTATATACATCAGGTAGATAGAAACCAATAGAGAGACTATACAGGGCGAAAACACTACCAGTCTCGATTTATCCCTTTTCCTAAATTGACGAGTTAATAGAATAATAGCTGCTCCTATAAAACATCCTATAAACGCGAATACAAAAAATAACAACTTACCCAACTCCTGACGGCAACTTTTTACTCTATTACAGATTTTTTAAATACATAGCTTACCTTATTATAATTCATTTTCTCCTCATAAAAACGATGCGCATCTGCGCGTTTTAAGCCCGACGATAGAGCTACACTTTGATAATTGTTTTCTCTCGCCCATTCATGCACATATGTAAGAAGCTTTTCGCCAAAACCATTTGACCGCATACTCTCATCTGTTACTAGATCACATACCCAAACGAAGCGACCATAGTATAAAGTGATCATCGGTTTAAAGCCAACAACCGCCGCTATTCGGTTATGTTCATATAAAGCAACCAACCTGTACATATCTTTTTCTCTAGCCTCTCGCACAAGCTCGAGATACGTATTTTCATTTAAGTGATTTCTCAATTGTTTCATTACTGTAAAGCCGTTCAAAATCTCCTCATCAGATATTAACTCCTTAATTGTAATTGCAGTATGATTATCCATAAGTATCCGCTACCTCTCATCATCTAATCCATTTCATAAGTCTTTCATATAAGATTCTCCCTTAACTTTCATCAACCAATTACCAATTATGTCTTTCCATTGTTGAAAAGACTTTAAGTTACTGTTGTTTTACATCGATTGTAAGACTGGTTGATTTATCTTTAATGGTTAATGTAACATTTCCGGTTTCTTCAAACGTATAAGGTGATAATTTGTAGATCTTCTTAATTTCATTTACAGAAATACCTTCTATCGATGACACACTTGGGGTCCAACTGATTTCTTTTCCAGATGGATAGGTTACAAGTATCTCTGCCTCATCGCCCAGGTTTAGCTCTTCCCAAGAAACCAGACTGACTTCCGTCGATTGATCTACTGTTACTAATCCATCGGAATAATAACCGATGTCACCAATATCTCCAAAAACAGTATAACTACTACCATTTATACTAACGTCAATAAATGGTGGTTGATAGGTGATTTTCGCATAAACCCCATATGCAAGCGATAAAACTGACGCTATAGTCAGACCAATCATGAGTTTTTTAAAACCACTATTTGTGAAACCGCTCATCATATCAGAAGCACCCGCAAACTTATCTAAAAACAATAAAACAATAATGACCATTACAATACAAATACCAACGATAATATAAAACATTTAATCATTCCTTTCATGTTTTGTACCTTATTCTTATCGATTAGCCTTTTGCATCTGAGTAAATATTAATTATGCCTATTGCAATTAGTGTAGTTATGAACATCAGCGGAATGGATAATAAAATAGTGATCTTATTATGCCACCCCTTAACTATCCTTCAAGCATTTTTAGATAAGGTATTTCTATGCATTCAACTATTGCAATTTAATTGTATAAGCTTTCCTGAAGGATACTTTTTTGTAAATTATTTAACTCTGATTCTATGAAGGATTCAAATTGAAGATGATGCATTTTGTATAATTGTTTTTCTAACATATCAATTTTAGTTTTTAGATTAACCATCACGAAAAACAACACATTGAATCAAGGTCTCCCTAGATGGCTGAAAAGATTGTGCGAATATTCCTTCTCCTTCTTTCGCTGGTTTCCTTTTTAATTCATTAATAAATCTATCCATATGCACTAATCTCGGAATTGATTCAACTAATTTAAGTGTGCTGATTACAATTGCCTCCTTATCAGAGCTGACACACTGTGAAAATTCCTCAACAGCTTGAAAAGAAAACAACCATCGTAGTCCTTTTGCTAGAAGCGCAGACCCAGACCTCCGTCACGTTGCAAGAGGGAACCTATGGTATACCTGTGTTTACATAATCGAATACACTTGACTTCATAATTTTAAAAAAAGTTACTACCATTTTAACATTAACCATATCTAATTATTATAAAATTTTGCGTAATTTTTGTTAAATAATTTCTTCCCCTCACCAATGACATTCACCCCTTGGGCTCTTTTGACCCTAAGCGTAGAGTATGTTCCTTCTCTTAAAACTTATGATTTACGCCAAACCAATAAGTCATAAAAAAGAACCCAGCAACATTTAGCTAGGTCCTTCTTATGAAAATTAACGCATCTGCACTCTATGCAAGTTAGCAAAAATGCCATCACGCCTTATCAGTTCTTCATGGTTACCCTGTTCTGCTATACCTTCTTTTGTGACAACCATGATACGATCGGCATTCTTGATGGTCGCCAGGCGATGCGCGATAACAAGGGTTGTGCGGTCTTTTGCCAGTTCGGTTAATGCTTTCTGGATAATCATTTCAGTTTCTGTATCGAGTGCTGATGTTGCTTCATCCAGGATTAGAATCGGTGGGTTTTTTAAAAACATCCGCGCGATAGCTATCCGCTGCTTCTGTCCACCCGAAAGCTTCAATCCACGCTCTCCGACTTGTGTTTCATAGCCATGTGGAAGTTCGGTAATGAATTCTTCCATATGGGCATCTTTTGCTGCTTTTTCAATCTCTTCATTTGTTGCATCAAGTCTGCCGTATGCGATATTTTCTCGTAATGTGCCGGTAAATAAAAACACATCCTGTTGCACGATTCCGATTTGATGACGGAGCGATTCCTTCGTCATGTCACGTAAATCAATTCCATCAATACTGATTGCACCACCATTTACATCGTAAAAACGCGGGATAAGTGAACAAATCGTCGTTTTCCCTGCACCAGATGGACCAACAAATGCGATGGTTTCTCCAGCCTCCACAGAAAAGCTTAAATCTTTCAATACAGCTGACTGCGTTTTTTCATAACCGAATGTCACGTCATCAAACTTGATGTCACCTTTTAATGAGTCAACATTACGAGCACCCTTGCGATTAACTACCTCCGGACTGATATCAAGCAAATCAGTGAATCGTTTAAACCCGGCCATTCCTTTTGGATATAGTTCAAGCAGCGCACTAATTTTTTCAATTGGTTTGAAAAGAACGTTTGTAAATAAAATGAATAATACAAGATCGCCACCTGAAATTTCATTGTTGAAGGTTAGCCATGAACCTACGACCAATACAATCAGAACGATTAAACGCATCATCATATAAATATTCGAATGAACAAATGCCATTACTTTATAGGCGCTGATTTTAGCTGAACGAAAGCTATAATTATCCTTTGTGAAACGGGCCATTTCATGTTTTTCATTAGTGAATGACTGGACAACACGTACACCAGATACAGCGTCTTCCACACGTGCATTCACATCTGCTATGTCTGTGTACATCTTTTTCCAAGCTGCATTCATTTTGATGTTACTGAAAGTGATTAACCAAACTAAAATAGGTACCACAAACAGAATAATTAAAGCAAGTTTGGCGTTGTACGTGAACATAATCCAGAACGCCCCAACAAAGGTCATAATAGCAATGAAAAAGTCTTCTGGTCCATGATGAGCAAGTTCGCCTATATCAAATAAGTCATTTGTGATTCGGCTCATAATATGTCCGGTTTTTGTATTGTCAAAAAATCGAAACGACTGCTTCTGGACATGGTTAAATAAATCCTGACGCATGTCCGTTTCAATATTAACCCCAAGCTTGTGCCCCCAATAGGTGACAACGTATTGAAGAAATGTACTAAGTAAGTATACAAATAATAGCCCAATACTAACGAGAACAATTAAGTCCCAGTCTTTAGTTGGGATTAAGCTATCAATAAATTTTTGAACTGCTACAGGAAAAGCTAGTTCCAGTATTGCAACGATAACTGCACAACCGAAATCTATCATAAATAATCGCCTATGCGGCTTGTAATAGGAGAAAAAACGTTGTATCACGTGTTGCACTTCCTTTTCAATATGTATGTATACAGCAAATTATAAGTGTAATCCTGTTGAATGGCAATAAGAAGGTGCTTAGATACAATCTAAAAAAGTACTTGGCAATGTTTGCTTACCCTTTGCATATACATTAGAATCACTGGGAGGTGTTCATGGTGAAAATGCCAATGGCAAAATGGATTTGCTACGTGGTTGGTTATGTGTTTATCATTACTGGAATCGTAAAGCTATTATTCGATGACTTCCAAACAAATTTCAATAGTTTAGACTTGCCATTTCCAGAAACATTTTTGTTAGTCGTAGCCATTACGGAAATTGTGTGTGGTGCCTTAATTGCTGGCAGATTTTATGTAAAAGAAGCTTCACTACCACTTATTATTATTATATTAGCAGCAATCTTACTAACCAAACTGCCTTTTCTTACAGATCAAGGATTCTTCCAATTCCTCTATGCAGCAAGACTTGATATTGTGATGTTGGTCTTATTACTTTTACTTTGGAACCATGTACGGGGACAGAAGTTTCGATGATGAATTTTAAAAATGCGGTGCGCATTTAAAGCACCGCACTTTTTCTGCTTTAAATTCAGAAAATTTAACTTATCCACAAACTTATGCACATATGCACAAATGTTCGGGTGTGAACGACCCACCACTTATTGAAAATAAAATTCGATTATCATGGAAAATTAACGGTTAACCGTGACATCACGGTTATTCTGCTTATCAACATTCATACTGATTTATCATTTCAACTTATCAACATTCAAGTTAAAGGTTAGCTGGACAACATAAAAACCACCTCCAAATGGAAGTGGTTTATTCAATGTTAACGTTGTTGTCCAAGCTTTATCGTTGCCGTTTGTTTTTCACTATCACGGTAGAAGGTGACTTTTAAATCATCGCCTACCTCTTTTTTCTGATAAAGGATTTTGCGTAAATCAATCATATTCAAGATTTCCTTACCATCTACATGTGTGATAACATCCAATCGTTCAAGTCCTGCATTGTCTGCCGGTGAAAGTCGCTCTACGCTCCAGACATAGACGCCACCTTTAACTCCTTTTGGAAGGCTTAACGTGCTATCCCACTCGGTTTGTGGTACTTCGTCGAGGGAATAAATTTCAACACCTAAGTATGGTCGGGTTATTTCCCCTTGTTTTTCAAGTTCATTCACAAGTGGTCTTGCAATATCAATCGGAATCGCAAATCCAATTCCTTCAACCGCCGTTTCGTTAATTTTCATCGAATTAATCCCAATGAGTTGCCCTTTTATATTGATTAATGCACCACCACTGTTACCAGGATTAATTGCTGCATCCGTTTGAAGGACCTCAGCTTGCCAGTCAGCACGACCGTCTTGATTAAAATCTTGTGGGATTGTCCGTTGCTTTCCACTGATGACTCCTTGTGTGACAGATCCAGAAAACATCATACCTAATGGGTTTCCGATTGCAATTGCTGGTTCTCCAACTTTCACATTATCTGATGAACCCATTTGAATGACTTGCTTTACATGTTTGCTATCAATACGCAACACGGCTAAATCTGAGAACAAATCACTACCTAGTATCTCTGCTTCAATATGTGTGTCATCAGACAGTACAATTTCCACAGTATCAGCGCCACTTACAACATGATGATTGGTAATTATAAATCCATTACCATCTTCCTTTTTATAAATGACTCCAGAACCAGTACCAGCTTGACTCTCTTGTTGTTGCCAAAAGTCCATCTGTTGTTGAATATTAACTACACCAACAACAGCCGGTGCAACCTTTTCTACAACATCCGTAATTTGTGTTGACACATCCACATTGACGTAACTGCTTCCAGACTCTTGATTCACATTCCCATCTTCAGACTGATCATCATTCATCCATGCTTGCGGAAAAGCATTTGATTTTAATAATGATGGCATTGCAATAACTACGACTAGGACGCCGATGATAATACCTATAAGTACAGGGAAAAGCCAGTTTTTTCTTTTCTTTCGTTTCCTATCTGGTGGTGGATATTGATTACTGTAATAATCCATCCTATCATCCCTTTCATCACACGTGGCGCCAAGCCTTACTTATACAACCTCATACAAGTCAGTTGCTTTCTTCGGATCTGTGTCCAAGATTTTAATTGTTTTATTGATTGCAACGCCACGCTCTTCTAACACATTGCTAACCGACATACGGGCTAGGTCTTTCATATTGTTATCTTGACTTAAATGTGCTAAATAAATACGTTTTGTTTGATTGCCAATAATATCATGTAATGCTAACGCACAATCTTCATTCGATACATGACCAGAATCACCAAGTATGCGACGTTTAATATTCCATGGATATCTTCCCATACGAAGCATTCCGACGTCATGATTTGCTTCGAATATATAGGCATCTGCATCTTCTACTGTTTTTTTAATACGTTCCGACACATAACCAAGATCTGTTACCAATGCAACTTTTTTGTTGTCATGACGAAAGGTATAAAACATTGGTTCAGCAGCATCATGTGAAACTCCAAATGATTCGATATCGAGGTCACTAAAGGTTTTTACCTCTTCCATATTAAAATGAAATTTCTGGTCCAATGCAATCTTGCCAATCGATCCTTCCATTGCCTTCCACGTTTTTTCATTTGCATAGATAGGTAAATTATATTTACGTGCGATAATTCCTAGACCTTTTATATGATCACTATGCTCGTGTGTAACTAATATACCAGTCAAATTTGCAGGATCAACACGCACTTCACTTAAAAGCTTATCCAATTGCTTTCCACTTAATCCAGCATCGACCAAAAGCTTCTCTTTTTCTGATTCTATATAAAAAGCATTCCCCGTACTGCCTGATGCTAATACACTAAAACGTAAAGTCATTCCAATTCACTCCGGTTTATTGATTGTAATCGTTCCTTTAACTGTTTTAACAAATACTCTTCTAATTCCTGATTATCATCAATTTTACTTACTTTTGATATAATGTTTTCAATCGAGTCCTTTAAAAATCCGACGTCATCACTTGAAAATATATATCCTTCAATGGCGTTAATAAAATAGTTTCGTTCATTATTAACGGATACTTTCCATGTAGGTGCAAATACCTGTGGGCCATCTTCAAGTGTTATCCTTGTATGGTAACTAATATCAACCTGTGTAATTTCATCATCCGTATTTAACTCACTTTTTTGATATAAAACACTAATAGCTTGGATAGCCTGCATTAATAATTCCTGACTTTCCTGTTTTACTATCTCACCTAGCAATGTTTGTGTATAAAAGGTTATTTCATTTTTATCATTTAAGAAAACAAGAACTAAACCATTCTGATTGAAATAGATAGGTCGGTTCTTTTTTTCCTGGAAAAAAATTAATACATTAAGCTCTTTATTCCATTCCCAAAATACATAGCTTTCAGGAGAAATAAGTTTTAGATTACTTCTTACTGATGCAACTATCTCTTCATCTGAGGCATCCTTTTGTATCGGAACGGGGTCTTTTAGTCTAGAAATGATAAATTCATTATCGATAATAGCCGTTTCATGACCTTCGACTGCTTTGACCATGGCACTATTTTCTTTACTAAATAGCTGTTGCTTAACAGATATATAGGAATCTTTTAATTCTTCCTGTGGAAGCTTCGGCGAAATTGTTATATTGTCTGCGGCAAGATTATCTTCAATCGTTGATTCTTGTTCAGGACTTAATACTTCATAATCAGCCTTTTCTTGCTTGAATACAAACTGAGTGAGTAAATACACATCAAGCACAAGAAAGCAGAGGATAAATAATGTTTTAATTTGACTCCACTGCATCTATCGCTCCCCCCTTTTCCCGCTCAAAATCAATAGGCTGCCAATTATCATTCATCTTTACAAACCACGCTGGATCAAGTGTTATGGAATAAGATGAGTTGTCATTATGCGTATACTTATAGCCTATTTTAATATCCTGTATTTCCCCAAGGTCATATGTCTCTGCAAATTCACGTTCCAAATAGGAAATCACCTCAACACCGGATTTCAGGTTTTCTTCTGATATAATCGTAATACCACTTTTTAAATTTAATAATGATCGGTGATATTTATATAGATTTCCATCCATCCCCCATTGCTGTTCAATAATAGCTAAATTGGAATCACTAAATGTAGGGTAGCCCTCATAATACATCCGGTAACGAACCATGTTTATTTTAGGGACAATCTTTACGAGCCTATAGTCGTCTGTCCACCCCATATGATCATTTATATTCATAATACTAGAATTCAATAATTCCTGTACATTAACCCGTTCACTTTCGGTGTGCGCAGAATTAACAAACTCAATACTCCGATCATTATTTAGGATTCTCATAACACGTGTACCATCATTATAATTGTTAACTCCCTTACTTAATAACGTGGTCTCACGAAATAACGCATCTGCTAATTTACTTGGTTCAATAAGAGCAGCTGTGAACTGTTCTTTTAACAATGAAACACTTTCAAGCGGGATATATATAGGTTGTATCCCTTTTTCAAAGGCTATCAATTTATTTAAGGCATTTTTCTCTGTACTAAATGACCATAACAAATTATAGCTACTTGTATCGTTTACAGTTGCTGTTGCTAACAGACTATCATTCTCTGACATAAAATGTAATTTAAGTGAAGAGGTATCTTGATCGAACGTAATTATGATTCGATCAAACGACCAATTAGGCAATACCACCGATTTCACATCATTAAATTTAAATAGCTTAGGTAAGATCTCCATTGGTACAGCCACTGGAAAAATAATCTCTATCTTTCTGCCATTAGTCAGCTGATCGGTTGCCCCCGTTTCTTGAAAGTCGTACAAAGACCACGACCGTATTTTTTCATATAACGTTTGCTGGTTCACGGGATCAGCAAAACCATGATGTTGGTCCTTCGAATGAAACAAAATTGTGCTCGGTTTAATAAGATCTCGTTTTTCCAATTCTCCTTGACCACCGATATTCACATCATTTGCAAATTCCTGACCTGGATTAAAATCATCATTTGGTTGAAAACTCCAAAGACCAAATGTAAGCAGTAAACTAATTCCTACTAAAAAGGTTAGTATAAAGGATTTTATCGACTCTAATTTCATGAGATATTCCTCCGCTTCTGATTCATTAGCGGAAGTGTAAAGAGAACGGTTGTCCCTTCACCTTCTTTGCTCTTAGCCCAAATTTTTCCATGATGCGCCTCTACTAGTTCCTTTGCAATCGCAAGACCTAAACCAGTCCCTCCTAGCTTACGGTTTCGCGCTTTATCTGCACGATAGAATCGCTCAAAAATCTTATCCAATTTTTCATAAGCAATTCCTGGCCCATCATCTTGAATACTTATAACCAGTTGGTACTTTTGTTTCTCTACCCTGAAACGGATAGCTCCACCATTCGGTGAGTACTTTACTGCATTTGAAATAATATTATCGAGAACCTGTGTCATCTTATCTTGATCTAAATAAACATAATAGTTACCAGTGGGAAGATCTCGAATAAGTTTAATTTTTTCATCAACATTCATATCAAAACGATCGATAATACGATGAAAATACGAGATGAAATCCGTTCGTTCTTTGTGCAAGCCATAATCTTTGTGATCCATTTTCGAAAGCTGCAGAAGGTCATTTACCATTCGAATCATTCGCTCTGTTTCATTTTGAGTAACATTTAGAAATTTTGGAGCAATCTCCTTATCTTCCCATGCTCCCTCAGTCAATGCTTCAATATAACTGCGCATGGTTGTTAATGGTGTTCTGAGCTCATGTGATACATTGGAAACAAACTCACGCCGTTCTTGTTCAGCTTTTTCTTGTTCTGTCACATCACTTATAACAGTAATAAATCCGGTGACTTCCTCATTCTCATCGGAAATAACCGAAAAGTTTGCCCGAACAAGAAAAATTTCATCATCCTCACTAAAATCTATAATCATTGATCCTGCATCCTGTAATTCTGAAATCTCAGTTACCTTGTCACTTAATTTTAGAATATCTAACAAAAAGTCACCCTTTACGTCATCTGGATCCCTTTCAATCAGTTTAGCAGCTGCATCGTTCATTAATGTGACAGCCCCCTTATGATTTGTTGCAATTACACCATCAGACATGTTGGATAGAACTGAGCTCAGCTTTCGGCGCTCTTCTTCAGTAGTTGCCTGGGAGTACCTCAATTTATCATTTAAATCGTTAAATGTTTCTGCTAGATTTCCAATCTCATCTGAACTATATACCTTTACCTTTTGAGAAAAATCACCCTTTGACATCGTTTTTGCTTGACGCCGCATTTCCTTTATTGGTTTGGTAATTGTTCTTGCGATCAGTACACCAATTAAAGCAGATACTGTAACTGCTAAAATCGATCCTTGAAGAAATATTTGATTGATGTTCTCCAGTTGATCATAGACGCTCTTCATGGAAGCTTCGACGTATATCGCGCCTACTACCTCACCACTACTATCTTTAAGTGGAACAGCTCGAACAAACACTCTGTTTCCTGACTCCGGGTCTACAGAAACATTGTTTTTGATAGATCCGTATAATAAAACATTTTGAATCGTTTTATCAGTGGTTTTTTCCCCAATATTATCCATAATAGAAATATCGTTTGTACCTAAAACACGACCTTGTAAGTTAACAACCTGCAAACTGGTTATATCTTCTGGGTCAACATCACTTACAATACTCTGAACTTCTTCCTCAAGGGTTATCTCGCCTTCAAGACGCTCTTTTGCAAAGGCTTGTTCCAAATTAAGGCTTAAGTAGTCTATTCGATCATTAATCGAGTTCTTGAAGTTGCCTTTTAGCTTTTCCTCCAAGTTACCTACAAAATAGGATCCAATTACTTGAATCGCAACAAGCAGAAGTAAAATAAAGATTATAATGAACTTTAATTGTATGGACCGAAAAAAGCCTACTTTCTTCATAAAAACCTACTCCTGTTCAGGATTTCGTAAATAATACCCAACACCTCTACGTGTAACAATCCAAGTTGGATTGCTTGGAGTTTCTTCAATTTTTTCACGTAATCGCCGAACAGTCACGTCGACTGTTCGTACATCTCCAAAATAATCATAGCCCCACACTGTTTCAAGTAGGTGTTCACGGGTCATAACTTGACCTATATGCCTTGCTAGGTAATGAAGAAGTTCAAATTCACGATGCGTTAATTCAACTTGTTCTCCATCACGCGATACAGCATAAGCGTCTGGATGAATAACCAGGCTACCAATAACAATGTCCTTTGTTGTTTTCACTGAATCATCTGGAACTGTTTGCTGACGGCGAAGATTCGCCTTTACCCTTGCAACGAGTTCACGGTTACTAAATGGCTTTGTCACGTAGTCATCTGCACCAAGCTCAAGTCCCAAAACCTTATCAATTTCGGAATCCTTTGCTGTCAGCATAATGATTGGCATAGACTGCGTTTTGCGAATCTCTCGGCATACTTCATTTCCATCTCTATTTGGTAACATAATATCTAATAGGACCAAGTCTGGTTTTTCCATTTCAGCAAGCTCGACCGCTTCATCTCCATCATAGGCACAAACCACTTGATACCCTTCTTTTTCTAGGTTGAATTTTAATATATCTGCAATTGGCTGTTCATCATCTACTACTAATATTTTTTGACTCATTTTCGCCACATCCTTTTAAGACATTCTTATTCTCTATTTTAGCGTACTTTAGCCTAAATGTCTTATTCTATACAAAGAAAAGCGTAAGACAGGAAAAAGACCAACTCATCATTTTAGCGAGTTGGTCTTTTTTCATCATTCATTTATAAATGATTCATGCACATCACGAGCTATATACACTTCGTACTACATTTGTTTGCATTCTGTCTGGTCCTACTGAGAAGATCGATAAAGGAATCTCTGTTAACTGTGAAATACGCTCCAAGTAATGGCGTGCATTCGCAGGCAAGTCATGAAGACTCTTTACCCCAGTAATATCTTCTGTCCAACCAGGCATTTCCTCGTATACTGGCTCACAGTCAGCTAAAACTTTAAGACTGGCAGGAAATTCATTCATCACCTGTCCTTTATACTTGTAGGAAACACATATCTTCAATGTTTCAATTCCCGTTAACACGTCTAGTGAGTTAAGTGATAAATCTGTGATTCCACTTACACGTCTAGCATGTCTGACAACAACACTATCGAACCAGCCTACACGACGAGGTCTTCCTGTAGTCGTTCCATATTCATTACCAACTTCGCGAATTTGATCCCCAACCGCGTCATGCAGCTCTGTTGGAAATGGTCCATCACCAACACGAGTAGTATAAGCCTTTGATACACCGACAACATGATTGATTTTCGTTGGGCCAACACCAGATCCGATTGTGACTCCACCGGCAATTGGATTGGAAGAAGTAACAAACGGGTATGTCCCTTGATCGATATCAAGCATAACCCCTTGTGCACCTTCAAACAACACACGACGGCCATCATCAAGTGCATCATTTAATACAACAGACGTATCTACAACATACTTAGCAAGCTGTTGCCCATATTCATAATACTCATCGACAATTGCATCAACGCTGACTGGATCTACTTCATATACTTTTTCAAACAAGCGATTTTTCTCATTTACATTTTGTTCTACTTTTGCCCGGAACGTTTCCTTATCCAGAAGATCAGCAATACGAATCCCAACACGTGCTGCTTTATCCATATAAGCAGGTCCGATACCTTTTTTCGTAGTTCCTATTTTATTTAATCCCTTTTCTTCTTCTTGTAGAATATCTAATTTTAAATGGTACGGCAAAATAACGTGTGCCCTGTTACTAATTCGCAAATTATCTGTATTAACATTACGTTCATGAAGATAAGCAAGCTCTCCAACAAACGCTTTCGGGTCAATAACCATGCCGTTCCCTAATACACAGATTTTATCTGAAAAGAATATTCCAGAAGGGATCAAATGCAACTTGTACGTAACTCCATCAAACTTGATTGTATGTCCAGCGTTATTTCCACCCTGGTATCTTGCAACAACTTCTGCATTCTGAGAAAGAAAATCGGTAATTTTACCTTTTCCCTCATCTCCCCACTGCGTTCCAACTACAACTACTGAGGACATCGTGCACCTCCACTGTATAATCATTTGTATTTTAGTAAGTAACAGCGTAATTTTATCAATTGTATACGAAATAGTCAAGTTAAAATACGAACATTGGGGTAAATGATTGCATTAACGTTCGGTAAAAAACAATAGCTGGTTGGCTGGGGTATTAGTTACAATTTGAGGGGGGTCTCGTTATCCTAATTATCGCACACAATCTCTCATTAGCACAGAGTTTCGTACGGCCACAGTCAAAACAAAAAGGTGCGCCTCATATAATGAGACACACCTCGCCTAAGCTGGTGGAACATCGCTATCTGAATAACGATGATCCAGGTCAACGAATTTGTTGTATTCTTTAACAAAGGCTAATTCAACATTTCCAACTGGGCCGTTACGTTGTTTAGAAATAATGATTTCAATAATATTTTGTTTTTCCGACTCGGCGTCATAGTAATCATCACGGTATAAAAAGCCAACGATATCCGCATCTTGCTCAATACTTCCCGATTCACGCAAGTCAGACATCATCGGTCGCTTATCCTGGCGGGACTCCACACCACGGGAGAGCTGTGATAATGCGATGAGAGGGACATTCAGTTCACGTGCTAGTCCTTTTAATGAACGAGAAATTTCGGAAACTTCTTGTTGTCTATTATCACGTGAATTTGCACTTCCTTGAATTAGTTGCAGATAATCAATTACAATCATACCAAGTCCATGCTCTTGCTTCAGACGGCGACATTTTGAACGAATTTCACTTACACGAATACCAGGAGAGTCGTCAATATATATTCCTGCATTGGACAAGCTCCCCATCGCCATGGTCAGCTTACTCCAGTCTTCCGCCACAAGATTTCCCGTCCGCAGTCGTTGTGCATCAATGTTTCCTTCTGCACAAAGCATCCTTGAAACTAGTTGGTCTGCACCCATCTCAAGACTAAAGATTGCTACGTTTTCATCGGTATTTATCGCAACATTTTGTGCAATATTTAAAGCGAAAGCAGTTTTACCAACTGAAGGTCGCGCCGCAATAATAATTAAATCGTTTTGTTGAAATCCAGATGTTATCCGATCCAAGTCACGGAAACCTGATGGTACACCAGTCAAATCTGCACTTTGATGGTGGAGGCTCTCAATATTATCGTAAACATCAATTAAAACGTCTTTAATTGCTTGAAACGCTCCTGAATTTTTACGGTGGGAGACTTCAAGAATATTTTTTTCCGCATCGTTTAAAACGTCTTCTATCTCATCTTCTTTGGAAAAACTTGTTGTCACTATATCCGTCGCTGTACGAATCAATCGACGCAACACCGATTTTTCTTCTACAATTTTACTGTAGTAACTGATGTTCGCTGCAGTCGGTACACTTCCAGCTATATCAGTTAAATACGAGACGCCCCCTACCTCATCTAATGTTTTAGCATTGGATAATGAGGTGGTTACGGTTACTAAGTCAATTGGTTCACCTTTATCAGAAAGCTTCATCATCGTTTCATAAATCCGCTGATGACTCGCCCGGTAAAAATCTTCTGGTAACAAAAGTTCAGAGGCACTTGAAAATGCTTCAGGCTCTAAAAATATGGCTCCGATTACCGCTTGTTCTGCTTCTATATTATGTGGTGGTGTACGATCATTCCATGTGTCACTCATATTAATCCCCCCTCACATAGAGGTATTTTTTTAGAAAAACTCGACATTCGCCTCGTCCTTAATAGCGAATGCCGAAGTTTTGCTTATACTGGAGTTTCCTTACGTGCAAAAAGAAAGGCTCACACCTGAATGTTATGAAAGATCAGGGTAAGGAGCCTAAAAAACTATTACTTATTTTTTTTCAGTTACATGCACTTTGATAGAACCAGATACTTCAGGAAGAATTTTAACAGGCACTGTTGTATAGCCTAGTGCGCGTATTGGTTGGTCAAGCTCTATTTTACGTTTATCGATTTTAAAGCCATGCTCTTTTTCTAATGCTTCGGCAATTTGTTTACTTGTAATAGATCCGAATAAACGACCTGCGTCACCTGACTTCGCCTTCATTTCGACCGTCAAATCGGCTAATTTATCTTTTAACTCGATTGCTTCGTCTTTTTCTTTCTGCTCTATTTGGTCCTCTTTACGTTGTTTAGCCTCTAATACTTTCATATTTCCCGCGTTTGCTTCTTCAGCTAATTTATTTTTTAATAAGTAGTTTCGCGCATATCCGTCAGAGACATTCTTCACTTCACCTTTTTTACCTTTACCTTTTACATCTTTTACAAAAATTACTTTCACCGTACGTCTCCTCCTTCTAAATACTCCTCAAGTATATCTCTTAATAGTGCCTCCGCATCACCTATTGAAGTGTCTTCAATTTGAGTGGCTGCGTTGGTCAAATGACCTCCACCGTTCATCTTTTCCATAATAATTTGAACGTTGACATCGCCAAGCGACCTAGCACTAATTCCAATTTTACCATCACTACGCTCAGATATTACAAATGATGCGTTTATACCACTCATAGTTAACAGGGTGTCTGCAGCCTGTGCAATTAACACAGCACCATACACTTCCCCATGCTTGCCTTTTGAAATGGCAATGGAATCACGGTAAACCTCTGCACGTTCTATCAGCTTGCTTCGTTTTATATAGATCTCTAAATCTTCTTTCATAAACTGTTGTACTAATATTGTATCTGCACCCTTCGAACGTAAGTAGGAAGCAGCATCAAATGTACGCGAGCCTGTTCGTAATGTAAAGCTTTTGGTATCTACTATAATTCCTGCTAAAAGCGCTGTTGCTTCTAACATTTTCAATTTAAGACTTTTCGGTTGATATTCAAGTAATTCGGTAACTAATTCAGCTGTTGACGATGCATATGGTTCCATATAAACCAATGTTGGATTTTCAATGAACTCCTCCGCCCGGCGATGGTGATCAATTACTACCTTGTATTCTGTTTTGTTTAACAAACGCTCATTCGAAACAAGAGCTGGCTTATGGGTATCTACTACTACAACCAAACTACGACTTGAAACAATATCCTCTGCCTCTTCAGGATCGACGAAATGCTGCCATAGGCTTTCTTCTTCCTTGATCGCGTCCACTAACCGATATACACCAGTACTGACATCTTCAGGATCAAATACTATAAAGCCTTCTACACCATTGGTCTTCGCAATATTTAAAATTCCTATTGCCGCTCCTATAGAGTCCATATCTGGCGCTTTGTGTCCCATAATGATAACATTATCGCTTTCCTTCACTAGCTGTTTTAAAGCATGCGAGATAACCCTAGCCCTAACACGCGTACGCTTTTCCATTGGATTTGTTTTTCCGCCATAAAATCGAACTTTTCCTGTGTCATCTTTAATTGCTACTTGGTCACCACCACGTCCTAATGCTAAATCAAGACTTGACTGTGCCAATTCACCAAGCGCAGGAAGGTCAACACTCCCAAGCCCAATCCCAATACTAAGCGTTACAGGAATATTCTGTTCAGCGTTTAGCTCCCGAACCTCATCTAAGATATCAAACTTTGACTTTTCAAGTTGGCGTAAAATTTCTTTTGTCCCCACAGCAATAAATCGATCCTGTGATGTCCGTTTCAAATACATCCCATTTTCATGAGCCCAGTTGTTTAATACAGATGTAACCTTTGAATTTAACTGACTTTTGACCGTATCATCCAAGTTTTGTGTAATTTCTTCATAATTATCTAAGAAAATAATAGAAAGTGTTGTTTGCTCATTATGATAAAGCTGTTGAATTTCGGTTTGCGTTGTTCGATCAAAAAGATACAATAACCGTTCCTCTTTTTTAATCGCTGTTTGAAATTCGTAGCCATCTATTTGAAACCAAATTTCGTTTTTATGTTCCTTTATCATAGGAATCAATTCTTCTGACAACAAATTTAAGGATTTTCCCACTAATGTATCTTCAGCTGCGAACCGATTCATATAAGGGTTAGCCCACTCAATAAAATAATCGTCATTAAACAATACAATTCCAATTGGCATTTCTAATAACGCTTCCTCACCCACTTTTCGTACACGGTGTGAAAGCGTTGATATATATTCTTCTGTCTCATTCATTAACGTTTTTTCCGTTCGAATACTATAATAAAAAGATCCAACAAGAACTACCGTCATGACGAGACCTATTATCCATTGAAAGTACCAAATAAACCCAAGCAAAATGAAAGATAAAATATAAATTATCCATAAATGTCTGCTCAGTGTTGGCTTGTTTTGCATATCTGGCATGGAATTCAACTCCTACACCTTATTCCTAACTATTTCTTATCTTTTGAAATGCGATCACGTAGTCGAAATCCTATATCTATTATACCTAGAATACGAACCAGGTAAAGTAAAAGGAATGGTAAAAGGAACGTCGCAATTACAATAATAATCGGAAATGCTTTTGACTTGTTTTTGTAATTAGCATAGAAAAAAATAAATGAAAACCCTTGTATCGTCATTAGCAATCCGGCTAATACAAGCACATTATTAATGGCATTATAGAAAATACTTGATGGGTCAAACTGGAACAGGGTAAAAATTAAGGCGAAAAAATATATCCAAACAAGTGATACTGGTAACCGCAGATCTCTAAATGGTGGAAAATAAAATTTCTTCTTATCTAATCTGTTTATTACTTTATACCCAAACCATTGGCTAATAAACGCTAACGCAATTGCAATTAATGCAACTCCAACAGGGATCAAATCTTTCAGCATACTTACCTGTTGTTCAAGCATTTCCAGCTGATCCTCTTCCCCACTTAGACCAACCTGCTCCATCAGATTCTGACTCATCTGCATGGATTCATCAATCATCGTATTAATTTCATTTACCCAATTAACATTAAACATAAGCTGACTGGTAAGGAATATAGTTAGTAAACCAATGACAAATCCGAGCGTCCCTCGAGCCCATATTTCATACGGTGTAAGTTTTTTATGCATGCCACTACCAATCATTAATCCCCCTAGTCCCATTAGGACTGTGACCGGTATAGAAAATATTGTTGCAAAAATGGAAGATAGCACAATAGAAGCAACAAACATAATGAGCGTTGGCTTCCAGTCGTATCTATACGCAAAAACAATAAATGGAACAGGCAATAAAAATATAGCAACTAGTTCAATTAGAGGGACGAAAACAGTTATCAATAATAACACAATGTACATCGCAGTAAGAAGTGCCCCGTCTGTAAGTTTTTTCGATTGATTCATCTATATTTACACCTCATTAATGACTTAAATCCTTTGATTCTTTTAATCTCATTATAATATGATAACACGATTTTTGTTCCATTTGTTGAAAGAAGTAATGATTGACGATTATTTCCCGGGCAATAATTGTCGAATATTATCTGTTGGAACTAAAACTGTCACCAATTGTTATGGCCAGGAAGCGACTTTATTGTTAATTTTTATTATAATGGTACAAGCAAGTGAATAATTTGTTAAGGATGAGACCTTATGATACTTCTTAAAGCCTTTTTACATAGCTTGAAATTACCAAGCAAAAAAGCTGTATTTCAGTTAAATCGCATTGGAATGGATATAACGGTTGTGTATATGTTTATTATCATGGCAGTCGTTGCTATCCCTGCACTTATAGAGCAAATAACTGAGACGAGTGATCCAGGTTCTGATATGGGACTTTTATTTCTACTTATATTTTTCTTTATGTTTTACTATCTCCCATTAACCATAATCGTATTTGTAGTATTGTCTGGGGTGGCTTATTTATTTACTTGGATAGCTAAGGGCATCAATCGAAAAATTCGGTTTCCGCTACTATGGAAAATGGGAGCCTACGCAACAACGATTCCTTTTTTAATTTATACCATTACAGCCTTATTATTTTCTACGGATGATAGCATGCTGTGGGTTTTCTTTATTTATTCTCTATTTGTTTTATTAAAAGCAATACTGGTTTACCCGAAACGTAAAAAGCGAACTGTATAAAGGGGGGGCTACCATGGTACAACGACTAGCAGCTATTTGGTTTCTTTTTTCAATGTTAGTAGCCTGTAGCGAATCATCTGAAACAAGAGAAAAAGAAATTTTCATTTCTGCTGCTGCAAGCCTATCTGGCGCTCTTGAAAAGATCAGTGAGGAGTATGAAGCGAAATACCCCAATGTCACCACTACACTCAACTTTAGTAGTTCTGGTAAACTAGCTCAACAGATTCAGCAAGGCGCTCCTGTTGATGTTTTTTTATCAGCTGATCAATACTGGATGGATGTATTGGAGAATGATAACCTCATTTCACCTAATACACGCATGAACTTTGTGCAAAATAGTCTGGTTTTGGTAGCGCAAAAAGATACAAATAAAAAGATACACTCGATAAAGGACATTAATCCAGATTCCACTGGACAAATTGCGATTGGCAACCCTGAAAGTGTTCCAGCCGGAAGCTATGCTAAAGAAGCATTAACCAATTTAGGTCTATGGGATAAGCTTATGGATCATTTTGTTTATGCAAAAGACGTTCGTCAAGTTCTTACCTACGTGGAATCAGGTAACGTAGAAGTCGGATTTGTCTATGGTACTGACCTTTTCCGAGCTGAAAATGTTCAAGCGCTTACGGAAATCGATTCGAGCTTGTATTCACCGATCGTTTATCCAGCTGCGGTTATGTCCACTACTGAACACCCAGAGTCAGCAAAGGACTTTCTAGCGTTTCTTCAGTCTGATTCAGCACAAGTCATTCTAGAAGATTATGGTTTTTAAAGTAACCGAACTGCATGGAGGTGCATGTCAATGAACTATACACCACTTATTTTATCTTTAAAAATAGCTAGCATTGCTACGTGCATCGTACTCGTCTTTGGAATACTTTTTGCTAGATTATTAGCAAGAAACCAATTTCCCGGGAAACGAATTATCGAATCAATCTTAATGCTTCCTCTAGTATTACCCCCTACAGTTGTTGGTTTCGGCTTACTATATTTATTCGGAAAAAATGGACCAATTGGGAGTTTGTTGTTACAAGTTTTCGACTTTCAGGTTGTCTTTACATGGATTGGCGCAGTAATTGCTGCAACGGTTGTTTCTTTTCCATTAATGTATCAGAGCGCTTCAGCCGCATTCCAAACCTATGACTCAAACATTGAAAACGCTGCATATACAATGGGTGCATCAAGATGGCGGGTTTTCTGGACAATCTCTTTTCCACTTGCATGGCCTGGCCTGTTAGCAGGACTTGTTTTAACTTTTGCAAGGGCGCTTGGCGAATTTGGCGCAACTTTAATGATCGCTGGCTATATCCCAAATAAAACAGATACGATTCCGCTTGCTATTTACTTTGCCGTGGAGTCAGGCAATACGGACAAGGCTTTATTTTGGGTGATCAGCATGCTCGTCATAGGATTTAGTGCAATTTTATGGTTGAATTGGTGGAGCGGTCGCAACATATTAAAGTTTTCAAGTGAAAAATAATGGGGGTTTACGCGATGCTTACTGTAGATATCATTAAAAAGCTGAAGAATTTCTCATTGGATATGCAATTTAACGTTGGCAATGAAATCGTTGTTTTGTTTGGCCCATCTGGATCAGGGAAAACAACACTATTAAATTGTATTTCTGGAATAACCCATCCAGATACAGGAACAATAAAGTTACATAACAAATCACTTTTCCAGGCGAATGAGAGGCCTATACCAGTTCAAAAACGAAATATTGGCTACTTATTCCAAGACTATGCGTTATTTCCACATATGACCGTAGGAAAAAATATCAACTATGGCATGCAAGATGCTGCCTTAGTTGAAAATCTAATTGATGTGGTTGGAATTAGATCATTAATGGATAGCTACCCGAGACAAATATCGGGTGGCGAAAAACAACGGGTTGCACTTATTCGAGCACTAGCCATGAAACCGGATGCTCTGTTACTAGATGAACCTTTTTCTTCATTGGATGAAAAAACACGTATTGAATGTCAAGATGAATTAATCCGTCTGCACATCATGTGGAGTATACCGATTATTATGGTCACTCATGATTATGAAGAAGCAAGAAAGATTGGGACTCGGATTATTAAAATCGAAAAAGGGATTTTAATAAACGAAGTTTGATAGACAATAAGACCCCCCTTATACCATTTTGTTATATATAAACCAAAAAAGCACATTCCTTATTAAAATGCGTAATTGTGATAATCACAGAGCTATATATACTAACAGGCTCTCCGTTAACGGAGAGCCCTTTTCAATGTTAATACTACTTTAATTTTATGCTGTTTGTGCTTTACCATTCGTTGTCATCAACGTTACAACGATCAACACAATAACCGCTACAGGAAGAGCCACAATAACACTGTTTAGCTCATACGGTTTTGCTAATAGAATTTCCCAAATCAATGTAGTTGTAACCCCTGCAATCATAGATGAAATACCACCAATCGAATTAACGCGTTTCCAGAAGAAAACTGCCAATAGTGCTGGTGTTAACCCCGCGCCATAAACGGTATACGCATACATTTGTACTTCTAAAACCGTTGGGAAGTAGCTTATCAAAATGTACGATAACAAACCTAATACTATAATAAATACTTTTGTCATCATCAGTAACTGCTTATCTGTTGCATCCTTCTTAATATATTTCCCGACAATATCGTACGTAACATTAGTTGCAGCCGATAATAAATAGGAATTACCTGTTGTCACGATGAATGCTGTTGCAGCTGCAAGTAAAATACCACCAACAATTGTTGGCATAACAACAGTTGTTGCCATTAGAGCCATTCCTGGTGAGATTTCCGGAAACATCGAACTAGACGCAAAGGCGATAAACGAGATTGCAGGTGAAATAAGAATCATCCCTATTAGCCAACCGATTTGTGCCTTTTTCGACGACTCGCCCCCTTTTGACGATGCAAGCCGTTGATACATATTTTGGTCACCTAAAAGTAAAAACAACGATGGTAACAAAAAACCTAACAATTGAACACTACTCAGTGTACTCGTTACTGTCAAATGTTCAGCTGGTACGTTTGCTATTATTTCGTCCCATCCTCCTGCAATCACAAAGATTGTTGGAAGAGTTATAAATAAGGCCGCAATCGCCAAAAACGCACTCAATGCATCGGTCGGAGCAACAGACTTTAAACCTCCAATTGTTGCTAGGAATATAATTAATACTGAACCGATAATAGTTCCAGTCTCAACAGACATTCCTGTGGTTAGGTTTAAAATAAAACCAATTCCTGTCATCTGATACGAGACAATCCCCACAAAGGCTAAGATAATAATAACACTTGCAATCATGCGTGCTGTTGAACCATACTTTTCCTCAAGAATACCCGAAACAGTATATTTCCCAAATTCTCGTATTTTAGGCGCAATCAAATATAAGATCCCGATACCTACTAATGTTGGAATCATCATCAGTAAAGCTGGGATAATTCCATACGAAAACGCCATCGAAGTTTCGCCACCTGAAATACTTCCACTACCAGTCCATGTAGCAAGTAGCGTACCGGTTAAGACAATCGTTCCAAGTCCTTTTCCTGCTAGGATAAAATCTTCGCTACTAGAAACTTTCTTTGAATAATAAATACCCATGATAACCATGATTATGCCATAGGCAGCGACAAACCATAACAACGTTGGATTATGTGTAAGTTCCATTATTGTTCCCCCATTTTATTAATTTTGTTTAGCTTCCGCCAAATAAAACATAATATGAATGAATTTTAATAAAACATCAAAAAAAAAGTATCAAATTTTTTCCTCGATACTTCTTTCATTCGTTATTGGAATCATGATTACAAATTCAGAATCATTGGGTATTCTTCAAATGTGTTAGGTAGTCTTTTATAATAGCTAGGTTTGTTAAAGTTAACAAACTAAGTACATAAAAAACCTTTCTTTCGTTTGTAATACGAAAGAAAGGTTTTTTATATTACTCTGTTACGAAAGGCAATAATGCCATTGTACGAGCACGTTTAACTGCTTTTGTAAGTTTACGTTGATATTTAGCAGAAGTTCCAGTTACACGGCGAGGAAGAATTTTTCCACGCTCAGAAATGAAACGTCTTAGTAAATCAACATCTTTGTAATCGATGTGTGTAATTCCGTTTGCTGTGAAATAGCACACTTTACGACGCTTTGCGCGTCCGCGACGAGCTGCCATCAAATACCCCTCCTTTTCATTTTAGAATGGTAAATCATCGTCTGATATATCGATAGGTTGACCGTTATTTTTAAACGGATCCTCTTCGTTTTGGTTTTGATTTGAATTATTTTGATTTCGGTTTTGGTTTTGGTTTTGATTCGGATTTTGGTTCTGTTGATTGCCTGATGAACCTTGACCATTACCTTGCGTGGAACCTTTTGTTTCCAAAAATTGTACGCTGTCTGCCACAATTTCTGTCATATATACCATTTTGCCATCTTGTCCTTCAAAATTACGCGTTTGCACACGTCCATCAACACCGACCAAGCTACCCTTTTTCATATAGTTAGCAAGATTTTCAGCGGGTCTGCGCCATACAACACAGTTAATAAAATCCGCTTCACGGTTTCCTTGTTGATTGGAAAAAGGTCGATTAACAGCTAATGTAAAATTGGCTACTGCCACTCCGTTTGGTGTATAACGTAAATCAGGATCCTTCGTTAATCTGCCAACAAGTACGACACGATTTAACATCAGAATCACCCCTTATTATTGATCTTCTTCTCGAATTGTCATATGACGGACTATATCATCTGAGAATTTAGCTAGACGATCAAACTCATTAATTGCAGCTTCATCACTAGAGAATTTCACAACTACATAATATCCATCACGGTAATCTTTGATTTCATATGCAAGGCGCTTTTTGCCTTTTTCATCAACTTTTTCAATCTCCGCCCCATTATCTGTTAAGATTTTGTGGAAACGCTCCATAAGTGCTGTTTGAGCATCATCTTCCATGTCTGGGCGAATGATATACATGATTTCGTATTTTGTCATTCGTTACACCTCCTTTTGGTCTTAGCGGCCCCTATTCTAAGAATAGCTACGACACCTTGAATCAGTCGTCGCTTTTCTCCATAGGAGCAAGGAATAATTTTAAGTTAATTACTCACAATAGTGAATTATACCAAATCACCATTAAAAAAACAAGCTTTTCGAGGGATCCTTTGTTATACGTTAAAACGAAAATGGATGACATCGCCATCTTTTACCACATATTCTTTGCCTTCTAATCGAACATTTCCTTTTTCCTTGGCCTGTGCCATAGCACCCGCATCAACAAGATCATCATAGGATACTGTTTCAGCACGAATGAATCCACGTTCAAAATCGGTATGGATAATACCTGCTGCTTGTGGTGCTTTAATTCCTTTTTGGAATGTCCACGCACGAACTTCCTGCTCTCCTGCTGTAAAATATGTTGCTAGGCCAAGCAACTGATAAGAAGCTTTAATTAGCTGGTCTAATCCCGATTCGGTAATTCCGAGATCTTCCAAAAACATTTCCTTCTCATCATGGTCAAGTTCTGCAATCTCTGATTCAATCTTTGCACAAACGACGATTACTTCTGCATTTTCATTTGCTGCAAAGTCTTTTACTTTTTGAACATACTCATTGCCTTCTGGATCAACAATTTCATCTTCAGACACGTTTGCTACATAAAGAATTGGTTTACTAGTTAACAAGTGGAGCTGTTTAACCACTTTCCATTGATCATCGGTGAAATCTAGTGCACGCACTGATTGATCATTTTCTAACCCGTCTTTTAGCTTTATTAACACATCATACTCTGCTAATGCTGCCTTATCTTTTTGACGTGCTAGTTTCTCAACACGTTGAAAACGCTTTGTAACTGACTCTAAATCTGCCAAAATCAGTTCCAAGTTGATGATCTCAATATCATCGATAGGATCAATTTTTCCAGATACATGTGTAATGTTTTCATCAACAAAACAACGAACAACATGACAAATTGCATCTACTTGGCGGATATGGGATAAGAATTGGTTACCCAAACCCTCTCCTTTACTTGCGCCTTGAACAATACCCGCTATATCGGTAAATTCGAATGCTGTCGGTATTGTCTTCTTTGGTTTTACTAATTCTGTTAATTTATTCAAACGATCATCCGGTACTTCTACAATGCCAACATTCGGATCAATCGTACAAAACGGATAGTTTGCCGACTCTGCCCCTGCTTGGGTAATCGCATTAAACAATGTTGATTTACCCACGTTTGGAAGGCCGACGATTCCTGCTGTTAAAGCCATGAAACTTTCACTCCTTAAGGATATCATTCATATGAACGTGCTAGTCTTCCCAATTATAATACAAGGACAGGATTTGACAAGCAAAGAAAAAGCAAAAATACGTTAATTTTTAGTCGTATTTTTGCTGAATCACTCATGAAAAGTTAATTTTGGGTTTTAATTTCTTGTTTAAAATGACATTTTAAATAGAAATTAATCAATTTTACTAATTTATCCCTCGCCTTTTTCAAGCACCTTTTTCATCTTCTTACTAAATTCTCTTCGTGGTATCAAAACACTGTGATCACAGCCCTGACACTTAATACGAACATCCATACCCATACGGATTATTTTCCAACGATTTTCTCCACACGGATGCGGTTTCTTCATTTGGACAATATCATTTAAAGCAAAATCTTTATCTACCATAATATGATACCTTCTTTCCTTATTCTTGTTCTCTTTCTTGAATTTTCCTCTGTTCGCCTTCCGTTTCTAGTGCGGTTGGATTTTCATTTCGTGTGTACATCACAAGACGTGGTGACGGAATTTGAATCCCTTCTTTATAAAGTCTTTCTTTTACTTCACGACGAATTATTCTGGCCCCAGCCCACTGAAACGATGGCGGGGTTTCGGCAATTACCCGTATTACAAAATGGGATAGTTCTAAAGTTTCAACCCCTATAATTTCAGGTGTACCAACAATTTCTTCATATTTATTAGGTAGCTCCATAGCCATTTCTTCAATAATTTTTTCTGCTGAATCAATATCGCTTTCATATGGAATATTAATGTCCACAACTGATAATCCATTATGAATGGAGTAATTGGTTACCTGTGTTACATTCCCGTTTGGAAGGACATGCTGCTCCCCTGTCCAGCTTTTAATTTTTGTTGTCCGTATTCCGATTTCTTCTACGGTACCTTCAACATTTGATGTGAAAATATAATCACCAACAGAAAATTGATCTTCAAATATAATAAAGAACCCCGAAATGATATCACGGACTAAATTTTGTGCCCCGAAACCAATTGCAAGTCCTGCAACTCCAGCCCCCGCGAGTAATGGTCCAATTTGTAAGCCGAAACCGCCATCTAAAATCATGATAAACGCTGTAAAATATACCGTATACGTTAAACTGTTATGCAGCAATTTTCTTAATGTGTTTTCCCGCCGCTCTGTAATCCGAAACGGTCCCCGTTGTCTGCTTATAAATACTTTGTCAATAACCTTTTTTCCAACTTTGATGATAATCATAGCAACTATGATAGTAAGAATGATATTTAATAACCCTTTACCAATGACCAGCCAAAGTTCTGGTCCCGAGACATAATCCCACAATTTATCAATTTTTTTATTTACAAAGTCCACTATAATGTACCTCCAAAACTTACTAGTTAACCAGATTTAAGTCTATACTAACCAGTATATCATTTCCCCTATTGATGGGAAGCAATTTACACAGTATTTTTATTCTTATTATGCCATAACGGGTATAGAATTAATCTCATCAGGACATATAAATTCAAAATTCCATAAATCGGGTATATATAACCTATCAAAGTAGAGAAACCAAACGTGGTAAATGGAATCATAACGATAATGGCTAATAAAGCAATGACCCATAATGGCACATCCCAATAACTTTGAATACGGGTTATTATACCTAAAATTCCAGAGGCTGCAGTGGTGAAAATTGCAAACCACAACAAAATGGACATAAATACCAATATCCCAAAAGAATAATGTTTTAGAATTGCAAATAATGGTATCTCATAGACAAGAATTTCCTCGGCAATCTGTATTAAGCTATTATTATATATATAGGAAATAACACCTAATATAAGCCCACTACCAATACCAGCAATCACTATTTCTTTTCGCGATTGTATTTTGTTTCCAATAGCCCCAAGTACTGCTATTAATGGTAGGATGTTTAATGCTGTAAATGGAAATGCAGCAGTCCAATTTCGTTGTTCATGCCAATGGGAAAAGAGTGCTAACTTTTGATCAAGTGTAAATATTAATAGTATCGAAAGCAGCCCAACTAATAATATAGGTAAAATAAATTGATTAATCGTTAAGAGGCCATTAATTCCTCTTGCAAATAAAAGCACTAGCATAATGGAAATAAATGCCACCCCCCACCAATAAGAAAAGTAAAAGGCTTGGCCTGTTGCTCCACTACCTGCAAGCATCACAACTGTAGTAGTGAATAAGTATAAAAATATCATCACATCGTAAACTTTTGTAAGCCTTCCACCAACAATAACCCGCAATACTGGCAGATAATCTTTTGATTGTTTTTGATAGCCAACTTTCATAATCACAATGCATGACATGGAGAATAAAATGGCAAACAATGCAATAGCAAGTCCACTTTCATGACCAAAAAATTGCCACAATTCTCTACCAGATGCATACCCAGCCCCTATCGTTGTTCCAATAATTAAAAACATCCATTTAAGCCCTGAACCCCACATTCGCTTTCCTCCAATTAATAACAAAATCGATGTATAGTTATCTTTTTTAAGTCGTATACTATTACCAATATGTTTACGGAGGATAAGCTATGAATCTAAAAAAACAATTTGTTATAGAAAATGAACAAGAAAATATGCGTTTACTGTATACAGATTCATTGATTAGTAATCTTATGGGCAAAAAAATTATTTCTTGGCTTCCCAATATTCCTAAAGAATATGTTGTAGTTTGTATAGGGACAGACCGATCAACGGGAGATTCACTTGGTCCATTAACTGGAACCCTTCTACATGACCATAAACCAAACCATTTATCTGTTTATGGAACGATTCATGATCCTGTTCATGCAACTAACCTTGAGACCTATATACAATTAATCCATAATCAGCATCGAAACCCCTATATAATTGCAATCGATGCATGCTTAGGTAAATCCACGTCAGTTGGAAATATAATATTAGGGAAGGGTCCCTTAAAACCTGGTGCCGCTTTGAATAAATCCCTCCCTCAAATTGGCGACATACATCTTACCGGTGTTGTTAACATTAGTGGATTTATGGAATTTTCAATTTTACAAAATACACGATTATCTATTGTTCTAGATATGGCTAAACAATTAGCTAATCTATTAATGGAGATAGATAATCAGTTAAAACATAGTATCAGTTCACCTTCTATGGTTATGACACCTGTTAATCAAGAGAGTATAGAAAAAAGGACTTCTACTAAATAGATTTAGTAGAAGTCCTTGCTCTAGATAAGCTGATATAAATAATAAACTAAAATGACAGTTGCAAGGGATGGTAGCAAGTTTCCAATACGGATTTTAGTTATTTTAAGTAAATTTAACCCGATTGCAACAATCAGTAAACCACCAACTGCTGTTAACTCTACAATGAATCCATTCAAAAAACTTTCTGGCAGCCATTTGGTGATTTGAGTTGCTAAAAGTGCTATGGAACCTTGATATAGTACAACCGGAACTACAGAAAAAACCACCCCAAATCCAAGTGTTGTCGTTAATACAAGTGCTACAAACCCATCAATAATTCCTTTTGTAATTAATATCTCATGATCTCCACGTATACCACTATCCAATGCGCCAATCACAGACATTGCACCAATTACAAAAATAAGTGAGGCAGTAATGAATCCTTGAGCTACACTAAAATTTTCATTTTTTGTTGTAAACTTGCTGCCAATCCATGCACCTAATCGATTTAAGCCCTCTTCCACATGAATAAATTCCCCGATAATCGCTCCTGTAAGTAAACTTAGTAATACAACAACAATTATTTCTGTGGAAAATGCCATTTGTAGCCCTATTAATATTACTGCTAACCCGATACCATGCATAACCGTCTCTTTATAACGTTCGGGTATTTTTGTAAAGAATAAGCCAAGCAGGCTACCAACAATTATACAAACTCCATTGACCAATGTACCATATAAAACCATTGCCCCATCTCCATAGCTCAAATATCGTATTATAGTGTGTGTTTTTGGACATCCTCTTATAGTTCTTTATATGATTCCACAATTTCTTTTATAGCCAAGATGAATTCTCTTATTTCATCTTCTGTGTTATAAATACTTAAGCTTGCTCTCACCATTCCTTGTGCGGTTGTATGCAACATTTCATGTGTTTGTGGGCTGCAATGTAATCCTGCGCGGACCGCTATATTATAATGGGAGTCAAGTATTGCAGCTATCTCTTGTGAAGGTATATGTTCAATGTTAAAAGCAACCATCGGCATGCGAAATGTGTCAGAATCCGGTCCATAACAAGTTATGCCTTCTATTTCATTTAAGCTTTTATGGAGCATACTTGTTAATATTGTTTCACGTGGAACAATTTCCTTTTTTCTGCTTTCGTAATCAATTAATGCTGCATATAGACCAGCTATTCCAGGTGTGTTTAATGTGCCACTTTCAAGAAAATCCGGCCATTGTTTAGGCTGATTTCGCACCGAAGAAAACGCACCTGTTCCACCATGATGAATAGGGTTTAAACGAACTTCACCTTCCACCAGCAACACTCCTGTACCTTGAGGGCCTAGTATTCCTTTATGTCCAGGGAAAACTAACATATCAATCTTCTGTTCAGTCATGTCTATGGGAATATGGCCAGCAGTTTGAGATGCATCGATTAGTGTATAAATCCTGTTCATCCTAGCTAAAGCGATAATCTCATCAATTGGAATAATACGTCCTGTAACATTGGACGCATGGGTCATTGCTATTAATCGAGTATTTGATTCAATAGCTTCTTCAACAGCTGAAACAAATGATCCATCACCTTCTTCATCAGGTGTATCTACATACGTAATTTTGACACCATAATGTTCTTTTATATACTCAAGTGGTCTGCGGATAGAATTGTGTTCATAAGCTGAAGCAATAACATGGTCATTTTCTTGCCATGCTAGCCCTTTAATAGCTTGATTCAAACCAACAGTGGCATTTTGATAAAATATAACTTTCTTTGGGTCGCTGCAACCGAAAAGTTCAGCTATTTTAATCCTTGTATTGTTGATAATCTCAGAGGCTTGTCTTGCTGGGGCATGCCCTCCCCTACCAGGATTAGCTCCAATCGAATTGATAGTATGTACAACTGCTTCGGCAACACCTGACGGTTTAGGAAAGGAAGACGCAGCCTGGTCAAAGTATATCATCCACCATTCACCCCTTCTTATAAGATTACAGATATGCCCCATCATAGGTCCAAAAAAAGACTGACATCAGCTAAGCTAATTACAATTGTCAGTCTCGGCATACTATTTATGAATCTAATGATTCGATGATTCGATCTAGATCATCATTTGAGAAAAATTCAATTTCAATTTTCCCTTTCCGTTTTCCGCGTTGGATGGTAACGGAAGTACCTAACCGATCTCTTAAAATGGACTCCCTTTCCTGAAGAAAAATATCCATCTTTGGCTTTGTTTTCTTTTTTATCGGTTTTTTATTCATTTCGATAATCATTTGTTCAACCTGACGAACGTTTAGTTTTTCTTTAAGAATTTTTTTTACGAAGGGGATTAAGTGATCTTTATTTTTTATACCTAACAACGCACGGCCATGTCCCATGGAGAGTTCACCGTTATTAATGTAGGCAATAATTTGGTCTGGTAGTGTAAGCAATCGCACTAAGTTTGCAATGTGTGATCTACTTTTACCAAGTCTCTTCGACAACTCATCCTGCGTTATCTTTAATTCTTTCATTAAGTTTGCGTATGCTTGCGCTTCTTCAATTGGTGTTAAATCTTCCCGCTGCAGATTCTCTAAAAGAGCAATCTCCATCATTTTCTCATCTGTCAAATCTTTTACAACAACTGGAATCGTCTCTAGACCTGCTTCCTTTGCTGCACGGAAGCGTCGTTCACCAACCACTATTTCATACCCTTTAATGCTTTTACGTGCAATTAACGGCTGGATAATACCGTATTCAAGAATAGAATCCTTTAATTCCTCAATGGCATCCGCGTGAAATGTCTTTCTAGGTTGATAAGGATTTGGTCTACACTCTTTTATTGCTATTTCTTGAACAGTTTGTTCTTTTTCCTCAATTTCGGGAAAAAGCGCATTAATGCCTTTACCTAACCCTTTCACCACTAGCCATCACTTCCTTCGCTAATTCAAGATAAACTTCTGCACCTCGTGATTTGGGATCATACGTGATAATCGGTTGACCATGACTCGGTGCTTCACCTAAACGTACGTTTCTTGGAATAACTGATTTATAAACTTTATCTTGGAAGTATTTTTTCACTTCTTCAATCACTTGTATACCAAGGTTTGTGCGTGCATCAAGCATTGTTAATAATACGCCTTCTATCATTAAATCTTTATTTAAATGTTTTTGAACTAATCGGATGGTATTTAAAAGCTGACTTAATCCTTCCAAGGCGTAGTATTCACATTGAACTGGGATCAAAACTGTATCAGAAGAAGTTAAAGCATTGATTGTTAGTAATCCCAATGATGGTGGGCAATCAATGATTATATAATCGTAGTCTTCTTTAGCCATTTCTAATGATTTCTTTAGACGAATTTCTCTAGATATGGTTGGAACTAGTTCGATTTCCGCTCCAGCCAACTGGATAGTAGCAGGGATAATATCCAGATTCGGTAAACTTGACTGTGTTATAACTTCCTTAACTGGTACATCTTCTACCAACACATTATAAATACATTGATTTACATCAGCTTTATTAACACCCACCCCGCTTGTTGCATTGCCTTGTGGGTCGATATCAACGAGTAATACTTTTTTATCTAAGTATGCAAGACATGCACTCAAATTGACGGCTGAAGTCGTTTTTCCTACGCCACCCTTTTGATTTGCCATGGCGATAATTTTACCCATGTTGTCACCTACCTATCATTCTATATTATAATTCTATCACTTTTTCATTTAAAAAGCGGAAAATGTATTATATTGTAAGAAAAACGTAATTTTTGATGAAAAATCCACTAAAAACATCACTTAATATGAACTATCCCGTTATATCTAGTAATAAATTAAGTTGCTGTTGAAAAAACCCATCTATCTATTAAAAAAGATGGGTAAATATAAACGGATATATGTTATGTTTTACTTTTATTTATTTTTTGGAATTTTAATTGTAAATTGATAATAATCATCTAGATCTTTTTCATCCGTTTCAACGTCAATTCCGGTATCTGTTACCATTGTTAACGATTGTCTAATAGTATTCACCGCAATACGCATGTCTTTATTAACACCTTTTAATTTAGGTTTCTTCTTCTTCGGTTCATCTTTTTTGTTTTCCATTTTTTCTATTCGTTCTTCTGTTTGTTTAACGTTGAGATCATGTTCAATTATTTCATGTAGTAGTTTTGATTGTTTTTCTTGATCCTTTAATTTAATCAAAGCTCTTGCATGACGTTCTGTAATAGATTTATTTAGTAATGCTTGCTGAACAGCATCATCTAACTTTAATAATCGTAGTTTATTTGCAATTGTTGATTGGTTCTTCCCTAAACGTTGTGCAAGTGCTTCCTGTGTAATCGAATGTAACTCTATAAGTCTAGCATATGCACGTGCTTCTTCAATAACTGTTAGTTCTTCACGTTGAAGATTTTCAATTAATGCTACAGATGCAGTCTCTGTATCTGTCATTTCTTGTACAATTACTGGAGCATTTTCCCAGCCTAATGTCTGTACTGCCCGCCATCTACGTTCTCCAGCAATTAGTTCATAATCATCCTCTTCTAACTTACGAACTACAATCGGTTGAATCATGCCATGCGTTTTAATTGTCTGCGCTAATTCGGATATTTTTTCTTCACTAAATATGGATCTAGGTTGAAAGCGATTAGGTTTAATTTTTGTTACAGCAAGCTGAATCACTTCATTAGGACGATAGACTTCTTCTTCTGATTCAGAATCTGATTTATCTCCTAACCCGAAGATTCGGTTGAAAGGACGTACCATTATCAGACACCACCTTTATTCATAAAACTTGTTATAAAAACCTTTTATATCAATGTATTTGTGAATTGTTCCACGTGAAACAATTATTGGTCTTCCATATTTTGTAACGTTTCCTGGTTACTAACAGTATCAATCTTTATGTAAAAAAGTAATAGATTCTATTTGGATAAATAAGAAAAACGCTGCAGTTAAAACCGCTGCGTACATCATATCTCTGCTCTTATTTTACCATATTTAAGACGAAAAGGTACCTATATGATAAATATATTTGTTGGACAGCTACATAATAGGACTTTTATTTGGAACCCCCGCTTTTCTTGGATATTTATTTGGGGTTTTTCTTTTCTTCTCAATCATAACAATCGAACGTTCGCTATCTTCCTCAGGTAGAGTAAATGTATGGACGATATTTAATCTCCCTCCTAGTACATCAACAGCAATTTCTGCATCCTTTAATTCCTCTGAAGTTTGGGCGGCCTTCATTGCAATAAACATACCATTCTTCTTTGTTAATGGTAAACAAAGTTCACATAATACACTCATTCGTGCGACTGCTCGTGCTGTAACTATATCAAACTTTTCTCTGAATTTACTGTTTTTTCCAAAGTCTTCAGCCCGATCGTGGTAAAATGCAACATGATCTATGTCTAAATCTGTCGCTAATTGATTTAAAAACGCGATTCGTTTTTGTAATGAATCAACAATTGTTACGTTTATATGTGGAAAACATATTTTTAGTGGGATGCTTGGAAACCCAGCACCAGCTCCCACATCACAAATATGCACTTCCTTTGTAAAATCATAATGGAACGCTGCAGTTATAGAATCATAAAAGTGTTTTAAATAAACATCTGTTTGTTCTGTCAAAGCAGTAAGGTTCATTTTCTCATTCCACTCCACAAGGGTGCGAAAATATATATCGAACTGTTCAATTTGTCTGTCGTTTAGTTTAATCCCTTTTTGTTCAAGTTCTCGTACAAATAAGTCTGGGTTCATAATTGGTTCTCCTAACTGGTTAATTAGCTATTCGCGCAATTTTCCCTTGTTCAATATATATTAGCAAAATAGACACATCTGATGGGTTAACCCCAGAAATTCTTGATGCTTGCCCTACTGAAAGTGGACATATTTTTTTCAGTTTTTCACGTGCTTCAGTTGCAATACCATTGATATCATCGTAATCAATATTTTCAGGAACCTTTTTATCTTCCATTTTAAGCATACGATCAACTTGATCAATAGCCTTTTTAATATAGCCTTCATATTGAATTTGGATCTCTACTTGTTCCTTTACCACAAGTGGCAATTCTTTTTCAAAAGGAACCATTTGTTCAATCAATTGATACGCAACCTCAGGTCGTTTCAATAAATCTAATGCTTTTAATGGTTCTTTAAGTGGTGTTGCATTAACTGACTTTAATAGTTCTTGAACATTTTCTTCTGGTTTAATCGTAATTTTTGCAAGACGTGTTTTCTCTTCCTCTACTAAAGCATTTTTCTCGAGAAAGTTGTTATATCTTTCCTCTTTAATTAATCCAAGATTATACCCTACTTCAGTTAAGCGAAGATCGGCATTGTCATGGCGTAACAATAAACGGTATTCTGCTCTTGAAGTTAATAATCGATACGGTTCATTTGTTCCTTTTGTTACTAAATCGTCGATCAATACACCAATATAGGCTTGGGATCTATCTAGAATTAATGGGTCACGGCCCAATACTTTTGCTGCTGCATTAATTCCAGCCATAATTCCTTGTGCTGCCGCCTCTTCATATCCAGACGTTCCATTGATTTGCCCTGCAGTATAAAGACCTGGAATTTTTTTAGTTTCCAATGTAGGCCATAGCTGCGTTGGTACTACCGCATCATATTCAATTGCATAACCAGCACGCATAATTTCAGCCTTTTCTAGACCTGGAACCGTTTTAACCATTTCATGTTGAACATATTCTGGTAATGATGTTGATAAACCTTGTACATATACTTCCTCTGTATTCCGTCCCTCAGGCTCTAAAAATATTTGGTGACGTGGTTTATCATTAAACCGGACAATCTTATCTTCAATTGAAGGGCAATATCGTGGTCCAGTTCCTCGTTTCATACCTGAATACATTGCTGATAGATTTAAATTGTCATTAATGACTTGATGTGTAAATTCATTTGTATAGGTTAGCCAACAAGGTATCTGATCAGTAATATATTCCGTCGTTTCATATGAAAAAGCTTGCGGCTTATCGTCACCAGGTTGAATTTCTGTTTTTGAATAATCAATGGTGTGGCTATTTACACGTGGTGGTGTACCTGTCTTAAAACGTGTCAATTCAAAACCAAGCTCTTCCAAGTGTTCAGAAAGCTTGACAGAAACACGTTGATTATTTGGACCACTTTCATATTCTAAATCACCGATTAGCACTTTTCCGCGCATAAATGTACCAGTAGTTATAATCACTGTTTCGGCATGATAAGCTGCTTTAGTTTCGGTTACAACTCCTTTACAAATGCCATCTTCCATAATGAGTTTTTCTACCATTCCTTGTCTTAAGGTTAGGTTTTCTTGATTTTCAATCATATTTTTCATTTCCCGTATATATAAAGGTTTGTCAGCCTGTGCTCGAAGTGCCTGTACTGCTGGACCTTTTCCTGTGTTTAACATACGCATTTGAATGTGCGTTTTATCAATGACTTTTGCCATAACGCCACCTAAAGCATCAATTTCCCTCACGACTATTCCTTTAGCTGGTCCACCTAATGATGGATTACATGGCATAAAGGCAACCATATCTAAATTGAGAGTCAGCATTAAGGTTTTTGCACCCATTCCAGCTGCAGCAAACCCTGCTTCCACTCCTGCATGACCTGCTCCAATTACAATAACATCATAATGGCCTGCATCATATACCATAACTTTTCATCCCTTCTATTAAAAACTTACTATCCTCTGAATTAGCTTGATCCAGCGGCAGCTTCTGAACAGTCGCCTCCGCTTTCCGTACACCACTGAACAGTCGCCTCCGCTTTTCTTGATCCAGCTGCGGATCCTAGAAGCTGCCGTCATAAGCAATTGACACTCCAAACGCCACAAACCAGGCGTTTTGCGGTCCCTTGCTTATGCGTCCGCTTCTGAACAGTCGCCTCCGCTTTTCTATTTCCCTAAGCAAAATTGTGAGAATAGCTGATCAATCAAGCTGTCACTTGCAGTATCTCCAATGATTTCGCCTAATAACTCCCACGTTCGTGTCACATCTATTTGAATAATATCAAGTGGCATTGCCATTTCCAGACTTGCTACTGCATCTTCGAGAGATTGTTTTGCTTGTTTTAAAAGCTGGATATGACGGACGTTCGATACATAGGTTAAATCTCCACTATCTATTTCTCCAGTAAAGAAGGTTTGAGCAATAGCTTTTTCTAATTCGTCTACCCCTTCTTCTTCAATCAAGGATGTCGTTATAATGGATTTTCCTTCAGATAACTTCTTAACACTTACGAGATCCAACTTTGCAGGTAAATCTGTTTTATTAATAATTACGATATATTCTAGGCCCTTTACAGCTTCAAACAATTTTTCATCTTCATATGTTAATTCTTCATTATTATTTAAAACAAATAATATAAGATCGGATTCTTTTAACACTTTTCTTGAGCGTTCGACACCAATTTTTTCGACAATATCTTCTGTTTCTCTAATTCCCGCAGTATCGACAAGTCGTAGAGGGACTCCGCGCACATTGACATATTCTTCGATAATATCACGTGTTGTTCCAGGAACTTCCGTTACAATTGCCTTATTTTCCTGAACAAGTGTATTCATTAAAGAAGACTTTCCAACGTTTGGTCGTCCGATAATTGCAGTCGCCAGACCTTCGCGCAAAATTTTACCTTGCTTAGCAACCTCTAACAGCTTCTTAATTTCGTCATGAACTTCTTTTGTTTTTACACGCATCATTTCGTGTGACATTTCTTCAACATCATCATATTCAGGATAATCAATATTTACTTCGACATGCGCAACTGTTTCCAGTAGCTCTTGTCTTAAACGCTGAATTAATGCAGATAATCTTCCATCCATCTGTTTTAACGCAACCGACATAGCTTTATCTGTTTTTGCGCGAATCAAATCCATAACCGCTTCTGCCTGCGATAAATCGATTCTTCCGTGGAGAAATGCTCGTTTTGTAAATTCCCCCGGTTCTGCGAGTCTTGCACCTTTACTCAATATAATTTCCAAAATACGATTAATGGATACCATTCCGCCGTGGCAATTGATCTCCACCACATCTTCTCGAGTAAATGTCTTTGGTGCTCGCATAACGGTTACCATTACTTCTTCTGCTACCTCATTAGTTTCCGGGTCGATTATTTTACCATAATGGATGGTATGGGAATTCACCTGATCCAAATCTTTCCCCTGAAACAAATTATTGGTAATGAATATTGCCTTTGGACCACTTAATCGAACAATCGCAATTGCACCTTCTCCAATTGGAGTTGATATCGCTGTTATTGTATCTGTCTCCACGTCTTTCACCTACTTTTACCGCATCTATTTATATCTATTATTAACATTTATATATTTATCGTCACTAACTAAATAGATTATCACATTTTCACTTAAAAATAAACTTATCCACAAATTTAAATAATCAAAAAGGAAAAAGGCGTTTATCCACATGTGAATAAACGCCTTTTTCCTTACTAGTAAGTTATGAACAACTCTAACGTTCTGGTTCCTCATAATAATAGTCAACAGGAACTGGAGCTGGAGCTACAGCTAATTTTTCAAGTGCTGGTGTGTCTTTTCTAGCTACTTGATAGAGTGCTGCTCCAACAATATTTGCAACATCTTGTAACTTTTCCCTACTTATATGTTCGATTACATCATCTTCCGTGTGAGACCACGGCTCAAGTGGTGTGTGAATAAATAATGCAGCCGGGATTCCTAAATTAGAAAAGCAACATGGTCACTTCTACCAAGTTCGCTGCATGGTACAACTTCACTAACTCTTGAACCTGCAGCTCCAAGATCAGTAACCAAATTCTTTTCACCATCTGCGGTAAACATCACTAAGTCTCCAGTATCTGCACTACCAACCATGTCCATTTGGAACTGTGCCACTGTTTTTTCCGACATCTCCTGGTGCCATCCGCAGCGGCATATTACGTGAACCCCTGAGTCCGTATTCTTCTGCACCAAATGCAACAAATTTAATCGTAGTCTCAGTTGGTGTATTGGCGAATACTCGTGTCATTCGTATTTATTTATTTATACCTAATAGTGCAAGAAGAACAATAACAGCATGATGTGTAGTGAACTTATCCGTTGTTCTTAAAATATATCCGCCATCCCCCTTACCTCAATTGCCAATAGAAAAAACCCTGGTTTCCCAAGGTTTTTGCCTACGTCTAATTATGGTTTGATCACAATGTGGCGATGTGGTTCGACACCATCCGAGTAAGTAGAAATATTCTTATTCCTTTGTAATGCACTGTGAATAATTTTCCGTTCATAAGCAGGCATAGGCTCTAACGCCACTTTTTTATTTAACCTTTTTGCTTTATCGGCCATTTTTAATGCTAGCGATTCAAGAGTCTCTTTGCGACGACCCCGGTACCCTTCTGCATCAACTGTTACCGTATAAAATTGTTTTCCATCCTTGTTCAGAACTAAATGCACTAAATATTGTAAAGCATTAAGTGTCTGGCCACGTTTACCGATTAGCAAGGCAATCTTTTCTCCATTTAATTCAAATGTAACGTGATTGCCCTCCACTGAAGTTGCAACTTCAACCTCAACATCCATATTTTCTGTCAGTTCATGGATATACTTTTCGGTTTGTTGAATTTGATTTTTGGTTAACGTAACTTTCACAATTGCCCTTTTTGAACCAAATAAACCAAATAGTCCTTTTTTACCTTCGTCGATAATAATGATATCAACTTGGTCCTTCGTTGTGTTTAACTGCTCTAATGCTGATTGGACCGCTTCTTCCACCGATTGACCAGTAGCAGTTATTTCCCTCACTTTTTGACTCCCCCAGTGCTAACATCATCTTTTTTCATCATTGGTTTACGAATAAATAGAGTTTGTGCAACCATAAAGATGTTACCTACAACCCAGTATAGTGCGAGTGCAGCTGGGAAAAACACTGCAAATACAGTAATCATAATTGGCATGACATACAACATTACCATCATTTGTGGGTTTTGCCCTGCTGGGCTTCCAGCCATCATCAACTTCTGTTGTAAAAAGGTAGCTAATCCGGCAACGATTGGAAGAATAAAAAATGGATCTGGTTCGCCTAGTTCAAACCATAAAAAACTATGGGTTTGAATTTCAGCATTTCGCATAATCGCATGATAAATTGCGATCAATACCGGCATTTGCACAAAAATTGGTAAACAACCTGCAAGCGGGTTTACCCCATGTTTTTGAAATAAAGCCATTGTTTCTTTTTGTAGTTCTTGTTGTGTGTTTGCATCCTTTGAGCTATATTTTTTTTGAATTTCTTTCAGCTCAGGTTGTACATCCTGCATTGCTCTTGAGCTTTTCAATTGTTTAACATTTAATGGCAAAAGAACTAATCGAACAATAATAGTTACGATTACGATTCCTAAACCATAGCTTCCATTGAAAAGTTCAGCAAAGTATTCAATTAACCACGACATAGGATAGACAAAATATTCATCCCAAAATCCTTCACTTTTAGAAGTAATCGGTTGATCAATATTCATACATCCGGAAAGCAACACAACTAACCCAATCATGCTTACTAGCAATAAAAACTTCTTTGACACTAGATTTCCTCCTTACTTACAAAACCCCTATGTATTACTCATTATTTTATCATTAAAACAATTTAGGATTCTATCACAAACCTTAAATTGATTATTTTTTTTTCAATTTAAGTAAGAAAGTATAAAAAACCTAAGGCTTTCGTCATTCGAATAGCCGAGATTTTCTAAAGTAATCTTTCTCTTGATAACAAATGAATCAAACTCTTCTTAAACTGCTCATATGGCATATCCTTTGTAGGTTGTCTGGCAATAATAATAATATCACTTGGTTTCGATATCTGCCCTTCAAGGTCCTGGAATGCGTGACGTAAATGACGCTTAATACGATTTCGTGTAACAGCGTTTCCAATTTTCTTTCCTACTGAAATTCCAACCCGAAAATGGGTTTGTCCCTCTTTTTCCATATAATAGACAACCAATTGCCGATTAGCAAAAGACTTTCCTTTTTTAAATAAAAGTTGAAACTCTTCATTATCTTTAATACGAAACGCTTTTTTCATCTAATCACCTTTATCTACGTTGCAATTACGGATCAACATGCAGTTAACTCTATCTATAATAATAAGCAGTGATCCCATAGCTCCTCTATTACAAGAAGGAACAGGAATCACTGCTTCTCTTCTATCTAGAAAAACTTTCCTTATCTTTATAGCGATAGATCCAGTTTTTCTCATACTTACATCCTTAGAAGAATCATTTTTTCTTTAAGTGGAAAAAAGACCACTGACTTGTTCAGCGGTCTATGCAGATAATACTTTTCTTCCTTTAAGACGGCGACGTGCCAATATTTTACGGCCGTTCTTCGTGCTCATACGGGCACGAAATCCATGTACCTTTTTGTGCTTACGGTTATTTGGTTGATAAGTTCTTTTCATCTATCTTACACCTCCCTGAGGAATTAAAAATTCAAATTAAAACATATCCAGTAGACAGTCTAAATAATTATACGTAAAACATGTACCATCTGTCAACATCCTTTTAAAATCAGTTACCCACAGGGCGATGTTCACTCTTTATTTCGACATTTTTTTATCCACACTACATATCGACAGGATAATCACAAAATATAGTGGTGTGGATAAATCTTGTCTACAAGGGGTGGTTTTTGTGGATAAGTGTCGAAGAAGCCATTGCACTTACCTCTTTTTTTTGGTATTATAATTGTGTTTTACAATGTGGAAAACTAGAAATCGCAATAAAGATATCCACAATCTGTTAATAACCTGTGGATACTTGTTCACACCTCTGTTTATCAACTTATCAACAATCATGTGGAAAACGTACATAACGTTTCTTAACTACTTATGTTCGGCACTTTATTATCCACACGTCAAAATAAATAAAATTTTTCTACTTACTTCCATTACTAAATTGAGTAAGCTAGTTTTGTTAAATCAAAAAATGCCTTTCCATCTTTCAAGACTTCGTTAAGCACTGAAAGATTGAGAGAGGCTTTTTCTATCATGTTTTTACCGAAAGGAGTGAAATAAAGCTTGGAAAACGTCGATGAATTATGGTCAGCTACGCTTGAGAAGGTTGAAGAAAAAGTAAGCAAGCCTAGCTTTGACACTTGGTTAAAAAATACGAAAGCAGAAAAGCTTCAAAATGATACATTGGTTATTTCTGCTCCAAATGAATTTGCAAGAGACTGGTTAGAGGGTAGATACACCACATTAATTTCAGAGATATTAGTTGAAATTACTGGTGCCTCATTAAGAGCCAAATTCATCATTCCTGAGACAAATGTGGAAACGGATGAGATTAATCCGAAACCAAAAACCATTCCTGCAGTTTCAAACAGTCAGCATCCAGATGCCCCTAAAACAGCGTTAAATTCAAACTATACGTTTGATACCTTTGTCATCGGATCAGGAAACCGTTTTGCGCATGCTGCTTCACTTGCAGTAGCTGAAGCACCAGCAAAAGCTTACAATCCACTCTTCATTTATGGTGGAGTTGGACTTGGTAAAACACACCTTATGCATGCAATTGGTCATTATGTTCGTGACCATAACCCAGATGCACGAGTTGTTTATCTATCTTCTGAAAAATTTACAAATGAATTTATTAACGCCATTATGGATAATAAAACAATTAATTTCCGTAATAAATACCGTAATGTGGATGTCCTTTTGATAGATGATATTCAATTCATCGCTGGAAAAGAATCAACGCAAGAGGAATTTTTTCATACTTTTAATACATTGCATGAAGAAAATAAACAAATTATAATTTCTAGTGACCGTCCACCAAAAGAAATCCCTACACTAGAGGATCGCCTACGATCGCGATTTGAATGGGGTTTAATAACAGACATTACACCACCTGACTTAGAAACGCGTAGTGCTATTTTAAGTAAAAAAGCAAAAGCAGAAGGGCTCGATATCCCAAATGAAGTTATGCTATACATAGCAAATCAAGTTGATACAAATGTTCGTGAACTTGAAGGTGCTTTAATACGTGTAGTCGCTTATTCTTCCTTAGTCAATAAGGATATAGATGCTTCACTTGCAGCAGATGCTTTAAAGGATATTATCCCTAATAAAAAACCAAAAGTTGTCACCATCCAAAAGATACAGCATGTTGTTGGTGAAAAGTACAATATCAGACAAGAAGACTTTATAGCGAAGAAACGTACGAAATCAATTGCTTTCCCTAGGCAAATAGCAATGTATCTTTCAAGAGAAATGACCGACTTTTCTTTACCCAAAATTGGTGAGGAGTTTGGTGGACGTGATCATACAACAGTCATTCATGCACATGAAAAAATATCTCGAATGTTAGAAAACGATACAACCATAAATCAGGATATCGAAGAAATTAAAGAGCAATTGAAAAATTTATAAGTTACTAACATGTGAATAATGTGTCCAAAGGGGTCAAACTTGTCAACAGACTGTCCACAGGGTATAAATCTTTAGGTATCTACTTAAAAATGAGTTATCCACATAATCACAGCCCCTATTACTATTATTACTAGTTATTATTAATAAAAATATATATAAAGAACTTCCATTAGGAGGAGTTATTTGATGAAATTTACTATTCAACGCGATCAATTAATTACAAGTGTTCAGGATGTCATGAAAGCAATATCATCTCGAACAGCAATCCCTATTTTGACGGGTATGAAAGTTGAAGCAACGGCTAATGGAATTACTTTAACAGGAAGTGATTCTGATATTTCTATTCAATCCTTTATACCTGTTGAAGAAGATGGAATCGTTCATGTAGAAGATATTGAAGTTGGAAGTATTGTTTTACAAGCTCGTTATTTCCCGGACATTGTTCGAAAACTTCCTGAAAAAACAGTAGAAATTACTGCTGACGAGAATTTAAAGGTAACAATTCGATCTGGTAAGGCCGAGTTTAATTTAAATGGACAGGATGCTGAAGAGTATCCACAATTACCAATGCTTCAAACAAATGAAAGCTTTGAAATGCCTACAGATCTATTAAAAAGTTTAATTAAACAAACTGTATTTGCTGTTTCTACAATGGAAACACGTCCAATTTTAACTGGAGTAAAAATAAACTTTTCAAATGAACACCTAAGTTTTACCGCAACAGACAGCCACCGTTTGGCATCTCGTGAAATACCAGTTCAACAATCCCAGTTTGATATTCCTAGTGTGGTTGTACCAGGAAAAAGTTTAAGCGAATTGAATAAAATTTTATCAGATACAGAAGATCCAGTAGAAATTAGCGTAACGAATAACCAAATTCTTTTTAGAACAAAACATGTTTATTTCTTATCTAGATTACTAGATGGAAATTACCCTGAAACATCACGGTTAATACCAGAAGAAAGTAAAACTATCATCCACGCTAAAACAAAGGATTTACTAAATACAATCGACCGTGCTTCTTTACTGGCAAAGGAAGATCGTAATAATGTTGTACGACTGGAAACAAAAGATAGCCAACTAATTGAGATTACAAGTAATTCACCTGAGGTTGGTAGAGTTGTAGAAGAAATGACCGTTCAATCGATTGATGGTGAAGATTTAAAAATTTCTTTCAGCTCAAAATACATGTTAGACGCTTTAAAGGCGATAGAAAATGACGAAGTAAAGATTGAATTTACTGGAGCAATGCGACCATTTATTATTCGACCAGAAAATAATGATCCAATTTTACAATTGATTTTACCTGTAAGAACTTATTAATTATTAATTTTCACTTCTAAGCGCTCTTCATTTTATGAAAATGAGGGCGTTTTTTGTGTTTAAATGTAAAATCCAATAGTTTTTAAAGCGTTATTAAACAATTTTGGTCTACTTCCTTCCCTTAATACCAAAACTTTAGTAAAATAGATGGAAGGCACATGTATTTGATTATTTGAAGGTATTACAAATTGGTTAATACTTACGTTTTTAAACTTTATACCGATAAAGTTTAAAATTACGTAAAGTAAAAAAATAATCATTACAAACTCTATAAAAAGAATTTGGTGAAAAAAATGCATGAAAAAATAGAAATTACAACGGAATATATAACGCTTGGTCAATTTTTAAAACTCGCAAACATTCTTGAATCAGGCGGGATAATCAAAACCTATCTGCAAGATCAGGGAGTTATCGTAAATGGTGAATTAGAAAAACGCCGAGGCAGAAAACTTTACCCAAATGATGTGGTAGAAGTAGAGCTAGCAGGTTCATTTGTGGTAGTAAAAGATAGCTAATATTTTGGGAATAAATGAGGAATTGTCATGCATATTCAACAATTGCAATTAAAAAACTATCGAAACTACGATGTATTAAATCTTTCGTTCGATGATAAAGTGAATGTGATAATTGGCGAAAACGCTCAAGGGAAAACAAATATAATGGAAGCTATTTACGTATTAGCTTTCACAAAATCACACCGCACCCCCCGGGAAAAGGAACTTATCCAATGGGAGAAAGAATATGCTAAAATAGAAGGTACAATTACAAAAAGAAATCAGTCGTTTCCACTCGAAATTATTATGTCCACAAAAGGAAAAAAAGCGAAGTTAAATCATCTTGAACAAAAGCGGTTAAGTGATTATATTGGAGCATTAAATGTGGTGATGTTTGCCCCTGAGGACTTAACCTTAGTAAAGGGCCCACCACAAATTCGCAGGCGATTTATTGATATGGAGCTAGGACAAATACAGCCTCGTTATATTTACCATCTTGGACAGTATCAAAAAGTACTTAAACAACGAAATCATTTACTAAAGCAAATGCAACGAAATCAAAAGCAGGACCCAGCAGTACTTCGTGTGTTGACGGAACAGTTAGTTGAGCATGCAACAACACTGTTGGAAAGAAGATTTGCTTTCCTGGATTTGTTACGTAAATGGGCTGGACCGGTTCATTATCAAATAAGTCGTGGTCATGAACAACTAGAAATTAGCTATGCTGCTACGATAGAAGTATCAGAAACAGCAAATAAGGCGACAATAGAAACTAGATACTTAGCGAAATTTCAAGAAATAGAAGCTAAAGAGATCGAACGGGGAACAACACTTATCGGTCCCCACCGTGATGATTTACTTTTTTATGTGAATGAAAAGGATGTACAAACTTATGGTTCCCAAGGGCAACAGCGTACGACAGCTCTTTCCATGAAGCTTGCAGAAATTGAATTAATTCATAATGAGGTCGGTGAATACCCAATACTCCTGCTTGATGATGTTTTGAGTGAATTAGATGACTATCGACAATCACATTTACTTAACACGATTCAGGGCAAAGTACAAACGTTTGTTTCCACCACAAGTGTTAATGGGATCAACCACGCAACATTAAGAAAAGCAGAACTATTTCGAGTGAATAATGGCAAAGTAGATACATAGAGGTGATTAAGATTATATGTTTATTCATATCGGAAATGATAATGTGATTCAATCAAAAGATGTAATTTCTATTATTGATCGAAATGTTATTTCCTCGTCTACCATTATGGAAGAGATGATTCAACGCGCAACCCAAAATAAATCTATTGTCGAACCAACTGAAGAAACGAAGTCAGTTGTAATAACGAAAGATTTAATATATTTCAGCTCGTTATCTGTTGCTACACTTAAAAAACGAGCTAGTATGATTTCAACCTTAAGTAAACTCGACAATTACTCTGATGAGTTGGAATAGAAAAGCGAAACTAAGCGAGGTATTTAAAGAGGACAACCTCTTTTATTAAAGAAATGTGGGTGAAAAGATGTCAGCAGAAAATAAAATAACAGATGAACAGGCCTATGGTGCGGATCAAATTCAGGTGCTTGAGGGATTAGAAGCTGTTCGTAAGAGACCAGGAATGTATATTGGTTCTACAAGTGAAAAAGGCTTGCATCATCTTGTATGGGAAATCGTTGATAATAGTATTGATGAGGCACTAGCAGGTTACTGTGATCATATTGAAATTATTATAGAAAAAGATAATAGTATCACAGTTAAAGATAATGGCCGGGGTATTCCAGTTGGCATTCAAAAGAAAACTGGACGTCCAGCAGTTGAGGTTATTATGACAGTACTTCACGCGGGTGGTAAATTCGGCGGAGGCGGTTATAAGGTTTCAGGTGGATTACACGGTGTAGGTGCATCAGTTGTTAATGCTCTTTCAAGTAATCTGGAAGTGTATGTTCATTTGGATGGCAACGTTCACTTCTTAGGTTTTGAACGAGGAGTTCCACAAGAAGAATTAAAAGTTATCGGTGATACAGATATTACTGGAACTATCATCCACTTCAAACCAGACACTGAAATCTTTACTGAGACTACAACCTACGACTTTGATACGCTTGCACTTCGTGTACGTGAGTTAGCTTTCTTAAATAAAGGACTTAGTATATCACTTGAGGATAAACGCAATGATGAAGAACCTGTTAATTATTACTATGAGGGTGGAATTAGCTCCTATGTCGAATATATTAACAGTTCACGTGAGGTTCTTCATGTCCCGTTTTATACAGAAGCGGAAGATCAGGGAATTACCGTAGAGGTTGCAATACAATATAACGATGGTTTTGCTAGTAATATTTATTCATTTGCGAATAACATCCACACGCATGAAGGCGGAACACATGAATCAGGCTTTAAAACAGGGTTAACTCGTGTAATCAATGATTATGCTAGAAGGAATAATCTATTTAAAGAAAATGATCCAAATTTAACTGGAGACGATGTGCGTGAAGGTATGGCAGCAATTATCTCCATTAAGCATCCTGATCCACAATTTGAAGGTCAAACGAAATCGAAGCTTGGAAGCAGTGAAGTTAGAACCGTTACAGATTCTATGTTTAGTGAAGCATTCTCTAAATTTTTATTTGAGAATCCTTCTGTTGCAAAAATAGTAGTTGAAAAAGGTCTGATGGCATCCAGGGCACGTGCAGCTGCAAAGAAAGCGCGTGAATTGACGCGCCGTAAAAGCGCACTAGAGATATCAAATCTACCTGGTAAACTTGCCGATTGTTCGTCAAAGGATGCTAAGATTAGTGAACTCTATATTGTTGAGGGTGACTCTGCAGGTGGATCAGCAAAACAAGGTAGAGATCGTCACTTCCAAGCAATTCTTCCATTGCGTGGTAAGATTTTAAACGTTGAAAAGGCAAGACTTGATAAAATATTATCGAACAATGAAGTTAGAGCGATGATCACGGCTCTGGGAACAAGCATTGCCGAGGATTTTGATATTACAAAAGCACGCTACCATAAAGTTGTCATAATGACGGATGCGGATGTTGATGGTGCGCATATTCGAACACTATTATTAACTTTCTTTTATCGTTATATGCGACCATTGCTAGAAAAAGGCTATATTTATATTGCTCAACCACCACTATATAAAATACAACAAGGAAAGGCTGCTTATTATGCTTACAATGATAAAGAAAGAGAGAGAATTTTAGCAGAGATTCCAAAAAGCCCAAAACCTGGAATTCAGCGTTATAAAGGACTTGGAGAAATGGATGCTACCCAGCTTTGGGAAACAACGATGGACCCGGATACGCGGACATTACTGCAGGTAGATTTATCTGATGCAATTGAAGCAGACCAAGTCTTTGATATGTTAATGGGTGATAAAGTGGAGCCAAGACGAAACTTTATTGAAGACAATGCACAATACGTTCAAAACCTGGATGTGTAAAGAAAAGCGAAGACGACTGTTCAGTGGCGTACGGATAGATAGGACTGTGAAGTACGGTGAACTTTCCGTACATTCATCAGGACCATCTATCTGCTAGCCGCTAGAAGCCGCAGCTGGATAAAGAAAAGCGAAGGCGACTGTTCAGTGGCAACGCTTTTAGAAGCCACAGCCGGATCAAAAAAGAACGCATACTAAAATTTATAGTAGTGATTTTTATTGTTGTCACAGTTTTTAGTGACGAGGAGGTAACAAAATGGCGGATCAAGAACGGTCAAATGTTCAAGAAATAAATATAAGTCAAGAAATGCGTACATCCTTTCTTGACTATGCAATGAGTGTAATTGTCTCACGGGCATTGCCAGATGTTCGTGATGGCCTAAAGCCAGTTCATCGTAGAATTTTATATGCAATGAACGATTTAGGAATGCATTCGGATAAGGCACATAAAAAGTCAGCACGTATTGTTGGAGAAGTAATTGGTAAGTATCACCCACACGGTGATTCCGCTGTTTATGAAACAATGGTACGTATGGCGCAAGACTTTAGCTATCGCTATATGCTTGTTGATGGACATGGTAATTTTGGTTCTGTCGATGGTGACTCTGCCGCAGCTATGCGTTATACAGAAGCACGTATGTCAAAGATTTCTATGGAACTCTTACGTGATATCAATAAAGATACGATTGATTACAGGGACAACTATGATGGTTCAGAGCGCGAGCCTATCGTGTTTCCATCACGCTTTCCTAATTTAATTGTAAATGGTACATCGGGAATAGCTGTTGGTATGGCAACTAATATTCCACCTCATAATTTAGGGGAAACGATTGATGCTGTTTTAGCCATTAGTAGAGATCCTGAAATTTCCATCGATGAATTAATGGAAAATCATATATATGGACCTGACTTTCCAACTGCAGGTCAAATCCTAGGTCGTAGTGGAATAAGAAAAGCATTTGAGACAGGAAAAGGCTCTGTTACGATTCGCGCAAAAGTACATATTGAAGAACAAAAAAACGGTAAATCTACAATTATTGTTAATGAGCTTCCGTATCAAGTGAATAAAGCAAAGCTAATTGAAAAAATTGCAGATCTTGTTCGTGATAAACGAATCGATGGTATTACGGATTTGCGAGATGAATCAGACCGTAATGGACTTCGTGTTGTTATGGAATTACGCAGAGATGTGAATGCAAATGTTGTATTAAACAATTTATACAAATACACATCCTTGCAAACTACTTTTGGAATCAATACGCTTGCATTAGTTGATGGTCATCCAAAGGTGCTAAATATCAAACAATGTCTGGTACATTATTTAGAACACCAGAAGGTAATTATCAAGCGTCGAACTGCCTTTGAACTAAGAAAAGCAGAAGCACGCGCCCATATTCTTGAAGGGTTGCGAATTGCGTTAGATCATTTGGATGAAGTGATTGCGTTAATTCGTGGATCTAAAACTGGTGATATTGCGCGCGATGGTTTAATGGAGCGTTTTGGACTTTCTGAAAAGCAGGCACAAGCCATTTTAGACATGCGTTTACAACGGTTAACTGGTTTAGAGAGAGAAAAAATTGAGAATGAATACAACGAACTTATTCAATTAATTGATGAGTTAAAAGCAATTTTAGCGGACGAAGAGAAGGTATTGGAAATTATCCGGGAAGAACTAGCGGAGATTAGAGAACGCTTTAGTGACCAACGTCGAACTGAAATTATGGTTGGTGGCATGGATTTCTTTGAAGATGAAGACCTGATCCCTGAAGAAAATATTGTAATCACCCTTACCCATCAAGGGTATATTAAGCGTTTACCGGCATCTACATACCGTACGCAAAAACGAAACGGTCGAGGTATTCAGGGTATGGGTACAAACGATGATGATTTTGTCGAACATTTAGTTTCTACTTCAACACACGATACCGTACTATTTTTTACAAATAAAGGTAAAGTGTATCGTGCAAAAGGATATGAGATTCCTGAGTTTAGTAGAACAGCTAAAGGGATTCCAGTAATTAATTTATTACAAATTGAAAAAGATGAATCGATTAACGCTGTTATCACGGTTAATGAGTTCGCAGAGGATTGGTTCCTATTCTTTACGACAAAGAATGGTGTTTCTAAGCGAACAACCTTATCGCAATTTGCAAACATCAGAAAAGGCGGGTTAATCGCAGTTAACCTACGGGAAGATGATGAGCTTATCTCTGTTCGCTTAACAGATGGAACGAAGGATATTATGATCGCAACAAAGAATGGTTATTTAATTCGTTTCCCTGAAGACCAAATTCGTTCCATGGGTCGTACCGCAGCAGGCGTACGTGGTATATCCTTACGCGGCGACGATAAAGTTGTTTCCATGGAAATTTTGGACGAAGGACTGCAGATTTTGCATGTTACAAATAAAGGGGTCGGAAAACGTACACCTGAGGATCAATATCGTATCACTAAACGTGGTGGTAAAGGTATTTTCACTTGTAAGTTGAACGAGGATACTGGACAAGTTGTTACAGTGAAGGCTGTTACAGGAGAAGAAGATATTATGCTCATTACGGTCGCAGGTGTTCTAATTCGAATTCCTGTAGCAGGTATTTCACAATCAGGACGTAATACACGTGGTGTTGGCTTAATTCGTTTGCAAGAAAATGAAGAAGTTGCAACAGTTGCGAAGGTTGAGCCTGAAGATGAGGAAGAAGTTAACGAAGAAGATATTAATGCTGATTCATCAGAGGTAATAGACGATCAGGTAACAATTGAAGAAGACAATGATAAACAAGAATAATAACTAATACAACAGGATGAAGCAGCATTTAGAAGGCGACTCAGCAGGGAGTGTAAAAAAATTCTCTTTGAGTTGCCTTTTTTCTTTACAGCAAAGAAAGTATAAAGTTTTGCGATTATCTGTCTAGCTCGAGTGTCTTTCAAGGCACCCTGGGCTTTTCTTAACAAAGGGGGGAATGGCATGCGTGTGGAACCATCACAATTAGTTCCAGGCTGTATGTTGTTAAATGACGTAAAGGGCAAATCTAATCGGGCCATTATCCCTAAAAATACTGTTCTTACAGGAGAACATATTACAATTTTGGATAAATTTTTTATTGCTTATGTGGACGTGGGATCAAAGCTATCAAACGGAACAACGTATGAACCGAAAATTGCCCAAAAGGAAAAAGAGCCGAAGAAAAAAATAGCTTCGGCGAATGACGTTAGTAGTCTTCCCTTTGGTGAACATTACCAATATGTCGTTCAACGTTATAAAAAGCTTTTCACTTCTTGGCAAAATAATATCCAGGTTGATATGCCTGTGGTACGTAGGCTGGTAATTCCACTGTTTGAACGAGTTGATCAGGGTGATGCTGATATTTTTACGTTGCATCAGTTTAACAGGAACAAAGATTATATATTCCATCATAGTGTTGCGGTAAGCATAATAGCAGCATATTTAGGGAAAAAGATGGGGTATACTAGCGGTGACTTTATTCAGATAGGTCTAGCAGGTTTTTTAAGTGACTGTGGGATGGCGAAAATCTCACCAGCCATTTTAGAAAAGACAACGGCATTATCAGCGCAGGAAATTGATGAAATGAAAAAACACCCTACGTATTCATACCGTATGGTTGAGTATATTCCAACAATAACACAAATTGTAAAACTAGCTATCCTGCAGCATCATGAGCGCTTGGATGGAAGTGGCTATCCAACTGGTGTACAAAAAACGAAAATACATGCTTACTCTAGGATTATTGCAGTAAGTGATATCTACCATGCCATGACTTGTGACAGGCCTTACCAGAAAAAACAGTCGCCATTTCAGGTTATTGAGGAGCTTTCGCGTAATAAATACATATTTTTTGATTATCAGGTGGTAGACATGTTTACGAAAAACCTTGTGAATTTTTCTATGGGAACGAGGGTCAGACTATCTGATGGACGAACAGGAGAGATTGTATTTGTTGAGGACAATTTTCCAACCCGTCCAATGGTACAGGTAAATCAATCAGGTGAAATTATAGCACTTAAAAACAATACTGAAAGATACATTGATGAAATTATCTAAACTATAGACTTTCTGGATTATTAGAAAGTCTTTTTTTCAACCATTCACCTAGCAATATTTCTACTTTATCTGCTGTGATGGTTAAATAATGGATAATTGTTGAGTAATCTATTCCATATTTTGTTGCAAAAAGCTCTCCCCAATATTCTGTTTCATAACGACTGATCATGCCTAAATTATAAAGCAGTAAATAATGTACTAAAATCTCGGGAGCAGAAACAAAATACATCCGATCACAAGGAAAGTGAATTTCTTGTTTTTCCTGGTGGCAATAAAAAGGACCGTTTAACTGTTGAACAGGTTTTTCTATTTTAACCATCAGTTGCTCCTTTGTTGTTTCTACCTTTTTAATTTGTGGCAAATGAGTGCTGATTCGTTGAATGAATGCCCGCTCTGTTAAATGATAGTCATCGATTATGGAGGCTGGAAAGCATAATGTAGTTGAGTCTATTGCACCAATGGAAATGCTTTTCTCCTCATTATTGAAAGCAAATAAGTCATTCATCTCAGGAATTATACGTAGCAAGAAATCCATTTTCACTTTGTTAAACGGTGGTGTTTTTAATGCGAATAAATGGCTGCAAGTGTATGTGAAAAGTCCATTTTGTTGCACTTTCACTTCATCTTGGATAAAGGTATAATCTTTCTTCTTCCGCTTTCTGGCTGACACTCCGTGAGCTAAAATTGATGTTGATTCTGGATAGTTAGGTCGATTTGTAAGTAAACATGCTTTTAAAATATGAACCATGCCATAGAAATACAAAAGTGGCTTAAGTCGAACATCCCCTTTTTTCCCTTCTTTCAAAAAAAGCTGTCCTTGATCAAGGTAATACATGAAAGTACCGCTGTTTTCATAGCTTTTTGCCTCACTATCTGTTCCTTCAATAGTTGCATAACAAGTTTCTAAAAAGCGTTGACTAGATTGGAGGTTTTGTAATGAGGTATAAAAAGTTGATATATCCTGTTTTCCCATACATTTCCCCTTCTCAAAAAAAGATTTATTCTTTAGCTTCTCCTAAATTAATAAAAGTACGCATGTTTTAATGTCTTTATTTTGCTTACTATTCAGAGTAGTGCTTTGGATTTACAACAGGATTATAATATAGTAAAGTAAATTGTAAAATGCTTACACCCACGTTCTATGGGGTATAGTTCTTAGGCTTTATTGGTTTACTATAGGAGGATATAATGAAAAATTTACCATTTATCCCGGTTATCATAGGGACAGATATAAACGCATACAACATGGCTATTTCTTTTCATGAAGCATATGGCGTTAAGCCGATTTTAATTGGCAAACAACAAATGGCATTCACAAACTTGAGTTCGGTAATTGAAAAAATTGATATATATCCAACATTGTCAGATTCTGACCAATTTGTTCCGATACTAAAACAAGTAGCAACTAATCTAAAATCTTCGAATAAAAAACTTCTTTTAGTAGGCACGAATGATGCTTACGTGCGTTTGATTATTGAAAACGCAGCAATCCTAAAAGAAGATTATGTATTTAATTACATAAATGAATCTTTAATGAATAAACTGCAAACAAAATCGAATTTTTATAAGTTTTGTAAAGAATATGGAATTGAAACACCAGAAACCTATTTTTATGATTGTAGTGGATTAGTTTCATTCAATGAAAAACTTACCTATCCAGTAATTATAAAACCGAGTAATGGTATTGAGTATTATAATCATAAGTTTGAAGGTCAACAAAAGGTATATAAAGTCGAATCGGATGAAGCGTTTCAGGAAGTTGTAAGCACGATTACCGCAAGTGGTTATCAGGAAGAACTAATCATACAAGACTATATCCCAGGGGATGACACATATATGTGGGATTCTGTCTTATATCTCAATTCTTCCGGTAAGACACAGCTTGTCACATTTGCACAAGTTGTTTTACAAGAACATACAGCTACTGCTATCGGTAACTACACAGCACTAATTACACGTTATAACAGGGAAATGATGGAGAAGCTACAACACTTCTTGGAATCAGTAGGTTATGTTGGATTTGCAAATTTCGACATAAAATATGATACACGTGATGGCAAATTCAAAGTTTTTGAAGTAAATATTAGACAGGGAAGGTCTAGTTATTATGTAACAGCACTTGGACACAACATGGCAGAATATCTAGTAGACGATGGAATTTATAACAAAGAAAAAGAAATAACTTTTTTGGAAAAAGATTATTTGTTTACCGTTGTTCCAAAAACTGTGTTACGTAAATTTGTCGAGAACCGGGATGTTTTACAGGATGTTAATCGTTTAATTAAACAAGGAAATTGGGGCAATCCATTATTTTATAAAAAGGATCATCATTTGAAGCGAAAATTGTATTTATTTGCCCGTCAGGTAAATTATTATCGTAAATATAAAAATAATAAATGGTGACGTAGGAAATTCCAACACAAAGCAATTACAATATTTTGAATGCATTTTCTTTTTAAATTTTCGGAAGAACCTGTTGAAAAACATATTTCGATACCGTATTCTAATTAACAATTAGTGTAACCTTATAGCGAAATAACACGGATGTATATATGCCAAAAAATTACAATGAGGAGGATGAAGATGCGCGAGGATAAGTTTGTCAAAGAAGGATTAACGTTTGATGATGTCTTGTTATTGCCAGCAAAGTCAGAAGTACTTCCTAAAGATGTAGAAGTAAAAACAAAGCTATCAGAAAGATTGAAGTTGAACGCTCCGTTTATCAGTGCGGGTATGGACACTGTGACAGAAGCGGAAATGGCAATAGCAATGGCACGTCAAGGTGGATTTGGTGTTATTCATAAAAATATGTCGATTGAAGATCAGGCAGAGCAGGTTGATCGTGTAAAACGTTCTGAAAGTGGCGTAATTACAAATCCTTTCTTTTTAACTCCTGAACATCAAGTTTTTGATGCTGAACATTTGATGGGGAAATTTCGCATCTCTGGCGTTCCTGTTGTAAATAACCAAGAAGAACAAAAACTTGTAGGAATTTTAACAAATCGTGACCTACGTTTTATTCAAAATTATTCTATTTTAATTCATGAAGTAATGACAAGTGAAAATCTAGTAACTGCTCCAGTTGGAACAACACTTGACGAAGCAGAAAAAATTCTTCAACAGTATAAAATTGAAAAATTACCACTCGTTGATGATAAAGGTGTATTAAAAGGACTTATTACGATAAAAGATATAGAAAAGGTAATTGAATTTCCAAATGCAGCTAAAGATGAACAGGGAAGATTGTTGGTTGGTGCGGCTGTGGGGGTAACGGTTGATGCCATGAAGCGGATTGAGCATCTGGTAACTAGCGGTGTTGATGTGGTCGTGATTGATACAGCACATGGTCATTCTAAAGGTGTACTGGAACAAGTTAAGCGTGTAAGAAAGGCCTATCCGGATTTAGATATTGTTGCTGGTAATGTAGCGACAGCAGAAGCTACGAAAGAGTTGATTGAGGCTGGTGTATCTATTGTAAAGGTAGGAATTGGCCCCGGTTCTATATGTACAACCAGAGTAGTAGCGGGTGTTGGAGTCCCTCAAATCACAGCTGTCAATGATTGTGCGATTGCAGCTTCTGAACACGGTGTTCCAGTTATAGCAGATGGTGGAATAAAGTATTCAGGTGACGTGGTAAAGGCCCTTGCAGCAGGCGCTCACGCTGTCATGCTTGGTAGTATGTTTGCTGGCGTTTTAGAGAGTCCTGGTGACACGGAAATATTCCAAGGTAGACAATACAAGGTTTATCGTGGAATGGGTTCTGTCGGTGCAATGAAAGCTGGTTCTAAAGATCGTTACTTTCAGGAATCAGAAGAAACAAAAAAACTTGTACCTGAAGGAATTGAAGGACGAGTTGCCTATAAAGGTCCACTTGCAGATACCGTTCATCAGTTAATCGGTGGATTGCGTGCAGGAATGGGGTATTGTGGAACAGCCACCATTACTTCTTTACGAAATAATGCACGATTTATCCGCATTACCAATGCTGGGTTGCGTGAAAGCCATCCACACGACGTTCAAATTACGAAAGAGGCGCCAAATTATTCGGTTTAGTTTAGGATATAAAGTGAATAAAAATGTCGCATATATAGGTGAAATATCCTAGTCAAAAGAAATAGATAGGGAATATTCCCCGTCTATTTTTTTGTGCATTTCTGTGGTAAAATATCAAAGATACAAACAATTTTGCGGGTAGAGACTTTTCCAATAAAAACGTTGGCATAAAGTCTGATTTTACTAAGGTGGAGGTAGAGAAAGTGAAACACAACGTTAAGAGAAATTTGTCATTAATCCTTGTAACATTGGTATTGATGGCAACGGTATTTGTACAACCTATGGCAACAAAGGCAGCGGAGACAGTTGATCTTGAAGCAAAATCAGCAATTTTAGTTGATGCAGAAACTGGTAAAGTTTTATTTGCTAAAGATGCTGATATAGCACTACCACCAGCTAGTATGACTAAAATGATGACCGAATACCTTGTATGGGAAGCAATCGAAAATGGTGAAATCAGCTGGGATACAACAACAAAGATTAGTGACTATGCATACAGTATATCCGCAAATCCAAACCTTTCTGGAATTGGCTTACGTCAAGACAAAGAATATACAGTAAAAGAATTATATGACTCAATGGCTATTATCTCTGATAATGGTACGACGATTGCATTAGCAGAACTTATTTCAGGTTCTGAGGGTGACTTCGTGAAGTTAATGAATAAGACTGCAGAAGAAATGGGACTTCCTGATTACAAATTTGTGAACTCTACAGGGTTACCTAATTCCTTTTTAGGAGAAAACGTTCCAGAGGGAACAGATCCTGATGCGAATAATTTATTATCTGCTAGATCTGCAGCATTACTAGCATATAACCTTATTAATGATCATCCACAAGTTTTGGAGGTGTCCAGTCAAACTGTGTTAGATTTTGAGGGATATACAGTCGAAAATTTGAACTGGATGCTGCCGCATGATGCGACCTTTTTAAAGCAATTTACCTATAAAGGTGTAGATGGCCTTAAAACAGGTAATACAGACTTAGCTGGATATTGTTTTACAGGAACAGCTGAACGTAACGGAAAACGCCTTATTTCGGTTGTGATGAAAACAGATAGTAAAGCTAAGCGTTTTGAAGAAACAGCCAAACTGCTAGATTTCGGTTTTGATAACTTTGAAACAAAAGAACTATATGCAAAAGGGTATCAATTAGATGGACAAAGTTCATTACCAGTATCTAAAGGACAAGAAAATAAGGTTGAGGTTGCAACAAATAAGGCTATTAAACTTCCCGTGCAACAGGGGCAGGAAGAGAAATATACCATGAAATATACACTAGATAAAGATAAACTAAATAAAGCTGGTGAATTATCTGCACCAATCGAAAAAGGTGAAAAAGTAGGTAGTGCAGAATTAATTTTTGAAGGCAAAACTGATTACGGTTATATTTTTAACGTTGAAACCAATAAGACAGTTGATGTAGTAGCACAGGAATCGGTAAAAAAAGACAATTGGTTTATGTTGATTATGGGTTCAATTGGTGGATTTTTCAGTAATCTATTTTCTACAATTGTTGATACTGTTAAAGGTTGGTTCTAAGTAGTATAATAATCTTGGCTAAAAGATTCAGATATAGATTAAGATATACAGGAGGAATTACGAATGACAAATACAGGAACAGAACGTGTTAAACGTGGAATGGCAGAAATGCAAAAAGGCGGCGTGATCATGGATGTTGTGAACGCTGAACAAGCTAAAATCGCAGAAGAAGCAGGAGCAGTTGCTGTAATGGCATTAGAACGTGTTCCATCTGATATCCGTGCTGCAGGAGGAGTAGCTCGTATGGCTGAGCCTGGAATTACGGAACAAGTAATGAATGCTGTTTCGATTCCTGTAATGGCAAAAGCACGTATTGGTCATATAGTTGAAGCACGCGTGTTAGAAGCAATGGGTGTGGATTATATTGACGAGAGTGAAGTGTTAACACCAGCAGATGATGTATTTCATTTAAATAAATCAGATTATACGGTTCCGTTTGTTTGCGGATGTCGAAATCTTGGTGAGGCCGCACGCCGAATTGGTGAAGGTGCTTCCATGCTTCGTACAAAAGGTGAACCGGGCACAGGAAATATTGTAGAAGCGGTTCGTCATTTGCGCCAAATTCAATCGGAAATCCGTCAATTATCAGCAATGTCTAAAGATGAAGTTATGACATTCGCAAAAAATATGGGTGCTCCATATGAGCTATTGTTAGAAATTCGTGAAGAAGGCCGCTTGCCGGTTGTTAACTTTGCGGCGGGTGGAGTTGCTACTCCTGCTGATGCTGCATTAATGATGCAGTTAGGCGCTGATGGGGTATTTGTTGGATCTGGTATTTTTAAATCAGATAATCCAGCAAAATTTGCAAAAGCTATTGTTGAAGCGACAACTCATTATACAGATTACAAACTAATTGCTGAGCTTTCGAAGGGCTTAGGCACGGCTATGAAGGGTATTGAAATGAGCACGCTAGCTGCACACGATCGTATGCAAGACCGTAGCGAATAGAAAGAAGGAATGGCTATGACAACAATTGGTGTACTTGCACTTCAAGGTGCAGTTCGTGAACATATTCGTTCAGTCGAAGCATCTGGTGCAAAAGCAATTGAGGTTAAACGCACAGAACAACTTGATAGTATCGATGGACTAATTCTTCCTGGTGGAGAGAGCACAACGATGCGCCGTCTAATGGATAGCTATGGATTTTTCACAGCACTGCAGGAATTTGGCGAAAAAGGTAAACCCATTTTTGGTACTTGTGCAGGACTAATCTTGATGGCTACTGAAATAGAAGGTCAAGAAATGGCCCATTTAGGTCTGATGAATATGAAGGTTGCTCGTAATGCATTCGGACGACAGGTTGCAAGCTTTGAGCAAAAGTTAAAAATTGAGCATGTGGCTGACGACTTTAATGCTGTATTTATTCGGGCGCCTTACGTGGTAGAGACTGGACCTGAAGTTGAAGTGTTGGCAACTTATCTGGATCGTATTGTTGCAGCGAAGCAAGGTCATTACTTGTGTACTGCATTTCATCCAGAGTTAACCGATGATAACCGTTTTGTAGAATATTTTGTCAAAATGGTGGAACAATCTCAACAAACACTTGCATCTTAATGAGAAGTTATGTATGATATATCATAATCATTTAAACAGTATTGCAAGGAATTAGTAACAGTGGAGCTTTCTAAAGAGAATCGATGGTTGGTGTGAATCGATGTTAGTTACCTGTGAATCCATCCTTAAACTGGTTTACTGAACGAGCGTTTAGGTAGGTAAACCCGGGTAAAAACCGTTAACATTTTCGAGCCGGAAGAATTTATTTCTTCAATCAGGGTGGTATCGCGGGTAAAAACTCCCGTCCCTATTTTTATTAGGGACGGGAGTTTTTTAATTTTTTAAATGAAGAGGAGGCTGATTTTATGCAAAATTTTAAATCAGCGGATATATTGTGATAATGGCAAATATCTTTATAAATCGGTCGATATAGCTGTCCGCACTAAAAAGGAGGAAAAAGGTCATGTTAGACATGAAGTATGTACGTAATAATTTTGAAGAAGTAAAAGCAAAACTTGCGAATCGTGGAGAAGATTTATCTGAGTTAGATAAATTTGAGGATCTTGATACAAGACGCCGTGAATTAATTGCTGAAACGGAAACGTTAAAAGCAAAAAGAAACGAGGCATCTAAACAAATCTCTGTTTTGAAAAAAGAGAAAAGAGATGCTGAATCAGCTATTAAAGAAATGCGCGAGGTTGGCGATCAGATCAAGGTTCTCGATACAGAATTAAATGATATTGAAGAAAAATTAGAAACCATGATGCTTTCTATCCCAAACCTTCCACATGAAAGCGTACCAGTTGGGGAAAGTGAAGATGATAATGTGTTAGCGCGTGAAATAGGAGAAGTTTCGAATTTTTCATTTGAAGCACAACCACATTGGGATATTGCAACGAACCTAGATATTTTAGATTTCGAGCGTGCTGGCAAGGTTACAGGAAGTAGATTTGTTTTTTATAAAGGACTCGGAGCTCGCTTAGAACGGGCATTGTTAAACTTTATGATGGATTTACATGCTGACGAGCATGGTTACGTGGAAATGCTTCCACCATATATGGTAAACCGAACAAGCATGACAGGAACTGGGCAGCTTCCCAAATTTGAGGAGGATGCGTTTAAAGTTGAGGGTTGGGATTATTTCTTAGTACCAACAGCTGAAGTTCCTGTAACAAATTATCACCGCGATGATATTTTCCGAAATGATGATTTGCCAAAAAGATATGTAGCATTCAGTGCATCTTTTCGTTCTGAAGCGGGATCTGCCGGTAGAGATACACGTGGGTTAATTCGTCAACATCAATTTAACAAAGTAGAGCTTGTACATTTTGTGAAACCAGAGAATTCTTACGAGGTGTTAGAAGAGTTAACGGGTAACGCTGAAACAGTTCTCCAACTATTGAAATTACCATATCGTGTCATGAGCATGTGTACGGCGGACTTAGGGTTTACTGCTGCTAAGAAATACGATATTGAGGTGTGGATTCCTAGTCAAGACACCTATCGTGAAATCTCTTCTTGCTCTAACTTTGAGGATTTCCAGGCAAGACGTGCAGGTATCCGCTTCAGACGTGAAGAAAAAGGAAAACCAGAATTTGTTCATACATTGAATGGCTCTGGACTTGCAATTGGCCGTACGGTTGCAGCTATTTTAGAGAATTATCAGCAGGAGGATGGTACTGTTGTAGTACCAGACGTGTTGCGTCCGTATATGGGCGGGAAAGAAGTTATTAAGTAACGATAAAACCTCAAGCCTAGGTTCCATTAACAGGACCTAGGTAATATAGTTTCAACTTCGCTTTTATTTTATCCATGTTATAACTGAAAATAGAATGAAATTTTATCAAGAATCGATGTTGTAATCAAGCCATAAAGCATATCTAATTAAAAAAGTTCCTCCATCGAATTGACAAGCTATCTTAACCATGTTATATTATTATTTGTCGATTACGGAGGTATACCCAAGTTCGGCTGAAGGGATCGGTCTTGAAAACCGACAGGCGGGTCAAACCGCGCGGGGGTTCGAATCCCTCTACCTCCTCCATTTATTTAAACAAGTTCATAACTTTGAAGATATATAAAACCGTTGCTCATAGTAACGGTTTTATTTGTATTATAAAAACTTGACAAGGGTTAGACTAGAGAAGTATAGTATTCTAAATCATATAATGTGAACCTTCCCGCGGATATAAATCTTACCTCCTCCTTTTTTATAGGGCATGTTGAGGTTTTTTAGTTTTAATTAGGAGGCAAATACATGCTGAAGAAAATTTCATTTGTTGGTGCAGGATCAATGGCAGAGTCTATTATCTCCGGAATTATCAATGAGAAGTACATACATCCTGGCCAAATTTTTGTTACCAATAAGGATAACAAAAAGCGATTAGAGCGATTAAAAGATCGTTATCAACTGCAATGTACGACTGACCGAAAATTAGCGATTACTGATGCGGATGTTATTGTTTTATCCATGAAACCGCATGATTTATTGACTGCTGTTGAAACGATACAAGCACATATTAAACCAGATCAGGTAATTGTTTCCGTATTAGCGGGTGTTTCGATTGATTACATCTCCTCCATTGTTGGCGGGTGTGTTCCGGTGGTTCGTGCGATGCCAAATACCTCAGCATCGATTGGATATTCTGCAACTGCTATTGCGAAGGATACCACTGTAACAGATAAACAGCTAGATGGGATCGTGTCCCTATTTAACACAATCGGAACTACTACTATTATTGATGAAAAAGATATGCATACGGTAACAGGACTTTCTGGAAGCGGCCCAGCATATATCTATTATTTAGCAGAGGCGATGGAAGAAGTCGCGGTTAAATCTGGACTTGACAAAGATGTAGCAAATGAATTAATAACGCAAACAATAATTGGTGCTGGAGAAATGTTAAAACGTTCCGGTGAACCTGCAGATGTTTTACGTAAAAAAATTACAAGCCCAAATGGTACTACACAAGCAGGGCTTAATACGTTGGATGATTTGAACTTCCAGGAGGCAATTATGGAATGTGTAAAAAGTGCTCGCGAACGCTCTATTGAGCTGGGCAAAAACACCAACTAATAAAAGAGGTAATTCATCTAATAGCTGATGAATTACCTCTTTTTCACTTTCTAACTAGCTCTTTTGATTTCCATCTTCTAGATTGCTGAATAAAATGGCCAACCTTTTCTAGAATTGGTTCGACGGAGTCCTCTTTTTTCATTAAATCATAATCTGAAATTTTTATCCGTAAGATAGGACAGGAGTTAAAGTTATTAATCCAATTTTCATATCTGGTATACATTTCTTCCCAATAGCTTAATGGCGTGTTTTTCTCCATTTCACGACCGCGAACTTTGATGCGATCTAATACTTCATCAAGAGTCCCTTCTAAATAAATCAACAGATCTGGATGTGGAAAATAGGGGGTCATCACCATTGCCTCGAAAAGATTGGTGTACGTTTCGTAATCTATTTTTGACATTGTTCCATTTTCATAATGCATTTTTGCAAAAATGCCAGTATCCTCATAAATAGAACGGTCTTGGATGAATCCTCCGCCATATTCAAAGATTTTCTTTTGTTCTTTGAATCGTTCTGCTAGGAAATAAACCTGAAGATGGAAGCTCCAACGCTCGAAGTCTGCATAGAAGTTTTCTAAATATGGATTAGCATCAACCTTCTCAAGGGATGTTTTAAATTGTAGTGCGTTTGCCAGTGCGTTTGTCATGGTGGATTTCCCAACACCAACCGTTCCGGCAATAGTAATAATACTATCGTGTGGAATGTGGTATTTTTCACGTAAATTCATTTTATTATCCCCTTCATCTTCATCGTTTCACTATTGCTTTTTGATTGTTTAAATAACTTTCTACTTGTTTGATAATTGTATTCAAATCTTCCTGTTGCTTCACGAAGTCCTTTTCATCCCCGTTAATTCGGATGACAGGAATATCGGGATGCAGTATCTCGAATTGATTCATATAATCCTCATAATCGCTTGCTAATTGTGCAAGGTAGGAAGGTTTTATGTTTTGCTCAATATCACGACCGCGTTGTTTAATCCGTGATAAAACGTTATCAAGGCTTGCGTGTAAATAAATCATCATGTTCGGTGCTGGCATATCTTTGGTCAAAATATGATAGATTTGCTCATATTTTTCAAATTTATCTAGTTGTAGTGTACGTTTAGCAAAAATCATGTTTTTCGATATATGATAATCGGCGACAACCGCTTTATGTTCATCTAAATACTTTTTTTCTATGTCTTCTAATTGTTTAAATCGATTGCATAAAAAAAACATTTCCGTTTGAAAACTCCACTCGTCAATATCATCATAAAATTTCCCGAGAAATGGGTTTTCTTCAACAATTTCTTTTAACAAATGAAAATCAAAATGGACGGATAGTTTTTTTGCTAAAGATGTTTTTCCGATGCCAATTGGCCCTTCGATGGCAATGAACGGAACCTCTGCCATATGTATTCCTCCATTCAATGTCTATATAATCAACAGATGTATTATATTTTAGCATAACCCAGATTTCTAATCCATATAGATAGGTGAGTCTTTTCATTTGGGAAAGAGTTTTGTATAATAGGTAATGGTTGTTAAAAAGTTAATGAACTTTTGACGTTTATCTGTCTAGCTACAGCACCCATTGGCTAGTTCCCTTCAGGCTTCTTCTTGCGATAAGCTCAACATCGAATCGCTATGCTTTTCGTGTTTCCTTTATTTCATATAAAGCCTTACAGGTCATATGCCAATAACCGAGTGTTTCCACCTTTATTTTTTGCCCCCGTAGCTCAGGGGATAGAGCATTAGTTTCCTAAACTATGTGTCGCAGGTTCGAATCCTGCCGGGGGCACTTTTACGAAAACCTTTACACGGTGAATGATACCAGTGTAAGGGTTTTTCAGTATTTGTCGTTATTTTTCCAAGTAAATTACTTTAAAATCTGGACGTGATGTTCTAAAATAGGATACAGTTACCTAAATAGTTTAACAATTTTTAATTGCATGTTTGTAATCGGTTCCAAAAAATGATGATGAGGTGATTGGATGGATATGCAGCGAATACCTGCACAAGAAGGTAATCATAATCTACAAAACTATGACAAAGCACGCGCGGGATTCTCGTGGGATGAAGTAAAAAAGAATTTTAGCTGGAATGAAACTGGTAAAGTGAATATTGCATACGAGGCGATTGATCGTCATGCAGATGATCCAGATAAAAAAGATAAAGTGGCATTACTATATTCATCACCAGAGCGAGAAGAAAAAGTGACTTTTGATGAAATCCGAAAGAAAAGTAATCAGTTTGCAAATGTATTGAAGAAATACGATGTGAATAAAGGCGACCGTGTCTTTTTATTCCTACCGAGAACTCCTGAATTCTATGCAACGTTTTTTGGTATTTTAAAAACAGGTGCCATTGCTGGGCCATTATTTGAAGCATTTATGGAGCAAGCTGTTCGTGACCGTTTGCAGGATAGTGAAGCGAAGATGCTTATTACAACTCCAGAATTACTCGGACGTGTACCACAAGAAGATTTACCTAATCTAGAGAAAATTGTTCTAATTGGTGATTCAGATGAAACTTCCAATAAATATATTCATTATGCCGATGAGATGGAGGAAGCATCAACTGACTTTGATATCGAATGGGTTGATTTAGAAGATGGTATGTTGCTTCATTATACGTCAGGCTCAACTGGTAAGCCAAAAGGTGTATACCATGTCCACAATGCAATGATGCAGCATTATGCCACAGGTAAGTGGGTTGCAGATCTAAATGAAGATGATGTTTATTGGTGTACAGCGGATCCGGGCTGGGTTACTGGAACAAGCTACGGTATTTTTGCCCCATGGTTGATTGGTGTAACAAATGTGGTCCGTGGAGGACGATTTAGTCCAGATGATTGGTATGGAACGATTGATCAAAATAATGTGACGGTATGGTATACAGCACCAACAGCACTGCGTAAATTAGTGAGTGCTGGTGAGGACAAAGTGAAAAAGCATGACTTTTCATCACTTCGTCACATCATGAGTGTTGGTGAGCCGTTAAATCCTGAGGTTATTACGTGGGGATTAAAGGCATTTGATATGCGTATTCATGACACATGGTGGATGACCGAAACAGGTGCAATGCTAATTGTGAATATCCCTTCTATGGAATTGCGTCCAGGCTCAATGGGCAAACCAATTCCAGGAGTAGAAGCAGCCATTGTAGATAATGAGGGCAATGAGCTCCCACCGAATCAAATGGGTAACCTTGCCATTAAAAAAGGTTGGCCTGCCATGATGCGCAAAATCTGGAATAACCAAAGCAAATTTGAAAGTTACTTTGTTAACGGATGGTATGTGTCAGGTGATAGTGCTTACATGGATGAAGATGGGTACTTCTGGTTCCAGGGTCGCTTAGATGACGTAATTAATACATCTGGGGAGCGTGTAGGACCATTTGAGGTGGAAAGTAAATTAATCGAACATCCAGCAGTAGCAGAAGCTGGCGTCATCGGTAAACCAGATCCGGAGCGTGGCGAAATTATTAAGGCGTTTATTACTTTGAATGATGGTTACACGGAGTCAGATGATTTGCTTGAAGAAATTCGCCAGTTTATCAAAACAGGCTTAAGTGCACACGCAGCTCCGCGTGAACTAGAAGTAAAGGACACCATTCCGAAAACACGCAGTGGCAAGATTATGCGCCGATTATTGAAATCATGGGAGTTAGGATTACCAACAGGTGATACATCAACATTAGAGGAATAGATCAGATATTCAAAAAGGGGTGCCAACTTGGCGCCCCTTTTGAATATATCAATACTCAAAACAATCGTTCTGACCAAACCCCATTATTATAATGTTTTATTTATAGGCAGGTGGGAAAACTCATTTATGTAGTAACTTTAAAAGGAGCGGATAAACTATGAGTAAAATAGCATGTGTTATAACAGATATGTTTGAAGATGTGGAATATACAGATCCAGCAAAAGCATTTAAAGAGGCTGGACATGAGGTAGTAGCAATTGAAAAAGAAAAAGGAAAAAAAGTTACTGGTAAGAATGGAGAGGCATCAGTTACGATTGATGAAAACATTGACGACGTTAATCCGGATAACTATGATGCATTATTCATTCCAGGTGGATTTTCACCAGATCAATTGCGTGCAGATGAACGATTTGTAGTATTTGCGAAGCATTTCATGGACGTGAAAAAGCCTGTATTTGCGATTTGTCACGGACCACAGCTGTTAATTACAGCAAAAACATTAGAAGGTAGAGCGGCTACTGGTTTTAAATCCATTCAGGTAGATATGGATTATGCTGGTGCTAAGGTGAAAGACGAAGAGGTCGTAGTTTGTGACAATCAATTAGTAACAAGCAGACAGCCTGATGATATCCCAGCATTTAATCGTGAATCGCTCAACTTATTGAAATAAAAATGAAGCCACGTGAACATTTACACACATGTTCACGTGGCTTTTTTGATCGTGTCAGATTTGACAATTACTACCTCTTTTCGATGTTGAAGTTCGCTTGTAAAAGCAACCAATTTTGTGGGAAAGCTAATCCTAGCTTCCAGTAACTAATTCCAAGTAAATTCAACTCTTTTATCATATTAAACTTTGCCTGAATGGATCTAGCGTCCTCAAACCAGACTTCATGTCTACTACCTTGTGCATCAAAATAGGTGAAGAAAGGGGCTTGTGCTTCTTGGTCGTATTCAATCGCTACATTTTCTGTTCGTGCTAAGGTAATTGCTTGTTGGGGACTAAGAGCGTCAGCAATTTCGCCACCTTCCATATATGGAAGCGTCCAATCATAGCCGTATAAATTTTGGCCAAGTAAAATTTTCTCAGGAGGCATTACAGATAATGCAAAATCGACAACTTCACGAACATTATTTATTGGTGAAACGGGAAGGGGTGGGCCTCCACTATAGCCCCATTCATAGGTCATGAGTACAACAAAATCTGCAATTTCACCATGTGCTGCGTAATCATGTGCTTCATACCAGGCACCCTCTTGTGTTGCACTTGTTTTTGGTGCAAGAGCTGTGGACATGAGTAAACCAGCTTGTGACAAGCGTTCTTTCGCCTTTCGCAAAAAGCTGTTATAGGCTTCTCGATCTTCAGGTGGCAAAAACTCAAGATCAAAATGTACGTCTGTAAATCCAACCGTTGTTGCTGTATTAACAATGTTATCTAATAGATTGTTCTGTACGGCTTGAACCGTTAAAATGATATGGCCAAGCTCTGCACTGAATTCACCGTTTTCCAGATTTGTTACGGCAAGCATTAGTGTTGTATCGTTGCTATCGGCAATCGTTTTGAAATTATTCAGTGGGGGAGCATTTAGACTACCATCTCGATTAATGGTATAACTAAATGGTGCTAAATAAGTTAGGAATGGTGATTGTTTTCTGGCGGCTGTTTCCAGGGTATCGGATACTGTATCTCCATATGGTTCTATATATGCATTTGAAACAATGTTTGGTTCGGCTTGAGGTGGAATATATAGTCGGAATCCCACAGGCAGCGTGTTCCCAGCTGGAATGTTATTGATTCGCGCTAATTCTTGATAAGGTATGCCAAACTTCTGAGCGATGGAAAATAAACTTTCCCCACTTTGGACAAAGTAAAATTGTCCAATAATAGGTATCACGATTGCTTGCCCGACTACAAGCGCCCCTGGTGCATCTAATTCGTTAGCATTAACAATGGTTTCCATTGGCGTATTGTATGTATTTGCTATATTAAAAATTGTGTCCCCCTGTTTTACTACATGAATTTGCATAAATAAACCCTCCTCTAACCGATGTCTATTAACATGGTATGAAAAGGGTTTAAGATATATGAATATATCTACCAAATAGTTAATCCAGTAACGGTCCCATCTATGTGTACGTGCTTATGTTTATCTTATTAAATAGGTTCTGTTTTTGCATCCATGACCGATCGCATTAAATATAAAGAGTATTCGTTGCCTTTTTTTTCATTGGAAGCTGTGCAGTTCTCAGGTACTTGTAGTGAGTACTCATACATATAAGCATCCTTCGCTGTAAATAAAATACAAATGTCGCCAGCGATGCCAGCTAAAATTAGATTCGTTTTACCAAGCTCAATTAACAGTGACTCTAACGGAGTTTGAAAAAACGCAGAGTGCTTTGGTTTTATTAAAAAGTAATCATCATGATTTGGTTGCATTTCTTCAATTATTTCCTGACTATTTTCATTTTTACAATGGTTGATTAGCTTATGGTAATCTGCTTGCCATAAACTATAGTGATCATTAACATAAATAACAGGAACTTTGTTATCCTTGGCATATCGTTTCAGCTTTTTTAAGTGTGGTAGTATTTCTTTCGTATGCTTGAGTAGTCTTTCTCCACGTTCAAAGTTAAAATCATTTATAATATCAATAAAGATAACAGCGGTATTTTGCAAGGATTGTTTCATGATATGCTCCTTTTCATCTATAAAATTTGTTCTTATTAACTATTCTTATCCTAATTATCATTTTTAAAACTTTTATAGGCGGTGTCTTTGGTCATGGATGAAGTATTTATGCAGGAAGCAATAAAGCAAGCATTGCAGGCAAAAGATCGAAATGAAGTTCCGATCGGTGCGGTAATTGTCTTTCAAGGCGAAGTGATCGCGACCGGGTATAATGTTCGTGAAACGGTACAATCCACATTGTCGCATGCAGAACTAATTGCAGTTCAGGAGGCAAATACAAAGCTTGGTAGCTGGCGTTTAGAAGACTGTACGTTGTATGTCACATTGGAGCCATGTCCAATGTGTGCTGGTGCTATCGTACAATCTAGAATTAAACGTGTTGTATTTGGAGCATTCGATCCAAAAGCAGGCTGTGCGGGGTCGTTGATGAATTTGTTAAATGATTCTCGCTTCAATCACCAAGTGGCACTTAAGAGTGGAGTGATGGAAGAAGAATGTAGCCAATTACTTACTAATTTTTTCCGCGAATTACGAATGAAAAGAAAGAATAAAGGTTAAAAAAAGGAGTCTGCTGGTTGATATGTGGAGATTCCGTTGACATTTTAAAATGTTCATATTTTTAATTTAACTTCAAACCTTGTCCGGGTTCCTATTGCAATTTTAACTCAAAATCGTTATAATGGAATTTGCCGTGCTAGGTGGGGAGGTAGCGGTGCCCTGTACTCGCAATCCGCTATAGCGGGACTGAATTCCTACCTGAGGTGTGATGACATTATGGTCTGCCGTAAGGAATTGGTGTTGACGCTCAGGTCCTGCGCAATGGAAACTCATGAAGTCTGTCAGGTCCGGAAGGAAGCAGCAGTAAGTGATCATTTCTGTGTGCCGCAGGGAAGCCTAGGCCGAGCCATGAACTTACGTAACGCATAGGGTCGTTATATCGATGGTAGGTGCACGGTATTACATAAACAGCGAAGCCTTTGTCAGAGTTTCTGGCAAAGGTTTTTTTACACTTTAAGAAAGCCTTTATTGATATGGAGTATAAAAAAATCGAAGGCATTCTGAAATTAAGTTAGAATAAACTTATCGCAATGGTTCACATTCACCCCAAAATTCGGGTATAATTAGATAGAAATAATAAAGGGGAACAGCCATTATGAGCTATCAAGCATTATATCGCGTATGGCGTCCGAAGAATTTTACGGATGTTGTGGGACAATCGCATATAACACGTACATTGCAAAACGCGATAGAGCAGGAAAAGTTTTCGCATGCGTATTTATTTTCAGGTCCTCGTGGAACTGGAAAAACGAGTGCTGCCAAAATTTTTGCTAAAACGATTAACTGTGAAAATGCACCTGTTCGTGAGCCTTGTAATGAGTGTGCCGCATGTCGTGGAATTCAAGATGGCTCGATTTCCGATATCATTGAAATGGATGCAGCATCACACACAAGTGTAGAAGATATTCGTGAAATTCGCGACAAGGTAAAATATGCATCAAGTGTCGTTCCCTACAAGGTGTATATCATTGATGAAGTACATATGATATCTGTTAACGCCTTTAACGCGCTTTTAAAGACCTTAGAAGAACCACCAAAGCATGTGGTATTCATTTTAGCGACAACCGAACCACATAAGATTCCATTAACCATTATTTCACGTTGCCAGCGGTTTGATTTTAAACCAATTACGAGTCAAGCGATTGTGGAAAGAATGCGTATTATCATGGATCAGGAAAAAATATCTGTATCACCTGATGCGCTTGAAACAGTTGCTTTAGCAGCTGAGGGCGGAATGCGTGACGCATTAAGCATTCTGGATCAAGCGATATCATATAGTGGCGAAAGTGTTACATTGCCTGACGTTCTTGCTGTAACAGGTGGCGTTTCTCAACAGGTTCTCACAAATATTGTACAAAAAATGTACGAACAAGATATCCAAGAGGCACTAAAGTTGTTAGATGACATCATACAAAACGGGAAAGACCCGGGAAGATTTGTATTTGACCTAATTTATTTCCTTCGAGATCTCATGCTTTACCAGAGTGCCCCATCACTGGAAGGGATTCTAGAACGAGCGATAATTGATGAACGATTTAAAGAACTAGCAAAACTTGTGACTGTTAATTGGATTCAAGATGCTATTATGGAATTGAATCAATGCCAACAAGAAATAAAATGGAGCAACAGTCCGAAAGTTTTTATCGAAATTGCTATTTTAAGTCTTTCAACAAAAGATATAAAGCAAGTCGACAACACGGAATCTGTAAATACAGTTGTTAACGATGAAGGACTCCAAAAACTAGCGGGGAAAGTGGATCTGCTTGAAAAGGAATTGCAAAAGTGGAAAAATCAGGCACCAGCAACCAATACTAATCCTCCATCTAAAGAGACAAGGCGAACACAATCTAGACCATCTAAAAATGGATACAAAACGCCTTATGAAAAAATTCGTCATGTTATGCAAGTAGCTGAGAAGACCTCATTAAAACAGGTCCAGTCTCAATGGGGTTCATTTTTAAATTCTTTAAAAACCACAAATGCTCCTGCACATGCGACCATTCAAGATAGTAAACCTGCTGCAGCGTCTGATCAAGCACTCGTTGTTGCATTTAAATATGAAATACATTGCTCCTTGTTTTTAGACAATCGGGAGACTGTTGAATCTGTATTAGCAAAATCAATTGGAAAAGAATTAACGATTATTCCTATTCCAGAGAATAATTGGCAAGAATTACGAAATGAATATATTAACAAACAGGAAGCAACAACTAATCAACAAGAAGAAACTGCTGCAGATCCGCTTATAGAAGAAGCGCGAAAACTAGTTGGTGACGAACTGTTAGAAATACATGACTAGGTTTGGATTTTTGTTCGTATCGCAGAGGATACTGACCAGAAGTTTTATATTAAACTTAATTATTAGGAGGAGTTACAATGAAAGGTAATATGGGAAACATGATGAAACAAATGCAGAAAATGCAAAAGAAAATGATGGCAGCACAGGACGAATTACAGGAATTGACGTTTGAAGCAACGGCTGGTGGTGGTATGGTTACCGTATCTGCTAACGGTAAAAAAGAAATTACAGATGTACAGATAAAGGAAGAAGTCGTTGACCCAGATGATTTAGAAATGCTTCAGGATTTAATTCTAGCTGCAACAAACGATGTATTAAAGCAAATTGAAGATAAAACGAATGAAACTATGGGACAATTCACAAAAGGAATGAATATGCCTGGAGGAATGTTCTAGGAGGCACCTTGATGTATTATCCAGAACCGATTTCAAAACTGATTGACAGCTTTACAAAATTGCCAGGGATTGGACCAAAAACTGCAGTCCGGCTGGCTTTTTTTGTTATTAATATGAAAGACGATGATGTGCTTAATTTTGCTAATTCATTAGTAAACGCAAAGCGTGAACTGACACATTGTTCTGTTTGTGGCCATATAACAGACCAGGACCCATGTTCGATATGCCAGGATCACACGCGGGATGAATCCATTATTTGTGTGGTACAGGACCCTAAAGATGTAATCGCAATGGAAAAGATGAGAGAATTCAGGGGGAAATACCATGTACTCCATGGTGCTATCTCACCGATGGATGGTATTGGTCCAGAGGATATTAATGTACCTGATTTGATTAATCGGCTCAAGAATGAAGATGTAGAAGAATTAATTCTAGCTACTAATCCAAACATTGAAGGGGAAGCAACTGCGATGTATATTTCTCGATTGGTTAGACCGTCAGGCATTCGTACAACACGGATTGCTCATGGCTTACCGGTTGGTGGCGACTTGGAATATGCAGATGAAGTAACGTTATCTAAAGCATTAGAGGGACGAAGAGAATTGTAGAAGCTGGGTGAAAGTATGGGGAAAAAGTATAAAAAGAAGCACGTTGATGAAGAATTACTCGATACCATTTTTATCCTGGAAAGAGATTGGAAAGGTATAGAACGAATTGTTGAAAAAAGTATTGAGCCAACAACAACCGCGGTTAATAAAGAGAAATTTGCACAGGCGAAATATTTATTCCTGCTCCGCGAGGCAAGACACCGTAAAATTAGTGCCATTCGCTATGATTAATAGATAAGTTGTCTATTTTTTTGTCTAGCTGCGGCGCCCATTGGCTAGTGCCCTTCAGAGTCTTCCTTGCGAGAAGTCAACATCGGCTGTTAGAAGGAAGGACGACTAACAGCGGGCCTGCGCTCAGACGTCGGCACACCCTTATGAAGGGGCGTGTTTCCTTTATCTCATGTCGGAAGGAATGTTCGATTAAACCGCCACAAAGCATGAGCAACAACGAACTACCCACGTTGCGTGGGACAGGTCATACGCCAATAAACGGGCGCCTCCGCTTTTCTAAAGAGCAAATATCGTGACTGTGGAGATATGAAAAATGGATTCACCCTCTATGTTTGCGAAG
>NZ_JBYQFJ010000007.1:0-184131 GCF_057836705.1 Virgibacillus carmonensis | reverse complement strand
ACACTCGAGACATAAGCAGTTCGCTTACGCGTGGGCAAAGCACCCACACTGCACCACTCTGCTTATGCTTGTCGTGTCTTTCAAGGCGCATGCGCTTTTCTTATTTTATTATCCTGTGAAAACGTTCTCAGCTGGATAGCGAATTTTTTCTTTTTCAGCTTGGGATACGGATAACATGATGGTTAATGGTCCTATGAGTCCGAGATACATCATAAACATAATAACCAATTTCCCAATGGTGCTAAGATCTGCAGTTATACCCATGGATAAACCAACAGTACCAAATGCTGAAACAACTTCAAAAAGTAAAGGAAGGAACTGGATATTTTCTGTAATCAGCAAAGTAAAAACGGCCATAAAGATAAAAGATAAGCTTGTCATTACGATGGCTAATGCCCGGTATACGATTTTAACGTCTATTCTTCTCTTAAAAGCAATAGGATTCTGTTTCTTTTGTTTTAGAAATGTTCCAACAGCCAATAAGATGATGATAAAAGTAGTTAATTTTATACCGCCGCCAGTGGAGATACTACCAGCTCCTATAAACATAAGCATCATCATGAGGACGTTTGTCGATTCTTCTAATTCACCAATCGGTATGGTGTTGAATCCAGCAGTTCTGGGGGATATCCCCTGAAAGTATGAGGCCCACCACTTATCCGCTAGCGATAATGATCCTAACGTGTTAGGGTTGTCAAATTCCAGCAAAAATATAGTCAGGATTGAAACGGTATTAATAATAATTGTTCCAGCAATCATAATTTTAGAATGAAGGCTTAGTAAACGAATTTTTTTACAGTACCATAAATCGTGTAGCACGGTAAATCCAATACCGCCTGTAATAATCATTAGTGTGATAATTATATTTACGGCTGGATCACCTACATAGTTTGACAGGCTATCAGGCCAAAGTGCGAACCCTGCATTGTTAAAGGAAGCAACAATATGAAAAAGGCTGTAATATACCCCTTTCCAAAATCCCATTTCTGGTACCCAGCGTAAAGATAACAATATAACACCAATTGCTTCAATAGCAAGAGAAAAAATTACAACTCTCTTCACCAACTTTATTATTCCACCAATAGGTGTTTGTAATTGTTCCTGAATAATTAACCTTTGCCGCAGCCCAATTCGCTTGCCTAAAAATATAATAATCATTATTGCAAACGTCATAAAACCAAGTCCACCAACATGAATTAAAACAAGAATAATAAATTGTCCGAACAAGGTATAAGCTGTATGTGTATCAACAACCCACAAACCTGTTACGGTAGTAGCGGATGCTGATGTAAAAAAAGCATCAATCCAACTAACCGGTATCTTGGTAGCAAAAGGAAGTTTTAATAAAAATCCACCTAAAACAATTAGAATAATAAATCCTGTTCCTAAGATTTGTGGAGGATTGAGTTTGGTTGAGTTCATTCGGCTTCTAAAACGTTTTTCTAAATGCATGTCATATTACTCCTTTCCCCCACGCACTAGTTTTTGTCTGATATACATATTATAATTCCTTCTTCTCAAACTTTTTCAGTTCACTGTTTCTTCCGATTACTACCAATATATCACCATTGTAAATTCTTTCATCAGCAGGAGGTGATATGATAATGTTTCCCTTATTTTTAATACCTACTATGGTACACCCGAATTTCGCTCGAACGTCTAGTTCTTGTATTGTTTTGTTATTTATTTTCGTTGTAGCTATCATTTCAAGAATACTGTGCTCGTTTGATAGTTCAATGTAATCTAAAATCTTATCCGATACAACATGATAAGCAAGTTTTTTCGCTATATCCTGCTCGGGATAAATGACACGATCAGCCCCAACTTTTCTCAAGATTGTTCCATGATATTTCGATTGTGCTTTTGCCCATACTTTTGTAACGCCGATCTCTTTCAAGACTAACGTTGTTAAAATGCTGGATTGCATATCGTCACCAAGAGAAACTACCGCAAGATCAAAATTACGTATTCCAAACTGTTTAAGTATTTCCTCATCTCCTGAATTAGCGTGAATCACATGTGTTGCTATAGTAGAATATTCCTTTACTTTATGAGAATTTGAATCCATAGCTAATACAGAGGCACCAAGTTTGGTGAATTCCTTGCACAAACTACCACCGAACTTGCCAAGTCCTATTATGGCAATTTGCATATCTTTATTCTTCATTTCTACAAATCCCTTCACCAAATAAAATAGAAACACTATTTTTTTGCATAAAAAAAATCCACAAGAGAATAAGATCCCTTTGCAGATTTTGGCATCGTTTAAGATACCATGCATCGCATGTGTGTGATCTCTCTCTAAACGCTTACGGAGTTAGCTGTCGGATTCGGATGTTAAGAGTCACCCTACCTTATATAAAGGATTCACCCCAAGTGGTTTTTTCCACAAAATATTGGTTTCTCCGTTTCAATTGGAATTCAGCGATTACATTCATTTAAAATTACTTTCAATAAGATGAGATTTATAATACGCTTGTCATTTTTAAGTGTAAAGAAGCAAATAAGTTTAAATATAATCAAATATAGACATTTGGATAATGTTTAGCTAATTTATCTTCTGATTTCTATTAGTTACGCTTGTTTAATAAAATTATTGAATTTAAAAGCAGGAAAGGACTCCAGTTTTGGCTGTAGCCCTTTCCTGTCAAAATTAATATTTTTTAGAAGTCGTATCCAATATTACTGCAATTAACAAAACAACTACTCCAAGCATAAACGCCATTAGTCCATATACACCGATACCAATTCCTGTCCATCTGCCGGTTAACAGGCTTGCTGGAACCAAAAAGATACCTGAGATAATAAGGATAATTGAAGGAAGGTATTTCATTACCTTTTTCGTTGGAAAGGTTATGTTTGCTAGGAACACCAATACAATTGCGATTACAGTTAAACTACCACCAATAAAAATAAGCATTTCCATCAAACCACTCCACCTATTACATTACTATTACATTTAGATTTCATAAACATCTATTCCTGTCTATAACCTTTATTCACCAGTTAAAAACATAGATATGAAACAAGCTTTACAAAATGATGGTTAACTGTAAATGAGTTGCAACACCTAAAAAATAGAGAAAGATACCGTAAAACCTTTGTGCGAATGGCAAAATATTTCTAATAAGATGGACTATCATTTATTATTAGCCAATTCTGCACGATCATCAGCCACAGGGGGCTGTTCCAACCACCCGTTTTTTATCAGGAGATTAATTCCATCTTCAGCATATAGTCCAATCTCTGCTATAAGACGCGTGTACTGTGCTGCCAAATCTCGTCTTTGTACAACAGCCATTGCAGCTCCGTAAAAACCGGCTGCTGTGGAAACCAATGCGACAACATGGAACAGCATCAGCTTGTCTGAAAAAGGTGAAACCGTGGAATTTGTAACTTCTGACTCCCATTTCTTTGGTGAAGGTAGGTTATTTTCAGTCAAGACAGAATCAAGGGTTTTCACATGTTTTTTACAAGTTTCTAACCCTCGTTGAAAATACTTACGCATGTCTTTTGATTGGGTTACCTGGCTAAATCCTATTTCCAGGACAACTTTTACCATAAGCTTTTGCGCGTTAAAAAAGAGGCCATCAATTTCTATTGCATTTAAAGGTCTTTGTTTCCCAAACCACCCATTTAAATAACTTTGATTCGTCACAAAGTCAATCTGTTCTGGTGCATTGATAGAAGGAGGTTTACTGAAAATACCTTTTTGTAACATGAGTTCTACGATTTTATCGTATAATTGCATGGATTCTGTATTGCATTGAATAAAATAGCTTCTTTGGTCGGCACGAATTGAAGTACCAGTTGCTGCGGCGTAACCCGTTAAACCGTGAAGTGTCATAATATACATATAGTATAAAGTTAAAGGGTCTGAAAACAATGGGGGCGCCTTAAGGTTTACATCTTCTTTTGTGAATCCTCTTGGAATTGGGTAATTCGCTTCATCTAAAAATTTTTTAATCTTTTCAGTATGGGACTTTGATAATCTAATTGCAAAGTCAAGGACTACACGAACGTCATGATCCTCCACTTTTTCTAGAAAATGGTCTATAACACAGATAGCCATACTGTCATTCTGAAATTGCGTCCAAAGATTTGCCAATTCTGAAGAAGTTAGACGAACATTATGACTTTTGTTTTCCAATGAATAAAACCTCCAATATTGAAATTACTTAATTCTTCCTTTTTCAGTTCTTTTAATCACTTGTTGATCGTCTATATTTCATTAAACCCCAAATTAGCAGCGCTACAGGCAAAAAGGCACCCATAACTATATTAAGGGGAACGTAAGATTCAAAAAGGAATGCATTCAATTCAGCATAATTTTTGGCGAATAGAATGGACCCTATTCCTATCAGCCAAGCTAATGGAATGACTAAAGGTTGGTACGTATTTAACCGCAATGCTTGGGCTAACCCTAAGCTTAGTCCGTAAAAGAATAATGCTATTCGAATCATTAACCCAACTGTCCAAAAAAGTATTGCAATGACATCAAATCTGTTGATGACTTCTCCTGCCTCGATATAACGAACTTCTGAAAAAGTTGGTAGGACCATGTTTGCAGCCTGTTCGGCACCGAATAGGGCAATAGGGCCTGTAACCGGACCAAGAAAGAAAATCAAGGTGATAACTGCTACTCCTACACCAGTTTTAACCAATTTCTTTGGACGTTGAACATAGGGGAGAATCATACCTAAAATGACAAATTCACCAAACCACGCCATTACTGATATCGACCCTATTGTTACAGGGATTACGCCATCGCCCATGATTGGCAACAAATTGGTATAATCTTTTTTCTCCCCCATAGTCAGGAAAACCACTGCCATTGCAACGATTACTAAAACAGGTAACATGATTTGGTTAAGACGCCCCAATGTTTCAAGTCCCAAATACACAATGAAAGTTGTCAGGAGCAAAATAACCGTAACAAACGCCCACATCGGTGTCTCAACCATAATTGTTTTATAGGCCTCGGCAAACAGTCTTGTCCCCAACGTAACCATAATAAAAAAATAAATCAGATAAAGCACACCAATTATTTTTCCCAGCCATGAAAAGTGTTGAAATAAGATTTCAATTAACGTCAGACCAGGGAAATGCTGAGACAGCTTGATTAATGAAATAATCCCAATCAGCCCTAAAATGGCGCCTCCAATGGCTGCAATCCAACCGTCCCGGCCGCTTTGTTGGAAAACTACCGTTAATAAAATCAAATGTCCAATGATTGTTAAGGATGTGATAGCTAACATCGCTGCCTGAATATTACTTATTCTGCCTTTTTCAATCATGGCTGGTACCTCCGTTTCCTTTTTCCAGTGGGCTCAACGTATTTAATAGTTTGGATATAGAAGGATCCGTCAAATCATAAATGGTCAATATTCCTAAAATAACAGTGAGACTTACAATCCCGAGTTGAGCAACTAATAGTTTATATTTTTTCCTTTTCCAAACGAAATAGATATGGGTTCCTGTCGTCAGTGCAATTAACGCGATTAGAAGTAAACACAATAAAATATTCATCTATTACTTCCCCTCATTTGCTTTGGGCGGATCTTTAAGAAGTCCATACCGTGAAATAGTTGCTGTGACTTTTAGATCAATTTCCATGTTTTTAAGTAAGCCATTTCTCCAGTTAGGGGCCATTTGCTTCCACTCTTTCGGATGATTTCGGTAAAATGCTGTGCCGAATCCAAAAATGTCTGTTTGCCATTGATCTTTTGCCTTGTTTAAGACACTATATACTTCTTGTCTGACCATTTTTTCAAGCTGCTGATTTAAACGATCGATTTGACGCGTGTTCATATTAAAATTAGTACAAGTCACTTGACCAATTTCAGCCTCAACTTCAATATCAACAACCATTTGAGGTTTTCCTCCAGATAGTTGAGGAATCAGTTGTGATGCTGAGTCAGTGACATTTAAGCTAACTGTTCCATCATTGTTTTCTCCGCATTTCATACTAATAATCTCGCTTTGGAGTTGGCCTTTTATCCATAAAAGGCCACTTGTTTCCTTTTCATCGAGAAAACCTTTTAGCCGCCCACCTTTAAATACTGCGGTGCCGTTCAAACCAAGTGCCTTCGGTATATGGTGATTATTTTCAGAAGTTTCGCCTTCATTCCCTTTAGGAGCAGCTTGATTTTTAGTATCTCTTTTATTCTCGTGGATATTGACTCCTTGTTTTTCCACGGCACCTATGACACCTGTATAAGGATCCGTTGTTTCACTGGAAAGTGCCTCCATAAATTGGCTAATGTCTTTGACCATACCGGTAGCTGAAAATCGATCGGAAAGCACTAAATTCTTTAATTCCAACCCTAGAGTAATATTTAGTTGAGGCATTGTTTTAACTAATTTCGATGCGGTTCCTCTAGTTACCAATAATTGAATGTTGGGGCGGAAATCACTTTTTCTCTTAAGAAAGTCCAATGCAGCTACCATTCTTTCACGTGCTGCCTTTTCTCCAAATACAATTGCATCTACATGACCAAAATAAAGTGTTTCTGAAACGGATGCTGATAAATTACCTATCGCTTCAAAGAGGCTTTCACCTGTTGTTGTTTCAATCAAAAATTTGCTTTGTTCGTTGCCAGAAACGGCGGTTTTTGCAAAGAGTGTGTATGGTTTGGCAATGACAGCTGTTAACTCAACTTGCCCGGCATCGTTTTCATCAATTCCAATAACGTTGATTGTAGCAAGGTCATTGATTTCATCAGCACTCCAACACCCTGTTAATGACAGAATAATAACAAACGATGCAATGGCGCAGAGTCGACGTATCCATCTGGATGGCTTAATTTTCCTCATTTCGATCCTCCTTTACATCTTTAGGAGGTTTAGCGGAATTATCTTTACCAGTACGGTATATGTTGTCCACTCCTAGCCCCGGCTCACGGGTTTCCATTGCCCACCATGGCGCTCGAATAAATACGTCCTTCCACCCTTCTTTTCTTGCAGGGGAAACAGGTGAAAAGTAGGGGACACCAAATGAACGTATGCTGACAAGGTGGGTTAAACCAAACATCAGACCGACAATTATCCCCATAAACCCAAAGAATCCTGCTAATAAAAGTAAAGGGATACCACAAAAGCGTATAATCTGATGGAATGCATAATTCGGTAAGATAAAAGATGTCAAAGCTGTAACCGAAACAACAATTGCCATTACGGGCCCGATGATTCCGGCCTGCACCGCAGCCTGGCCGATTAATACGAGCCCCAAAATGGTAACTACTGCCCCGCCGAATACTTTTGGCATTCGTAACCCTGCTTCCCGCATCAGTTCATATGCCAGGAGCATAAAAAGCCCCTCAATTAACACAGGATATGGCAGGGCCTCACGATTGGCCGCAATTCGTAGTAGGAAAGGAGTTTGTAGTAGGTCCTGATGAAACGTCGTCATGGCTACATAAAATGCTGGGAGAATTAAAGTGACAAAAAGACCCAAAAAGCGTACCCAGCGGAGTATGGTTGCAATCAGTGACCCTTCATAATAGTCTTCTCTTGAATGAAGAAACTCAACAAACATGGCAGGTGCTGTCAAAGCGAAAGGACTGCCATCCGTTAGAATAGCCACTTTTCCATCTAATAGTCCGCCACAGACACGATCTGGGCGCTCTGTACTGAACACAGTTGGAAAAGGCGATTTTGGTGAATCCTTTATCATGGATTCTAAATAATGGCTGTCTAAAATCCCGTCAATGTCGATTTCGGTTAATCGCTGTTGTACTTCTTTTACAATTTTCTCATCAGCAATCCCTTTGACATAAACCACACTTACTTTTGTACGCGTTTGTTTCCCTATTGTTAAATGTTTGACTTTTAAAGACGAGGTTTGTAGTCTTCGACGAATTAACCGCAAATTTGTATGGATATCCTCCACGAAACCTTCTTTCGGTCCCATAACCGTGCGTTCGGTGTTGGTCTCTGTCACCTTTCGATCTGTTTGGTTATGCGGGGGGAAAAAAAAGGCATGATCTATATTATCAACTAGAAGAATGGTATGACCTGACAAGACTTTTTGAGAGACGGATTGCAGATCATTTGATTCCTCTATCCTGCTAAAAGGAAAACGCTGATGCATAAATGTTCTAAAAGAATTCTCTGAGTCATTTTTTGGTTGATTCTTGGAATAAGAAGATAGACCTTGTTCTATTTCAGTAAGTTCCCTACTATTGACCATTTCGGATAAATAGACCAGACATCCAGATTGGTTATCGAATTGTGCGTGGTAAAAGATGATATCGTCGCACGAATTAAATGTTTCTTTTAGGATGGAGACATTCACCTCAAGAGATGATGATAAGGGAATGGACAAATTATTCGTGTTTAATTGTTCACTGTCATTGTTTTTTGTGGAAAATCTATTCAAATACCACACCTCCGTAAAGATTAGTTTTTCGTAAAAAGTTAAATTTATTCTTTTTATTTTAGGCCGTTTTTTAAAAAGACGCTTGAGTAATTAATCGTACTGCATAGCTATTAAGTAAAAAAATAGGCTTCGCAAAATGATATATTCATTCTACAAAGCAATTGCGACTCTATCACAATATATTAAGATCACGGTTCAGATGTGTTCGTGCTAACCTTAAGTAACACCCATTTTATGATCCAACCAATAGCAATGCCAATTGGTAAAAAAAGTATGGGCAACCAAATAGGCCCTATTAATTTTCCCATAAAAGTAAAAGTGGGTGAAAGGATTAGGCCAATAGTTACAAAGTAGGCAGAAAAAACGAATGGTAAAAAAGAATAAGGCTTATTTTCACCATCTGCATCTCTATACGCATCCCAAATTGCAAAAAAGTAGAGACAGGGATAAAACATGAGCCACAAAAAATTCGTTTGATCGATAGCCTCTTGAATTTTGCCATGGAAACTTAAAATAATGGCTTGATTAAAATTGGACATTACATTTACAACAAATTCTAATATGATTAATACAATACCTTTTACATATTTTTTATTTAATAATTGACCAAACCCGGGCAACGCAACGCTCCATAGCAATTTTTCTAATTTGTCTTTATGAATACCCTTTAAAGTTTTCATCCTCTGGCCCTACTTGGCCAAGTCCTTCCTATCAGCAGCAATAGGTGGTAATTCCATCCAACCATTATTAATCAGAATTTTCGCACCATCATTAGAAAACTTAGCTATCTCTGCTGTTAAACGGGTATATGTTACACCTAAATCGTGCCTTGGACTTGAAGCCGTTGATAATCCATATTGTCCAATACTGGATGCGATGAGGGTCGTAATAAGAAACATCATTAATTTATCGGAAAAGGGAGCTTCTTTTGAATTGGTTACTTCTGATGTAGCAAGTAAAGTCCCACTCGCGAGGTAGTTTTGATTTAAAACGTTCGTAAATACAGTCACATGTTTCCCAGATATGTCTCGCCCCCGCTCAAAGTAATGTCTAACTTCCTTTGATTGTGCTACCTGGCTAAATCCAGTTATTATAGCCTGTCCTAATGCATTTCGTTTTGCATTAAATACGAGGTTTGAAATTTCTATCCCAATTAATGGTCTTTTATCACCAAACCAACCTGCCAAAAAGCTTTTATTATGCACAAAGTTAATTTGACTCGGTTTTGGTATAAGTGGAGACCGTGTATAAGTACCTTTTTCTTTTGCTAGTTCTTTTGCTTTTTTGTGTAGGATTTGTGTATGACTTAAGGCCTTTAAGTAATAATCAATAATATCGGTTCGTTCCGCAAGTGCTAAAGATAGACTATATCCAGCTAGTTTATAACTAGACATATTCAATATGAATTCTAGGTAAAGTTTATCTGTGAAAAGGCGGGGGGTATCTAAGTTTACATCATCCTCAGTAAATCCTTGTGGAACAGGATATTCTTCTTCATTAAAAATTTGCGTAATTTCACTTTTATGCTCTTCTATTAACGATAATGCGTATTCTAAGATAGATTTAATTTGCTCGTCCTTTATATTAACTAAGAAGTATTTTATCCCACAAATCATCATCGTGTCGGCTTGGTAAAATCCCCATAGACTAGAGACTTCAGAAGATGTTAGTTCAATATGATTATGTTCATTGTTTTCCATGTGTACGTTCCTTTCGTTAGTTAGACTTTGCTAATTCATTGCGATCAACCATGCGAGGTGGCTCTTCTAACCATTCATTATCAATCATTAAATTGGCGCCGTCTTCCGAGTACAAAGCAATTTCTGAGCTTAGGCGAGCGTAATGTGCAGCGATATCTCTTCTAGTGTTTGTAGCTATACTTAGTCCGTAGAAACCAATCCCTAGAGTGATCATTCCTGTAACATGCGCAAGCATTAGTTTGTCGGAAAATGGAGATGTCTTAGTACTAATAGTAACCATTGTGTCTGAGCCCATTGGAGAAGGAACATCGCTATCGTTCAAAACCTTACTAAACATGTTTACATGCTTTTTGGCTATCTCAACACCTCTTACAATGTATGCTTTTACCTCTTTAGACTTTGCTACCTGACTAAATCCTGTTAATGTAGCAATTCCTAAACCATTTCGTTGCATATTGGAGAACAAATTTGCAATTTCTATTGCCATCAAAGGTCTACGCTCACCAAACCAGCCTGATAAAAAGCTTTGTTTCTTTACAAAATCAACTTTGTTAGGTGTTGGAATATATGGTGGTCTAGTATACAAGCCTTTTGTTAATGATACCAACATTGCTTTTTGATGAAGTTCATTATATTCTCTAAGCCCCTCTGAAAAGAACAAATAAATATCGTCACGGGTTATTAGTGTGACAGATCGGCTAAAAGCAGATATCCCCAAATTTCCAAGCTGAAAAACATATTGCAAAAAGTAATTATCTGAATAAAGCCTTGGGGCATGTACATTTACATCCTGATCTGTGTAACCGATTGGGACAGGCTTATTTTCTTTTTCAAAGATGATTGTAAGCTCTTTTAAATGGGATTCTGTTAACTCAAGGGCATCTTGAATAACAGGTCGTATCTCGTTATCTTCTACTTTTTCCACAAAGTACGTTAGAACGGTTGAAGTTATACTGGCATTCATATATGCTCCCCATATTTGCGACAGTTCTGAAGAAGTTAACTCTATGTTTTGATCTAGTTGCACAGCATTTCCTCCTAATTTAAATATTTACTTTCCGTTAGTTTGTCAAAAGCACATGTTTTTATTCGAGAGACCTAAGATTGAATAAGAACACAGTTTACAGGGCAAAAGAAGGAGAACAATTAACCGTGTATTTGAGGTGGATTTATGAAGCGGACAAAAAAGCAAAAAGCAAAAAAGACAGAAGAAGATTTCTCCATAGAGTTAGTAAAAGAGCTAGATAAAAACTTGGATAACCTCAAAAAGATGTTAGAAGAGCCAAACGATCTCATAATTCGGGAGTTTACGGTTCGTGGAAGTAAACATAGTTGTGCGATTGTTTATATCGATGGCTTGGTAAATAAACAATTAATAGATAACACGATAATGAAGAGTGTACAAGTGGTAAATGAAAGGAAGGAATTGCCTGAAGAAAAGACAGAACTTTTTAATGAACTTTACCAGGAGATTATTTCGGTCAGTGATATTAAAAAAGGGAATACATTGGATGATGTATCAAATGGGATTTTGTACGGCAGCACAGTACTTTATATAGATGGTCTAGATGTCGTTATTATGATGGATACCAAGGGGTGGGAAAGCCGAGCGATTGAAGAACCGATGTCAGAAGCGGTAATCCGTGGTCCGCGGGAAGGGTTTGTTGAAAGTATACGAACCAATATGGTGCTTATTCGTCGTAATATCCAAGACCCTAATTTACGTTTTAAAACCCATCATGTCGGTAGACGTTCAAAAAAGGTGCTAGTGGTGGCCTATTTAGAAGGGGTTATTAATCCCGATATCCTAAAAGAAATTAACCGTAGACTTAAGTCGATAGATATGGATGATGCACTTGAATCGGGCTATATTGAACAATGGATTGAGGACAGTTATTTGTCTCCGTTTCCACAGTTATTCAATACAGAAAGACCTGACAAAGCATCAGCTGCCATCATGCAGGGGAAAGTTGCCATTATTTTAGATGGGACACCATTTGTGTTGATTGCTCCTTCAATGCTTGGGAACGCTTTTCAGTCTCCAGAAGATTACTATGAACGCTGGACGATTGGGTCATTGGTCCGTTTTTTACGTTATTTTGCTGCATTTATCGCTATGTTCTTACCTGCTTTATATATCGCACTAGTTTCCTATCATCAGGGGATGATCCCATCAAAGCTAGCTTTTTCACTTGCGGCAACAAGAGACGGTGTTCCTTTTCCAGCATTTGTTGAAGCGATGATGATGGGGGTAACAATGGAATTATTACGAGAGGCGGGAGCGCGGTTGCCGAAAACGATTGGACAGACAATTGGTATAGTTGGTGGTTTAGTGATTGGGGATGCTGCTGTTCAAGCTGGAGTGGTAAGTCCTGTCATGGTTATTGTTGTTGCACTTACTGCAATTGCTTCATTCTCTCTTCCTGCATATAGTGTAGCGATTTCCTTTCGACTGGTTCGCTTTTTCTTTATGTTTTCTGCCGCTTTATTGGGATTATACGGTATCATTCTCGTTTATATTATGATTAACATTCATATTGTAAACCTCAAAAGTATTGGGATACCATACTCGACCCCATTTGCGCCAACCTTCCTGAAAGATTGGTTGGATCTTGTGTTTAGAGCACCTATTCCAATGTTAACCAAGCGTCCGGGCTATTTAAAAACAGGGGATAAAACATCAGGAAATAAAGGAGATAAACAGTAATGAAGAGCTTTGAATATGGTGACGAAAAATTAAGTGATAATGAGATTATGTTTGCTTTACCCTCCATGGTGATTGGTGTAGGAATTCTTTCATTGCCAAGGGACCTGGCAGCTGCGACTACCGCTTCGGATGGGTGGATAGCTATACTTGGCGGTGGATTATTTGCGGTTCTTGCCACGTGGTTGTTAGCTAAGCTGGCGGTCGGATTCCCAAATCAATCTTTCTTTACATTCACTTCTACCATTCTTTCAAAACCAGTAGCGATTGTTATCTCATTCTTTTTTGCTGTAGTTTGGTTAGGTATTACGGCATTTGAGGTCCGTAGAATTGCCGATGTCTCCAAACAGTATTTATTCGATCATACCCCCTTAGAGGTAGTTGGACTGGCATTTTTACTAGTTGTTGTTTATGCTGTCTCGGGCTCTAGGGCAGGTTTATTTCGATTAAATATGATGTTTTTACCACTTATTCTTTTTATTGCAGTAGTTGTTTTTATATTTAATTTAGGTTGGTTTGATCCTAACAAATTGCTACCAATGTTTAAAACAGATCTGCAAGGCTATATAAAGGGAGGACATGCGGGAGTACTCTCTTATTTAGGATTTGGCATTGTTTTATTTTATATAGGATTAGTGGAAAATCCTAAGAAAGCTCCTAAAATGGCTGCAATTGGGATGTGCATACCCGTTATCTTGTATATGATGCTTTTTCTTCTATGTATTGGCGTATTTGGTCATGCGGTAACGTCGAACCTCGTATACCCTACTATTGAATTAGCCAAGGGAGTAGAAATACCAGGAGGATTTTTTGAAAGATTTGAGTCCATCTTTTTTGTAATCTGGATTATGGCTATTTTTAATACAACTGCGATGGCATTGGATGTCGCTGTACTTTCACTCAATTCTATCTTTAAAAATACAAAAAAAGTTACTGTGGTTTTTATCGTATCACCGATTGTCTATATGGTAAGCATGCTTCCACAAGACTTCGTCGAAGTATCATCATTTGGATTAATTGTCAGTAATACGATATTTATATATACCCTGTTTATTGCGTTAGTGCTGTTTGTCATGGCTAAATTAAGGGGTGTGAATCGAGTTGGAAAATAGAAAAACCTGCCTGCTTATTATTAGCTCATTTATTTTCCTGTTATCAGGTTGTTGGGATCAGGTAAATATTGAAGATCGTGGTTTTGTTATTGGAATTTCCATTGATACGCTTGGAAAACAGGGTGATGATAATTATAACCTGAACATGATGGAGCAAATCGTTGTTCCTGCCGGATTAGGGAGTTCGGGCCAAGGGGGTGGCGGTAGTCAGAAAGCATTCACCAATATCTCGGCAAGTGGTGAAAGTATATTTGAAATATCCAGGGAATTCGCTGCAAAAACAAGTAAAACACCCTATTATGAGCACTTAAAAGTTATCATTGTTTCTGAAGAGATCGCAAAGAATCCCCAATTATTTGCAAGTATAATGGACGTTTTTATTCGTGACAAGGAAATGCGGAGATCGATTAAGGTAATAATTTCAGAAGGGGAAGCAAAAAATGTACTTGAAATAGAACCTGAAGCTGAAAGTCTTCCAGCCATCTACATAGATTCTGTTATGACCCTTAACTCTAAAACATTAGAAATAGTAAATCCAGTGGAAATGGGTAACATCCATCAGTTTCTTTTGACCAAGGGGAGTTATGTACTTCCTTATGTTTTCCGGGAGGATAACAGAATGAAAGATAAAGGCGCAGCGGTCATTCATGGACACCATAACCAAATGGTTGGCGTACTTACTGGAAATGAAACAAAAGGGTTGAATTTAATAACGGAACATAATAGTGGTGGGAGCGTCAAATTTAAAATGGAAGATCGTTTAATGATATATGAATTTCAAAATACAAAAAGTTCTATAAAAATAGATGTAAAAGACAAAGAAAATATAACAATAAACATAAAAATAGACGCTGAGGGTAATGTTGCAGAAACGTTTGGCAGTAAATCTTTATTAAAACCAGATCGTTTTAATGAAATTGAAAAAAACGTAAGTAAAAAAATCGAACAACTTGCAAAGAACACACTTGAAAAGGCGCAGCAAGAGTTTAATGCTGATATTTTTGGCTTTGGCGAGAAGCTAAAACAAAGACATTATGATAAATGGCAAACGATGAAAGATGATTGGAATCATGGTGAAAATATTTTTGCAAAGTGTACGATAAACGTATCAGTCAATGCGAAAGTTCGAGCAACTGGTGCTGCTGATAAAACGAAAAGTAGAGGAAATGAGTGATCATCATGTGGGAGGACTTAATTGGGAGATTACCCGGAAATCTGGTTATTTTTTGTACGGCATTAGCTTTCTTTATACCATATTTCGTTTATAAGGTTAATAAACGATTACACAAATATGGCGATCCTCCTTGGAAAAAGGATGAACAGGATACACAAAAACAAAAGATAAAAGGCAAGAAACAGTAAAAACCAGAAGCTTTTCATGGATTTGCCATGAAAGGTTTTTGTCGTTTAATTGTTGGAAATTTTGTAGATACTAACTGGTATATGTTTTTAAGTAAAATTTCCTATTATTCTGCTTTTACTTACTGAGTCTTTTTTAGTATAGTTAGTATAAGGAATAATGTAGAAACTGGAAGGGGTCTATATAATCATGATGCAAGATACTACCGTCTACAATAAAAATATAAGAAATGTATTATCAAATATTAATAAGGTGATGATTGGAAAGGAAGATGCTGCAAGGCTCAGTTTAGTGGCATTGCTTGCTCAGGGTCACGTATTGTTGGAGGATGTTCCAGGTGTCGGAAAAACGATGCTTGTGCGAACCCTTGCGAAATCACTAGATTGTGATTTTAGAAGAATTCAATTTACCCCTGATTTATTACCATCCGATGTAACAGGTATATCCATCTATAACCCAAAAGAACTAGAATTTGAGTTTCGTGGGGGACCTATCCTGGGGAATATTGTACTAGCCGATGAAATTAACCGCACTTCACCGAAAACACAATCGGCATTATTAGAAGGGATGGAAGAAAAAAGTGTAACAGTAGATGGAACAACCATAGCATTAAAGCAGCCCTTTTTTGTTATGGCGACACAAAATCCTATTGAGTATGAAGGTACATATCCATTGCCTGAGGCTCAGCTTGATCGCTTTCTATTAAAGCTTCGAATGGGATATCCATCCTATGACAATGAACTTGAAATGCTTGACCGTATTTCCTTGCAGCATCCTATAGAAACGATTAAAGCGGTAATGAATAGAGAAGAACTAGTAGAAGTACAAGAAGCAGTGAAGGAAGTATACATCGATAAAAATGTACAAAAATATATTATTAATCTAGTGACTGCAACACGTAACAATTCCTCTATTTATCTGGGTGTAAGTCCACGTGGGTCGATAGCTTTAATGCGTGCAGCCAAGGCACTTGCCTATGTATATGCACGAGATTATGTACTACCGGATGATGTGAAATATTTAGCTCCATTTGTGCTTTCTCATCGCATTATCTTAACCTCGGAGGCAAAATATGAAGGTATGACCAGTGAAGATGTCATTTCATCAGTCATACAAAACACCCATATTCCTATTCGAAAGGAATTTAGTTAATGAAGGGTACGGTTCTTTTCCTAGGTAAGCTCCTTTTTATCGTATTCTTTTTTTTATTATTACTTTCCTATGCCATGTTTCAAGGGGGATTCGTTAGCTGGTTTTTATTTTATGGCTTTCTGCCGATATCCATCTATTTATTTGGGGTACTTCTATACCCAATTAAAAAGATCCGTGTTTCAAGGCAACTTTCGAATCATGTTGTCAAGGCAGGAAACGCTATTTATGTCGATATTACAATGAAACGATCCTTGCCATTTCCACTATATTACTGTATTTGTGAGGAAGTGTTTCCTGATTCGTTAAATAAGGTTGATAATCGCGCAGATAACTATCAACACATGGGAGACCCTTCTCAACTTTATGCAATAAGGAAAATTAAAAAAGTAGTATTTGCCGGTTTTAAACGTGAATTTAAATTATCGTATCAAATCGCAGAGATTCCACGTGGAGAACACCAGTTATTTGCCATTCGGTTTCGAACGGGGGATTTATTTGGATTCATTAAAAAAGAACATGTATTTAATGTTTTTGATAATCTCGTAGCTTATCCAAACGAACACGAAATTCATATAACAGAACGAATAAATAGCTTTGAGCAAGGATCAATTACAGCTCAAAATGCAACGCTTAAAAATACAAACGTAGCCTCTGGAATAAGAGAATACATGCCTGGCGATAAGTTTTCTTGGATTGATTGGAAACAAACTGCTAGAAAAAATACGGTGATGACAAAAGAATTTGAGCAAGAAAAAAGTACAGATACGATGTTGATCCTAGACGGGTGTCATCGGGAACAAATGAATGTCCTAGCGTTTGAAGCCGCAATTGAAATGAGCCTCTCATTGATGGAAACCATTCGTAAACAATCATCTCAGGTGGGCTTTCTTTCTATTGGAGAAAAGAATATGTTTTTTCCTTTACATCATGATCCAATGAAGAAAGAATTTATCCGACAGCATTTAACGAAAATACAACCAGGTGGGAAACAAGCATTTTCAATTAAGTTAAAAGAAGAAGCAAAACGTTTGTCTCCAGGTGTTATTGTCATGATTATTACAAGTAATTTAGATGAAGCATTTAAACAAACAGTTCAGCAAATGAAGCAACGAACAAAGCGTATTATTGTCTGTTTTACTGAATCTAGTAATTTGATCACAGAAAAACAATACCAGCTTATCCAACAATTACAATTTCAAGGAATTATAATAAATGTAATAACCGAAAAGCAGTTGATTCAAAATAGAATCGAGGTGCGGGTAGTATGAAACTAGCAGAAGAAACGAAAACACCTTTTATTTATTCAACTATTTTGTATGTGGCTGGATTAATTTTATTTTTAGAATGGCTATATCCGGTAAAAGATATTACGGATACTAGTAATTTGATTGTATTCGTTCTTTATACTGCATTTTGTTTTTTTATAACGTTAACACAGATCAAATGGTGGATTTCTTTTATTGTGAAGGGTGCAGGCTTACTATTTATTTTGAATGGATTGTATTTCCAGGAGGTTTTTTTTAGTAAAGCATGGATTAATCACGTAATTGCAGAATTTTACATGAATATATCGGCTCTGCTAACGCAGGATTGGTATAATTTAACGCCAATGTTTCGAAGTCTTTTGTTTCTATTACTAATATGGTTAATGAGCTATTTAATCTATTATTGGTTTGTTGCGATGAATCGTATATTTTTATTCGTAGTCTTAACATTTGTATACATTGCTATATTAGATACATTTACAGTGTTTGACGCGGATGCAGCCATAGTGCGCATTTTTATTATATCGTTTATTGCATTAGGTTTAGCAAGTTTCATGCGAGAAATGGAACGGGAATCCATACGGTTTTTGTGGATGAAAAAGGTTGCAGTTTGGATCGTTCCATTAATAGGCGTCGTCCTCCTATCCACATTAGTTGGATATGCGGCACCGAAGCTAGAACCACAGTGGCCTGACCCAGTTCCCTTTATTAAAAGTGCAGCTGATGGAGCTGGTTCCATGGATGGAGGATCTGGTATTCAAAAAGTAGGATATGGTGAAGATGATACACGATTAGGTGGTTCATTTATTCAGGATCAGACGCCAGTCTTTACTGCAATAACTGAAGAAGAACAATATTGGCGGATCGAGACAAAGGATGTATATACAGGAAAAGGCTGGATTAACTCGAGTGAACCTGAATATATTAAACAGGATCCGCAAAATCTATCACTTGAAACGTTCGATGAAAGTGTAGAAACGGAAGAAATGAGTGCGCAACTTAGGTTTACGGGAAATGTTCAAATTCCAAAAATAATCTATCCTTATGGAATAGAAAAATTGGGAGTTTCAACGCCTACGGATTTGCTTTTAGACAGACATTCCGAAGAACTTGTGACACAATACAATAATAATGAATTTGTTCTTGATGTCTACAACATGACCTTTCAAAGTCCATCATTTGAGATCAATTCTCTCAGAAATACGAGTACTCCCGATCCAGAAAACATAAATGAGCAATATACACAATTGCCAGAAACGCTTCCAGAACGTGTTGGAGAATTGGCTAGGGAAGTAACGGCAGCTGAAGGTAACCGTTATGATAAGGCCCGGGCAATCGAATCCTATTTTGCCCAAAATGGATTTGTATATAACACCAGTAATGTTCCTGTTCCAGCGGAAAGTCAAGATTATGTAGATCAATTCTTATTTGAATCTAAGATTGGCTATTGTGATAATTACTCTACATCAATGGTTGTTATGCTACGTACATTGGATATTCCTGCAAGATGGGTTAAAGGTTTTGCAAGTGGGGAAAAAATCAGTGATGGCATTGGTGAAACTGGCTCAAATCAATACGAGGTCACAAATGCAAATGCTCATTCATGGGTTGAAGTATACTTTCCTGGTAAAGGGTGGGTACCTTTTGAACCAACACAAGGGTTTTCTAACCTTACAGATTTTCAATTCGATGCGGATGTAGACGCCGAGGAAGAAACCGAAGCTCCACCACTAGAACAGAACGATACGGAGAAGCCAGAGCCCCAAAAAGAGCAAGAGGAAGCAGCTGTTGAGACTGCAAGCAAAAATGAGAATTTCGAACTTAATTGGTGGCATGTCGCAATTGGAATTGCCGTTATTGTTTTACTGGCATTAACCATTTTTATAATGCGTTACCGCATTCAATTCTCTCTACTTGGAATGCGGCTTAAGACAAATAAAAGTGAAAAAACATACCAGGATGCTTATCACTTTTTGTTGAAGCAACTGGAACATACTGGATTACCAAAAGAATCCGGACAAACTTTGAGAGAGTATGCCAACAGAATTGATAGTCGTTATGATTCAAGTATAATGCGCAAGTTGACAAATTCCTATGAAAGAATTCTATATACAAATACGAGTAATTCGGTGGATATTGATAACTTGGCGCAATTATGGAAAGATTTAATAAAACAGATAAGGTCTTGACCACGCAATCGTGTGTTAGTAGAATAGATGAAGTAAAACTGCGATAAATAAATTAAATAAAAAAGCCGTTCGTATATCCTCGAAAATATGGTTCGAAAGTATCTACCGGTGCACCGTAAATGTACTGACTATGAAGGCGAAATCTATATTGGTTACGTATATACATGCCTAGATTTCTGCCTTTGTTGCAATACTATAAAGTAAACTCCTTGATAGTTATTGTATATTTAAAGGGGAAATCTAGGTTTTTTACATGTAAGGAAAAGTATAAACGTTTTAAGGAAACGCCAGTATAAGAAAAGAAACCAACATGGCGGCCAAGAACATGCCGCCACTATCTATAATGAAAACTACTGATTTAGTTCAAAAAGGTATAATCTTGATACATGTTGGTTACACTAAATAATTTGTGCCGTTCAAAATAATAGTTGTTTTCATACAAAAGTATAAAAATATTAAGGAAATACCTTGTGTAAAAAAGCATCGGCAGTGGCTTATAACAGAAAAAGGGGTCAGAGAAACTACTCGCTTTCCGCGGACGAACGCCCGAGCCTCCTCGCGAAAACCCACGCTGCGGGGGTCTCGGTTCGATCGTTTTCCCGCAGGAGTCTCGCAGTTTATCTTCCCCTTAACGTAATTTAAATTAATCGACCTGTCGTTCATGGTCTACTGTTGATATCAAATAAGAACTGGATGGCTCAGGTTTGAAACAAGATGAAAAAACTATCCAGCAGAGGAAACGATGCGAGACTCCTGCGGGAATAGCAATCCAGGTGAGACCCCGCAGTGAGCGGTTTGTGCGATCGAGGAGGCTCGCGGATTGCCCGCGGAAAGCGAGTATCGTTTCCTCTGCGGCAGATACTTATTAATCTTGAAAAGGACTTGGTAACAACCAAGTTTATCTTACACTGATAAGAAAGCATAAATTTTTAGTGGATATCAGTATAAGTACAACTAAGGCTTTCGCCATTAAAGCTTGGCGATAAGCCAAGTTTTCTAAGAAGGAGCGATGTTATGGAAACGAATGAAATGATTTTGGTATTGGATTTTGGTAGTCAATACAACCAATTGATTACAAGACGAATACGTGAACTTGGAGTTTATAGTGAACTGCATTCACATAAACTTACTGCAGAAGAAATTAAGCGAATGAACCCAAAAGGAATTATTCTTTCTGGTGGCCCGCATAGTGTTTATGATGAAAATAGTTTTCGCTGTGATAAAGGAATTTTCGATTTAGACATTCCGATTCTAGGGATTTGTTATGGCATGCAGTTGATGACATTACATTTTGGTGGAAATGTTGCGAAAGCAAAAAACCGTGAATACGGCAAAGCATTAATTGAGCTTAATAGTGACCCATTGGTTTTTAAAAATACCCCGAAAAACCAAACAGTATGGATGAGTCATGGTGATAAAGTATTAGAAGTCCCAGATGGTTTTCAGATTGATGCGACAAGTCCATCAACGCCAATTGCTGCGATGAGTAAGCCAGACAAGAAACTGTATGGTGTACAATTCCATCCAGAAGTTCGTCATTCAGAGTATGGAAATCATGTGTTAAAACAATTTGTTTTTGATGTATGTGACTGTGACGGGAAATGGACGATTGAAAATTTCATCGATTTGGAAGTTGATAAGATTAGAGAAAAAGTGGGAAAGCGTAATGTACTATGTGCATTAAGCGGTGGCGTTGATTCATCGGTTGTAGCTGCATTAATCCACAAAGCCATTGGCGATCAATTGACATGTATTTTTGTTGATCATGGATTACTGCGTAAAAATGAAGCAGATGAAGTGATGGAAACTTTTAGAGACGACTTCCATATGAATATCATCAAAATAGATGCACAGGAACGTTTCTTATCCAAGTTAAAGAATATCAGCGATCCAGAAAAGAAACGTAAAATTATTGGGAATGAATTTATTTATGTTTTTGATGACGAAGCAGGCAAACTTAAAGATGTAGATTTTCTTGCACAAGGTACTTTGTATACGGATATTATTGAAAGTGGTACAGATACTGCACAAACAATAAAATCACATCATAATGTTGGTGGCCTTCCAAAAAATATGCAGTTTGAACTAATTGAACCGCTCAATACATTATTTAAGGATGAGGTTCGCGAGTTAGGATTGCAGTTAGGACTTTCTGAATCGATTGTCTGGCGCCAGCCATTCCCTGGACCTGGACTTGCAATTCGTGTACTTGGAGAAGTTACCGAGGAAAAACTAACTATTGTTAGAGAATCAGATGCTATCTTGCGTAGAGTTATTGCAGAAGAAGGATTAGAACGTGAAATCTGGCAATACTTTACAGTTTTACCCGATATCCGTAGTGTAGGCGTTATGGGTGATGCGCGCACATACGATTATACAATTGGGATTCGTGCAGTGACATCGATTGATGGTATGACATCGGACTGGGCGCGTATCCCATGGGATGTTATGGAAAAAATTTCAAATCGAATCGTAAATGAAGTCGAGCATATTAACCGGGTTGTTTACGATGTAACGAGTAAACCGCCAGCAACCATTGAGTGGGAATAGTTATCTTAAAAACGAACATTGGTGATAAATTATTCACTAATGTTCGTTTTTTAATTGACATAAGTGAGGGAGAATAGTACAATTTAACCAATCAAATAGCATGCGTATAATTTAGGGGATATGGCCCAAGAGTTTCTACCAAACTACCGTAAACAGTTTGACTACGCAGGTAAAAGCAAATCAGTAAAATAGTGCATTGTTTTTTTGCATACCTTTTTCTCATTTCTTTTTTCTGAATAGTTATGGTAGCACTCCCTGAAATAATCAAGTGTGCTATTTTTGGGTATTACTAGAAAGAGCGAGGAGGAGAAGGAATGAAAAAGTATTTTCACTTTGAAGAGTTAGGTACAAACTATCGCACAGAGTTTGTAGCTGGTTTAACGACTTTTTTGGCAATGGCATATATATTATTTGTAAATCCAAACACGCTTGCATTGGTAGGCGTTGAAGAACTACCTGAAGGTGTTACCAGAATTGATCAGGGTGCTGTATTTACAGCCACTGCAATTGCCGGTGCTATCGGTTCTTTATTTATGGGAATCATCGCTAAATATCCGATTGCTCTTGCTCCTGGTATTGGTTTAAGTGCATTTTTTGCATATACAGTCGTACTTGGATATGGTATCCCTTGGCAAACGGCTTTATCTGGTGTCTTAGTATCTGGACTTATTTTTGTTGTATTAACGTTAACAGGATTGCGTGAAAAAATTATAAATGCAATCCCTGCCAATTTAAAGCTAGCCGTGGGTGTTGGAATTGGCTTTTTTATAGCCTTTATTGGATTTCAAAATGCTGGTATTATTGTTGGAAGTGATGCAACACTCGTCGCTTTAGGAGATTTAACCGCTCCAATGGTCATGCTTTCGATATTTGGTATTGTCATTTCTGTCGTGCTATTGAGCTTGAATATTAAGGCTGGCATCTTTTATGGGATGTTATTAACAGCTATTGTAGGTATGGTTTCAGGATTAATCACTCCTCCAACAGGGATTAGTGGAGTTATTGGTGAGGTTCCAAGCGTAGCTCCTACATTTGGACAAGCATTTGGTCACTTTGGTGATATCTTTTCAATGGATATGCTAGTTGTTATACTAACCTTTTTATTTGTTGATTTTTTTGATACTGCCGGAACTTTAGTCGCTGTAGCTACACAGGCTGGCTTGATGAAAGATAACAAGTTGCCTCGTGCTGGGAAAGCGCTGTTCGCTGATTCTACTGCAACAGTTGCGGGTGCGATTGTTGGGACATCGACAACAACATCCTATATTGAATCTTCTGCAGGTGTTGGTGCAGGTGGGCGATCAGGATTCACAGCAGTGGTTACAGGTGGATTCTTTATCCTTGCGTTATTTTTCTCACCTTTACTAAGTGTTATAACAGCTGAGGTTACAGCTCCTGCTTTAATAATAGTTGGCGTATTAATGGCATCATCGTTAAAGAACATTGATTGGGATGAGTTCGAAATTGCCGTCCCAGCGTTTCTGACCATCGTTGCTATGCCACTAACCTATAGTATTGCAACCGGTATTGCACTCGGATTTATTTTCTATCCGATAACCATGATTTTAAAAGGACGGTACAAGGAAATAAATCCGATCATGTACGTGTTGTTTGTTATTTTCGTTTTATATTTTATCTTCCTCAGCTAGGTGAATGTAGATATAAAAAAGCTGGTGCCTCCATTGAGGCGCCAGCTTTTCCTTATCGTTGAGCTCTTTTCATCTCTTTGCCATATGGCAGTATGTGATAGGCAGTTAGTAAAATTGTTCCAACCATTGAGAAACACCCCATTACAAAGTACAATGTACCGCCACCAAAGGAATCGATCAATGCTCCTCCAACAAGCGATCCCACAATTCCCGAAACACCAAAAAATACAGCGAAAAAAACTAAATGTCCAGTAGATTGTAGTAGTTTTGGAATCAACCGTGAGATATACTGAAATGCAGCTAAGTAAAAGACACCAAATGTTATCCCGTGTAAAAATTGAAGGGCAATGATATAAAGTGGATCATCAATTGCAGCATAGATAAACCACCTTATACTATATAATATACCTGCAAAAATAATAAAAACCAGTGTGTGGTATTTTCTAAACCATTTCCCAGCAAACGCAAAAACGAGTGCCTCACTAGCAACGCCGACAAACCAGGCTAATCCAATCAGGCCTTCACTACCGCCAAGCTGGGCTATGTATAATCCAATGTAACTGTCATTTGCGCGGTGAGAAATCGTGATAAACATGATAATTGCGAGAAAGATGACAAATGGCTTATTTGTGAAAATTTGACTGACATCCTTCAGTTGAATTGGATCAGATTCCACTTTGACATCTGTTAATCGAAAAACAACTAATAAGGCGACTACTCCGAAAAATAAGTACGGCCAAATCATATATTGGATTCCAATGGACGAAAGAACCTCGCCGACAATTAATGATGATGTAGCAAAACCAATGGAGCCCCACATACGAATACCGCCAAAAGAAACGTTAAGATCATCCGCTCGTCGTTGTGCAAGGCTGTCACCTAATGCACCAATTGGTGAAGTGAAGAAGTAAAATACTGCGCCCATCAGAATAATTGCGATTAACTGATCCATTTGAAAGAATAGGACACTACTAAAAAGGAGACCAATGATACAAATTAAGAGCACGCGTTTGACCGTTTTGTATTTATCACTCATATAACCCCAAAAAGGTTGAGCGAAAATGGAAGCTAACGGTCCGACAGCTAAAACCCAGCCTATTTCTGTTCCGTCTAGCCCTTTATGTTTTAGATATAATGGCAAAAAACTAATGATAATGGTATTTGTAGCATGAAAACTAAATAAAAGCATTTTGAGTGGTAGCAACGAATTATTATTGGCCAAAGTTAGCCTCCTAACCTATGAAAAGCTGTTACCAAACTAGTATAAGAGGATGTTCAAAAAGTCACCAAATGATAAATGGCGAATCTCTTCGTTACTCGGCTTTTCAAAACTCTCGTGCCTCGAACTTCTTATTTCTAATTCGGCGACTTTTTGAACAGTACGATAAGTCTAATCTAAGCAAAATACGAAAGTCTTCCCTCTATTTTAGAGAAAAGACTAATCATTTTTCCAAACTTCTTCAATGAACTCATCACGCCCGGATTTTGCTCGATCTTCTTCATATTCTTTTTCATTAGTTTTGTAGAAATCTTGATGGTATTCCTCAGCAGGATAAAAGGTTGTTGCTGGTAAGATTTTTGTTACGATTGGTTTTTTAAATTTACCGCTTTGTTCCAATTCTTTTTTGTATGCTTCTGCAGAAACCTTCTGATCATCATTACTATAGAAAATGGCTGCGCGATATGAATCCCCACGATCCTGAAATTGTCCGCCATCATCGGTTGGATCAATTTGTTGCCAAAATATCGTCATAATTTTTTCGTAATCTATTATTTTTGGATCAAATGTTATTTCCACGGCTTCATAATGACCAGTATCACCAGCCTTTACGGCTTCATATGTGGGGTTTATAACGTGACCACCAATGTAACCAGATACAACAGCATGAACCCCGTCCCACTTATCAAACGGCTTTACCATGCACCAGAAACATCCGCCTGCAAACGTTGCTTTTTGTAAATGCCTTTTCATAAAAATCATTCCCCATTTGTATATTTAATAGAAGAGAATTATAATTTGTTTAACGCTTAAAGAAATCTAAGTTTATCAACTATATCATAAAAAAGGAGTTGGTGGCACGGTGAATGCTCCGCAAATACATAAAATTTTAACTGGAAAAGTCAAACAGTTGGGTGATCCAGAAGCAAGTGATCGTTTAAATAAACGATGGGAAAGTGGTATGTTTAAAAAGGAAGTCGAAGGGAAATGTTGGTTAAGTTTAACAGGTCTTGAGAATGATGAGGTGGCGGATACGAAGAACCACGGTGGGCCAGAAAAAGCACTATTTGCTTATCCAACCAATCATTATTCTTTCTGGCAAAAAAGGTTGAATACTGATGAGATGGGCATAGGTGCGATGGGAGAAAACCTTGCAATAAAAAATGCTGATGAATTCTCTATTTATATTGGTGACACGTTTGAAGTGGATGATGCGATTATTCAAGTTGCCCAACCCAGGCAACCATGCTGGAAACCCGCTCGCCGGTTTCGTGTGATGGATCTTGCCTTGCAGATTCAAAACAGTGGACGGACCGGTTGGTATTTCCGTGTATTAAAGGAAGGGTTTATTTCGAGTGGAAGTTCGTTAAAGCTAGCTGAGCGTTCCTATCCCCAATGGACGATTGCGGCATGTAATGAAGTCATGCATGTTTATAAGGATGATCTTCGTCAGGCTGATGAACTTGCTTCTTGTAATCTATTAGCTCCTAATTGGAGACGAACCTTACATAAACGGTTACGTGGGCAAGAATCATCTGTAAGAAAACGTGTATTTGGACCAAACAAAGAAGGTTAAGGACTTTGCATCAAAAATGGTTGTTTTCATAAAATGATATAAATTTTGTTCACATTACTGGAGGGTTTATCTTGCTTGAAAATGCGTATATTATGGTTGTTATTATTCTGATGATAAACGTTATTTATGTTTCCCTATATACACTTCGTATGATTTTAACATTAAAAGGACGCCAATATATTGCAGCTTTTATTAGTATGTTTGAAATTGTTGTGTATGTAATTGGGTTAGGATTGGTGCTAGATAATTTAGATGAAATTCAGAATATCATTGCCTATGCATTAGGGTTTGGAATTGGCGTTGTTGTCGGATCCAAGATTGAGGAAAAATTAGCACTGGGATACATTACGGTAAATGTTATTTCATCTGATCCAAATATTGAGTTTACACGAAAACTGAGAGATAAAGGATACGGTGTCACAAGCTGGTTCGCCTATGGAATGGATGGCGACCGTTTGGCCATGCAAATTTTGACCCCTAGGAAATATGAATTAAAGTTATATGAGTCAATTAAAACAATTGATCCGAAGGCCTTTATTATTTCCTATGAGCCGAAACAGATAGTTGGTGGATTCTGGGTTAAGCAGGTTCGTAAAGGAAGACTGGGCAAGAAAAATAATACAGTTGAGTATAAACCGAAAGAATAATTACTTTGTAAGGCAAGTGAAGGGTATATCGTCGTATCGACTGACATATTTTCAGAAAGGCCAGAAAACGGGATATCATCTGGTATATTATTCGTTATTATCGATTTAGTGGCTTACCAAAACATTACTAAATAATTGCAACATTCCAATGCGATACAATTCACACTACAATTTTATTGGATATTTAACCGAAAATACTACTATACCAACAAAAAATGACTATCAGATTAGCATACAAATTGATGGTCATTTTTACAGTGCATTTTTAATGTTTGCGATAGATAGCAGAAGGTCGCAAGCATTCTCAGCTTGTTCCTCACTTGAGGGGTCTTGCGTAGCTTATGCCCGTCCAACTACAGCGCCTAGCGATTAGCACGACTTATATATTTAACTAGAGATATATCTATTCGTTACAGCCCCCTCATAAAATCTTCTCAAAAAAATACCAAAAACCGAACAATTATATATATTTTTTATCAATTGTTCGATATTTTGTTGACATTACCACACCTAATTTGATATTCTTAAGCTACAAATGAATACGGTTCCTCATATATTTGCTGAGAATATGGCTCAGAAGTTTCTACCTAGCACCGTAAATGCTGGACTATGAGGGAGGATGAATCGTTGCACATGAGCAATGGTCCGTTTTAATGTGCTAAAGATAGGTCTATTCATCTTCTCTCATAACTGAGGGAGATGAATAGACTTTTTTAATTGATTATATACTATGCGTTTATTAATGAAATGAGAAAGAGGGATTTTATGGCTATGGTTGGTGTAATCATGGGAAGTATTTCAGATTGGGAAACAATGAAGCATACGTGTGACATACTTGACGAACTTAAAATTCCGTATGAAAAAGATGTAATTTCGGCTCATCGAACTCCTGATAAAATGTTCGACTATGCAAAAAATGCGCGCGACCAGGGACTAAAGGTGATCATAGCTGGTGCGGGTGGTGCAGCCCACTTACCTGGGATGGTAGCAGCTCAAACCACGTTACCTGTGATCGGTGTTCCAGTTCAAAGCAAGGCGTTGAATGGACTGGATTCCCTATTATCTATTGTACAAATGCCTGGTGGCGTACCAACTGCGACGGTTGCTATTGGAAAATCAGGTGCGAAAAATGCTGGTATTCTTGCTACCCAGATGATCGGGGCGTTTGATCAGGATGCAGCAGATAGATTGGAAATATATCGGGAAAACATGCAAGCAAGCGTTGAGGAAATGAGGGCTGATCTTGCAAAAAAATAAAGTTATTTTACCGCCAAAAACAATCGGGATTATCGGTGGAGGCCAGCTTGGTCGGATGATGGCCATTGCTGCGAGGTATATGGGTTATCAGGTTGCTGTTCTTGATCCAACACCAAAATGTCCAACTGCACAGGTTGCAGATAAACAGATTACGGCTGCTTATGATGACAAGGAGGCAATCAAGCAATTAACCGAATTGAGTGATGTCATTACCTATGAATTTGAAAATGTCGATTTAGAAGCGGCTGCTTATATAGAAGAAAAAGGGAAATTGCCACAAGGTGCATTTGCCCTTGAAGTTACGCAAAACCGGGAAAAGGAAAAGCAAGTTATGCGTGATGCGGGGCTTCCGGTTCCAGAATTTTTCATCGTGAAAAATGGGGATGAATGCGAGAAAGCCTTAGAAAATATAACGTATCCAGTTGTAATAAAGACTTGTCGTGGCGGATATGACGGTAAAGGTCAGATCAAACTCACAAGTGTGGCAGACGTTAACGAAGCAATGGAATTTGCGGATAAACACCAACACTGCATTATCGAGCAATGGGTTCCATTTGATAAAGAAATTTCCATCGTATTTACTCGTGCGCAAAGCGGGGAAATTGAATTTTTCCCATTTGGCGAGAACGATCATAAGAACCATATTTTGCATCAAACTACTGCGCCAGCAACTATTAGTAACACGATTAAACATAAAGCGACTGATGCAACCATAAAGCTAGCTGAAAAAATGAATATCGTCGGAACGTTTGCGATTGAAATGTTTGTTAATGGAGATGACATTTACTTAAATGAAATGGCTCCACGGCCTCATAATTCGGGTCACTATACAATTGAGGCGTGTAATACCTCACAATTCGCACAGCACATTCGCGCAATATGTGGATTACCTTTAACCAAAGTGGAACAATTACAGCCATCAATTATGGTAAATATCTTAGGTGAAGGTATAGAACACGCACTTCAGTACATGACACATTCAACTGAAGGTTATATTCATCTTTATGGCAAGGATGTAGCGAAAGAAAAACGGAAGATGGGACACATCACATTTATTGCAGAAACGATGGACGAGGTAAATCAACTAGTTAAAACCTATGAGGGGGAAAAGGCATGATAGAACGGTATACGCGAGAAGAAATGGGAAGTATCTGGACGGAAAAAAATAAATTTAAAGCATGGCTTGAGGTTGAAATTTTAGCATGTGAAGCGTGGAGTGAGCTAGGAATTATTCCTGTTGAAGATGTTAATAAAATGCGTGATAAGGCATCCTTTGATATGGAGCGGATCTATGCGATTGAAGAAGAAACACGTCATGACGTCGTTGCTTTTACGCGTGCTGTTTCGGAGACACTTGGTGAAGAGCGCAAATGGGTACATTACGGCTTAACGTCAACAGATGTTGTTGATACAGCACTTTCCTACCAACTAAAACAAGCAAATGAAATTATTCGCAAGGACTTAACTAATTTCGTACAAACCTTAAAAGATAAAGCAAAGGAACATAAACACACCGTAATGATGGGGCGTACACATGGTGTCCATGCAGAACCAACTACTTTTGGTTTGAAGCTAGCATTATGGTACGAAGAAATGAAACGTAATTTGGACCGTTTTGAACAGGCAGCGGCAGGAATTGAGTTTGGCAAGTTGTCTGGGGCGGTTGGAACATATGCGAATATTGATCCATTTGTTGAAAAATATGTATGTGAAAAGTTAGGACTAACACCTGCACCTGTTTCAACTCAAACCCTTCAACGTGATCGTCATGCTGATTATGTATCGACATTAGCGTTAATTGGTACATCCATCGAAAAATTTGCAACGGAAATTCGTGGATTGCAAAAAACGGAAACACGCGAAGCAGAAGAGTTTTTTGCAAAAGGTCAAAAAGGGTCATCCGCAATGCCACACAAACGTAACCCGATTGGATCGGAAAATATGACTGGTATGGCTCGTGTATTACGTGGTTATATGTTGACATCATATGAAAATGTCTCGTTATGGCACGAACGCGATATTTCGCATTCATCAGCGGAGCGCGTTATTTTACCTGACGCCACAATCGCACTCAATTACATGTTAAATCGTTTTTCAAACATCGTAAAAAATCTTACCGTATTCCCGGAAAATATGAGACGCAACATTGATCGTACACATGGGGTTATTTTTTCACAACGCGTCTTACTTTCACTAATCACCAAAGGTATGGCACGTGAAGAGGCTTATGATATCGTGCAGCCGAAAGCAATGGAAGCGTGGGAAACAGAAACACACTTTAAACAATTAATCGAAAGCGATGCACGATTTACAAGCATGCTTACGCAGGCTGAAATTGATGATTGCTTTGACTATACGTACCACTTGAAAAATGTGGATCAAATTTTTGAACGAATCGGATTAGCGTGAGGTGATGATGATGAAGGCTGAATTGATGTATGAAGGAAAAGCCAAAAAGGTTTTTCGTGTGAAGGATAACCAGGATCAACTTGTTTTATCTTACAAAAACGACGCAACTGCATTTAATGGTGTAAAGAAGGATAGCTTTGATGGTAAAGGCAGATTAAATAATGAAATTTCCTCCTATATTTTTCAATATCTTGCAAAAGAAAATATGGAGTCGCATTTTATTGAAAAGCTAAATGAAACCGAACAACTCGTAAACGAAACAACCATTATTCCAATTGAGGTTGTTGTACGTAATATCGCTACAGGAAGCATTACGAAGCGACTAGGAATCAAGGAAAAAACACTTTTCACACCACCACTTGTTGAACTTTTTTATAAAGATGATGCCTTAGGGGATCCGCTTATTAATGATGAACATGCATTGTTTCTCTCAGATGCAACGCGGTTAGAGTTGGATGAAATTAAAGAGATGGCCTTAACGATTAATACCGTTTTACAAAAACTGTTCAACGAAATTAATTTAACACTCGTTGATTTCAAGCTGGAGTTTGGTCGTCTAGAGGATGGCAGAATTGTATTATCTGATGAAATATCACCAGATACATGCAGACTATGGGACCAGGATACACAAGAAAAAATGGATAAGGATGTTTTTCGTCAGGATTTAGGCGATTTACTTCATGTTTATAAAGAAATCTTACATCGACTGGAGGCAAGATCATGAAAAAAGTAACGGTATATATCACATTAAAGCAAGGGGTTCTTGACCCACAGGGAAAGGCAATTCAAAATTCCCTGCATTCATTAGGATACGAAGAGGTACAAGAAGCTCGAGTTGGTAAATTTATCGAATTACAAATTGATGATAAAGAGGATTTAGATGCACGGATTAACGCGATGTGTGACCAACTACTTGCAAATCCAGTAATTGAAGATTTTCGTTTTGATGTGGAGGAGGCTGTTCAATCGTGAAATTTGCCGTAATCGTTTTTCCAGGATCGAATTGTGACCGCGACATGTATCATGCTGCGAAAGAAATCATCAAGGAAGATACCGATTTAGTATGGTATGAAAATAGTAATCTAGAAGACTATGATGCCATTTTGTTACCTGGGGGATTTTCGTATGGCGATTACCTGCGCTCTGGCTCTGTCGCAGCGACATCCAAAATTATGCAACAAATTAAAGAACATGCAGCAAAAGGAAAGCCATTACTTGGTGTCTGCAATGGATTTCAAATTTTACTAGAAGCAGGGTTGCTTCCAGGTGCGATGCTTCGTAATAAAAATTTAGCATTTATGTGTCACCAGGAGCCATTGCAGGTTGTAAACAATAACACGATTTTTACGAGTCAGTACGAAAAAGACGCAGTAGTAAGCTATCCAATCGCACATGGAGAAGGGAACTACTTTTGTGATGATGACACGTTAAGAGAATTACAGAAAAACAATCAAATTGTATTGACATATAAAAATAACCCGAATGGATCCATTGCTGATATTGCAGGAATCATCAATAAAGAAGGAAATGTACTTGGCATGATGCCACATCCAGAGCGGGCTGTTGAAGAACTTCTTGGCAGTGATGACGGTGTAAAGCTTTTTCAATCGATCGTGAACAATTGGAGGGAATCACATGTTGTTAACGCATGAAATTAACCCAGAGAAAATTGAATCAGAAAAATTGTACCATGGCATGGGATTAAGTGATGAAGAATTTAACATGGTCAAAACAATTTTAAAACGTCGTCCAAATTTTACGGAAACAGGCATTTTTTCGGTCATGTGGTCAGAGCATTGTAGCTATAAGACATCGAAGCCACTTTTAAGAAAGTTTCCAACCAAAGCTCCACATGTCTTGCAGGGACCTGGAGAAGGTGCCGGAATTATTGATATCGGCGACGAACAGGCGGTCGTTTTTAAAGTGGAAAGCCATAATCATCCATCAGCGGTTGAGCCATATGAGGGCGCAGCAACAGGTGTTGGCGGAATAATCCGGGATGTGTTTTCGATGGGTGCCCGCCCAATTGCCATGATGAATTCCCTTCGTTTTGGAAATTTGACGACAGAGCGTGTGAAGTACCTTTTTAAGGAAGTTGTTCATGGTATTGCTGGCTATGGTAATTGTGTTGGTGTTCCAACAGTTGGCGGTGAAGTTCAATTTGATGATAGCTATGAAGATAACCCACTAGTCAATGCGATGTGCGTCGGCTTAATCGATCATAAAGATATTCAAAAAGGAATTGCTGCCGGAATTGGTAACACCGTCATTTATGCAGGAGCAGCAACAGGTCGTGACGGGATTCACGGCGCAACTTTTGCATCAGATGATTTAGCGGAAGATGCGAATAAAGATCGCCCAGCTGTACAGGTTGGCGACCCATTTATGGAAAAACTTTTAATTGAGGCATGTTTAGAAGTGATCCATTGTGACTCGCTTGTTGGCATGCAGGATATGGGTGCTGCCGGCCTTACGTCATCCGCTAGTGAGATGGCAAGTAAAGCTGGAACTGGCATGGAAATGAATTTAGATCTTGTACCACAACGCGAGCAAAACATGAATGCTTATGAACTTATGCTTTCTGAGTCCCAAGAACGGATGCTGTTAGTAGCGAAAAAAGGGCAGGAACAAGAAATCATTGATATCTTTGAAAAATATGGATTACAAGCTGTTGCAGTTGGTGAAGTAATTGAAGAAAAAACATTCCGCCTAAAGCAGCATGGAGAAGTTGTTGCAGCTATTCCTGTAGATGCATTGGCAGAGGAAGCACCTGTATACAATATGCCATCAAAAGAAGCCGCATATTTTAAAGGATTCCAAGAGCAGGCGGAAGTTGTGCCAGCTGTGGAAGATCATGCGGATATGTTAAAACAATTGCTCAAGCAGCCGACGATCGCAAGTAAAGAATATGTATATGATCAATACGATTCCATGGTACAAACAAATACAGTAGTAGCACCCGGTTCGGATGCTGCTGTCGTTCGAATCAAAGGAACCAATAAAGCACTTGCTATTACAACAGATTGTAACTCACGCTACATTTATTTAGACCCGGAAACTGGTGGGAAGATAGCTGTCGCTGAAGCAGCACGAAACATTGTTTGTTCCGGGGCGCGTCCACTTGGTTTAACTGATGGATTGAACTTTGGAAATCCAACAAATCCAGAAGTATTTTGGCAAATGGAGAAGAGTGTAGAAGGTATGAGCGAAGCATGTAACTTGTTAGAAACACCCGTTATTAGTGGGAATGTTTCGTTATACAACCAATCAAAAGGAAGAGCGATTTTCCCAACACCAGTCGTTGGTATGGTTGGATTGATCGAATCACTTGATCACCTAACGCCAAGCTACTTCCAAAATGAGGGCGATCTTATTTATGTTATTGGGGAGTCGAAGCCTGAATTTGGCGGAAGTGAATTACAGAATATAATCGATGGTAAATATTCCGGTAAGGCACCAAGTATTGATTTATCAGTGGAAAAAGAACGACAAAATCAATTATTAGATGCGATTCACCAAGATCTTGTTTCTTCCGCCCATGATCTGGCAGAAGGAGGACTTGGCGTTGCACTTGCAGAAAGTATCTTTTCGGAAAAAGGTCTCGGTGTTGAGGTTTCAATTGAAGATGATGCAACAGTTGAGTTATTTAGTGAAACACAATCACGGTTTTTAGTTTCGATAGATTCGGAGAGTAAAGCGAGGTTCGAGTCAGTAATGAAAGACGCTAAACAAATTGGTATCGTGACAGGAACTGGTAACTATTTTGTGCAATCAAACGGAGAGAACGTTATCAATGAAGATGCTAAATCACTTCATTCATTATGGAGAGGAGCTATTCCATGCTTGCTGAAATCAAAGGCTTAAACGAAGAATGTGGCGTTTTTGGAATATGGGGTCATGAGAAAGCAGCAGAAATTACGTACTACGGTTTACACGCCTTACAACATCGGGGTCAAGATGGAGCTGGTGTCGTAGCGACTGATGGGGAAAAGCTTAAATTGCATAAAGGATTAGGTCTTGTGAATGATGTGTTCAAACACGCGAAATTTGATGAACTTCAAGGTCATGCGGCAATTGGTCATGTGCGTTATGCCACACAAGGTGATGGTGGGTATGATAATGTTCAGCCTCTAGTATTTCGTTCACAAAACGGTGGTCTTGCGCTTGCCCATAATGGGAACATAATGAACGGGCATAAACTTCGTGGAAAGCTTGAACAAGAGGGTAGTATCCTGCAAACAACATCAGATACAGAAGTGTTGGCTCATTTGATTAAACGCAGTATATCGGATGACTTTGAAGAAGCAATGATGGAAGCACTTCGCCAGTTAGTAGGCGCGTATGCTTTTATCATACTTGAAGAAGACACGATGTATATCGCAACAGACCCAAGAGGCTTACGACCGTTATCGATTGGAAGACTAGGAGATAGTTATGTTGCCGCTTCTGAATCGTGCGCCTTTGATTTGGTTGGTGCAACACTTGAACGTGAAGTGGAGCCAGGTGAGTTAGTTATTATTAATAAAGATGGCATGCGCACGCGTACATTCCAAGAACCAGAAGCCCGGACGATGTGTGCGATGGAATATGTTTACCTTTCCAGACCAGATAGTGACATAAATCGAGTGAATGTACATGCGTCGCGTAAAAGAATGGGTGTCGAGTTAGCGAAAGAGGCTGCTATTGATGCGGATGTTGTCACTGGTGTACCTGATTCAAGTATTTCGGCTGCGATCGGATATGCGGAGGAAACTGGTCTTCCTTATGAAATGGGAATCATAAAAAATAGATATGTAGGACGTACGTTTATCCAACCATCACAAGAGTTACGTGAGCAAGGGGTGAAAATGAAGCTATCCCCGGTTCGTGGAATTGTGGAAGGAAAGCGCGTTGTCATGATTGATGATTCAATTGTGCGAGGAACAACGAGCAGACGAATTGTCCGCATGTTAAAAGAAGCAGGGGCAAAAGAAGTACATGTACGAATTGCTTCCCCATCGCTTCAGCATCCCTGTTACTACGGAATCGATATGTCGACCCGGGATGAATTAATTGCAGCAAATAATACAGTAGATGAAATAGCCGAAATCATTGGTGCAGACAGCCTTTCTTATTTATCAGAAGAAGGTCTGGAGCGTGCAATCGTGCGTGAGGATTTGCCAAACCAGGGGATTTGCACAGCTTGTTTCACTGGGAATTATCCTGTAAAAGAAAAAGGGCAGAAGGAAATTCAGTATACAAGACTATAAAATTTTTTCTAATAAAGGTGGGGTCCCAAATGTCTGATGCGTATAGAGAAGCAGGAGTCGACGTGGAAAAAGGCTATCAAGCTGTTGATTTAATGAAAAAGCATATTGCCAAAACGAATCGCAAAGAAGTTCTTGGTGGTGTTGGTGGATTTGCAGGACTGTTCGACTTAAGCGGATTTAGCTACAAAGAGCCTGTGTTAGTTTCTGGGACAGATGGCGTCGGAACAAAGCTGAAGTTAGCGTTCCAACTTGATAAGCATGATTCTATTGGAAAAGATTTAGTTGCGATGTGTGTCAATGATATCGTCGCACAAGGAGCACAACCCTTATTTTTCCTTGATTACATTGCTTGCGGAAAAAATAATCCAGAAATGATTGAACAAATTGTTGCAGGTGTTGCGAATGGCTGTGTTGCTGCAGGCGCAGCATTAATAGGCGGAGAAACAGCTGAAATGCCTGGTATGTATCAGGACAACGAATATGATGTCGCTGGGTTTGCAGTTGGTATCGCAGAAAAGTCAAAACTAATCACTGGTGACCATATTAAAGCAGGTGATATTGTTATTGGTCTACCATCTAGTGGCATTCATTCCAATGGGTATTCGCTGGTACGGAAAATTGTTGCTGAACTAGATTTGGCTGACTCGTACCAAGGACTATCAAAGTCACTTGGTAAAACACTTTTAGAACCTACAAAAATTTATGCAAAGCCTATTCACAAGCTTACACAAACAGTTGAGGTAAAGGGGATTTCACATATCACTGGCGGTGGGTTCTATGAAAATATTCCCCGGATGTTACCAGCTGGATTAGGAGTAGAGATAGATCGTGCTAGCTGGAATGTGCCAGAAGTTTTTACTTTCCTGCAAAAACAAGGCGATGTTTCAGATTATGATATGTTCGGTGTCTTTAATATGGGTATCGGAATGGCAGTAGTTGTCGATCAGGGTAAAGCGGATTATGCAATAGATCTCCTGCAGGAAGCTGGGGAAGCAGCTGTTGTTATCGGTACTGTTTCAGAACATGAAGGGGTTCGTTTCACAAATGACTAATAAAAAAGCAGCTATATTTGCTTCTGGAGCAGGCAGTAATTTTCAAGCAATTATGGATGCGAATCAAGGAAATGAACTTGGTTGTGACGTTGTATTGCTAGTATGTGATAAGCAAGGTGCCACAGCTATTGAAAAGGCGGCTGAATTTGGAGTTCCAACATGTGTAATTGATCCGAAAGCTTTTCCTACAAAGGAAGCGTATGAGAAGAAAATCGTGTCCGCGCTACATGTGGCGAAAGTAGATTGGATCTTTTTAGCAGGTTATATGCGAATAGTTGGTCCAACCCTTCTTCAGGCATATGAGGGATCTATCATAAACATTCACCCATCATTATTACCTGCATTTCCTGGACTTGACGCAATCGGACAAGCATTTCGTGCACGTGTTCATACAACGGGAGTGACGATTCATTTTATTGATGAAGGTGTCGATACTGGACCGATTATTGATCAGGAAGCGTTAGAAGTATTACCTAGTGATACCGAAGAAACGCTAAAACACCGGATTCAAGAAATTGAACATCGATTATATCCAAAAGTCATCAGGCATGTACTAAATAGATAATAGCGAGGAGTTTTTTTCCATGACGAAGCGTGCACTTATAAGTGTTTCTAATAAAGAGAATATCGAAACTTTTGCAAAAGGTTTAGTGGAACTGGACTACGAAATCATTTCAACTGGTGGAACACTAAAGGCTTTACAACAAGCAGGTGTTGCTGCTAGCGCTGTTGAGGATATCACTGATTTTCCTGAAATTTTAGATGGCCGTGTAAAAACATTGCATCCTTCTATCCATGGCGGATTATTAGCAGACCTGAAAAACGAAAAGCATCAAGCACAGCTGAATGAGCATAACATTACACCAATCGATTTGGTTATCGTGAACCTCTATCCATTCCAGGAAACGTTAGCAAATGAAAACACGACAGATGCAGATAAAATAGAAAACATTGATATCGGCGGCCCGACAATGCTTCGTGCAGCAGCAAAAAACTTCGCGCATGTAGCGGTAATTGTTGATCCTGCTGACTACACAGGTATTTTGACAGCGTTGAAGCAGGGTGAGTTAGATGGGGGAAAACGCTTGGAGCTTGCAGCGAAAGTATTCCGTCATACAGCACATTACGATGCGTTAATTGCAGGTTATTTTAATGAGCAAACAGATGCCCAGTATCCAGATACGTATTCTGTTACCTATGAAAAAGTACAATCGTTACGCTACGGGGAAAACCCACATCAACAAGCAGCTTTTTATAAAGATGCAAAGGCTTCTTCGTATAGCCTAGCTAATGCTAACCAGCTGCACGGTAAAGAATTGTCATACAATAACATTCAAGATGCAAACGCAGCACTCGAAATATTAGCGGAATACCCAAGACCGACAGCAGTTGCAGTGAAGCATATGAATCCATGTGGAATCGGCGTGAGTGACTCAATTGTGAACGCTTTTGAAAAGGCTTATGAGGCTGATTCGATTTCAATTTTTGGTGGTATTGTTGCATGTAACCGACCAGTGGATCTAGCTACAGCTAAATTACTACGTGAGATTTTCCTTGAGATCGTCATTGCACCTAGTTTTACAAAAGAAGCGTTGGAAATTTTAACCGAAAAGAAAAATATCCGGTTGCTTGAGGTTTTGATGGATCAGGGAAGTAATCATTCGCAAAAAATTACAAGTGTCACTGGTGGACTTTTAGTGCAGGAGCAAGACAAAGGCATCACTAGTCAAGATGAGTGGACATATCCAACAGAGCGCAAACCATCTGAAAATGAAGTAGCTGACTTGTTGTTCGCTTGGCGAGCAGTTAAACATGTGAAGTCCAATGCGATTGTTTTGGCAAAAGGCAATCAAACAATTGGTATTGGTGCTGGCCAAATGAACCGAATTGGCGCCGCTACTATTGCTATCGAACAAGCTGGCGATAAAGCTACGGAATCTGTTCTTGCGTCAGATGCATTTTTCCCAATGCCAGACACAGTTGAAGCAGCCGTGAAAGCAGGAGTTACCGCAATCATTCAGCCAGGTGGTTCCAAGCGCGATCAAGATTCAATCGATGTGTGTGATCAACATGGAATCACGATGGTTTATACAGGAATGCGACATTTTAAACATTAAAACCGTAAAAACGAAGCGTGAATCGTGCAACAAGTCTGGAAATCGCGCAACAATCCATTATAATCGCGCGATTTCAATGTGTTTCCGGATATAGCCTGTTTTTGGGAGGAGTAATCATATGAACGTACTAGTAATCGGAAAAGGCGGACGCGAACATAGTATTATTATGAAGTTGGCAGAGAGTGAGCGTATTACTAATCTCTACGCTGCACCGGGAAATGGTGGGATTGCACAACATGCAACCTGTATCGCTATTAATGAGACAGAAATAGATAAATTGATAGATTTTGCCAAGACGAACCAAGTGGAATTAACTGTCGTTGGACCTGAAAATCCATTACTAGATGGAATTGCTGATCGTTTCCAAGCAGAGGGATTGAAAGTGTTTGCCCCAACAAAGAATGCAGCTTTTTTAGAGGGTTCTAAAAGTTTTGCCAAGGAAATGATGCAAAAATATAATATACCTACTGCAGGTTATGCAACATTTACTGATCCCGAAGCGGCAAAAAATCATATCAAGGAAAAAAGTGCACCAATCGTAATTAAAGCGGATGGCCTGGCTGCTGGAAAAGGTGTTGTCGTGGCTGAAACAGTGGAAAATGCACTAAGGGCAGTTGATTCTATGCTAGTCGACAAAGCTTTTGCAGAAGCAGGAGAAACTATTGTGATTGAAGAATGTTTAGTAGGAAAAGAATTTTCATTAATGGCATTTGTTCACGAAGGAAATGTTTACCCAATGATACCAGCACGCGATCATAAACGTGCATTTGATAATGACAAAGGTCCAAATACAGGTGGGATGGGTGCATATGCTCCGGTTGAAGATATTACTTCAGATATAGTAGCCTATACAACACGTGAGGTTTTGCAAAAAACGGCAGATGGAATGGTTGCAGAGGGGCGTCCATTTACAGGTATCTTATATGCTGGGTTAATGCAAACAGCAGACGGTACTAAGGTAATAGAATTTAATACACGTTTTGGTGACCCGGAAACTCAAGTTGTCTTGCCTCTTTTACAAAATGATTTGCTGCAAGTATTCCTTGATGTATTGGATGGAAAAGATCCACAGCTTCAATGGGAGGACCGAGTTGCGTTAGGTGTAGTTGTTGCATCAGAAGGTTATCCGGGATCATACGATAAAGGTATACAACTCCCAGAATTTCAGCAAGAACAAAAGTCCTACATTGTTCACGCTGGTACTAAGCTGGTCTCAGGTGCTCTGGTCTCAGATGGCGGCCGCGTTTTATTAGCTGGTGCGAAGGAGTCTAGCATTGGTGAAGCTAGGGAACAGGTCTATCAGACACTTAGCACGCTAGATGGCACAGAAGGATTTTTCTACCGAAAAGATATAGGTAAACATAGCTAAAGCATCCTCAAACGGGGATGTTTTTTCTTATTTCTTTAGTTATCACAAAATAGTCACTTTCGCACACGAAAACTTTAGTGTGTGAAAGTGAAATATATGATACGATATAGAAAATATGAAATTGGAGAGTTGTTTTATGGTGGAGAATGGATATCATTGGCGGAATCGTGAATTACGTGAACATGTTGCAGTCATTGATGGCAAGGTTGCGCCAACAAAGGTCTTAACAAATGGAATTTACTTAAATGTATATACAAAACAATGGTTAAAAGCAAATATATGGATTTTAAAGGATCGAATCGTTTATGTTGGTGATAGATTGCCAGATCAAACGAATGAGGTGGAACTAGTAGACTGTGAGGGTCGTTACTTAGTACCAGGTTATATTGAACCTCATGCACACCCATACCAGTTATACAATCCTGAGGAATTGGCAAAGCATGCAGCGAAATTCGGCACGACTACATTAGTAAATGATAATTTAATGTGGCTTTTTTTATTAAATAAAAAGAAAGCGTTTACTTTGATAGAGGAGTTTAATAAACTACCAATTTCTATGTTTTGGTGGGCTCGTTTTGATTCACAAACGGCATTACAGGATGAAGAAGAGATATTTAACAGTGAAACCGTGTTATCATGGTTAGAAAATCAATCTGTTGTACAAGGTGGCGAGTTGACTGCATGGCCGCGGTTACTTAGGGGCGACGACCGACTTCTCTACTGGATGCAGGAAGCAAATCGATTAGGAAAACCTGTCGAAGGTCACCTTCCTGGAGCATCTGAAGGGACACTTAACAAAATGAAGTTACTGGGTGTCACAGCAGATCATGAATCGATGACAGCAGAAGAAGTCATGACACGCCTCCGATTAGGCTTCCAAGTAGGTTTACGCTATTCATCTATTCGTCCAGATCTGCCAGAAATTTTGGAAGGACTTGTATCTGAAGGGATGAACACCTATGAGAACCTGACGATGAACACAGACGGCTCAACACCAGCCTTTTATGAAGAGGGTTTAATGAATGTTTGCGTCGCCATTGCAATTGAAAAAGGCGTTCCTCTTGAAGATGCCTATCTGATGGCAAGCCACAACGTTGCGAAGCACTTTGGCTTTGCCGATGAGCTTGGGGGTATTGCACCTGGAAAAATTGCACACATTAATATACTAGAGGATAAAGTTAATCCACATCCTATCAGTGTATTAGCCAGTGGAAAGTGGATAAAAAAAGATCACGTCGCACATAGCCTCAATAACCAATTGGATTGGCAAAAGCATAGCGTTGGTCCTCTGAAGTTCGACTGGACGTTAACCGAAAATGACTTGCAATTTTCGATTCCAATTGGTCTTGATATGATAAATGATGTTATCATAAAACCATATGCAATTAAGACCGATGTTACCCTCGAGCAATTGCCTGATACGAACAATGACGCTTTTCTTTTACTAATTGACCGCCATGGGAAGTGGCGAGTAAATACAACTTTACGCGGCTTTACGGAAAAATTAGGGGCAATCGCAAGCACCTATTCCACAACAGGCGATATCGTATTTATAGGAAAAAATAAACAGGATATACTTCTTGCATCAACTAGGCTGCAAGAGCTTGGAGGCGGAATTGTTGTTGTCCATGAAGGTGAAATTATCTTTGAACTGCCCCTTTCATTGGGTGGAATCATGTTCGATGGAAAAATGGATGATTTAATTGCCAAAGAAAAAGAACTGAAACGTACGTTAAAAGAATATGGATACGCATATAGTGACCCAGTCTATTCCATATTATTTTTATCAGCGACCCATCTGCCATTTATTCGGATTACACAGCGCGGAATTATTGATGTGAAGAAAAAAGAAGTACTCTTCCCAGCAATCATGCGTTAACGTATACTAATTAAAAAGGGTGTGAGTGAACCAATGAGAAAATCATTTTTTTATTTGATTGCTGCACTGGTTATCCTGCTTGTGGGATGTTCAAAAGACGAAGGGAACGCAACCAACAATCAAGATAAAGAAAATGCAGTCGAGGAGAAAGCAAACACCCCAGAAGTGCATGAATCAGCTGAATTTGTTTACCCATTAACTGGAATGGAAGCAGATAAAGAAGTAGGGAATCGCGCAATTGGAATTATGGTAAATAACCATGGAAAAGCACGGCCGCAAACAGGATTATCGAAAGCAGACATTGTTTTTGAGATACTAGCAGAAGGTCCAATCACCAGGTTTCTAGCATTATTTCAAAGTGAGTTGCCTGATGTAGTCGGTCCTGTCCGAAGTGCACGTGAATATTACTTTGAATTAGCAAACGGATATAACGCCTTGTATGTTTACCATGGTGCTGCAAACTTCGTAAACGACATGATACAAGAACGTGGTATTGAGCATTTAAACGGTTCCTTGCATGATAATGATGGACATTTATTTAAGAGGGAAAGTTTTCGCGAAGCACCACATAATTCATATGTGCAGGTTGGAGCCATTTACGATGTAGCAGAATCAAAGGATTATTCAGTAAAGGCTGATCATAAAGCCCTGCCGTTTTTGGGGGAAAGTGAAATAGAAGATCTCGCAGGTGATCCTGCATCCCATATTAAGATTGTCTATTCCGATCAACCAGAAGAAATAGTGGAATATGATTATGATGAAAAGTTAGGGGAATACACCCGGCACAGCGATCAGGATCAAACAGTGGAATTAAATTCAAATGAACCTATTCTCGTCGATAATATTTTTATTGTGAAAACAGACCATGAAGTAATCGATGACGTGGGCCGACGAGCAGTTGATCTTACTTCAGGTGGGGAAGGCTACTTGATTCAAAAAGGAAAAGTTAAAAAAGTAAATTGGAAAAATCAAAATGGCAGAATTATTCCTGTTAAGGACGGGAAGCCAGTAGGATTTGTTCCAGGGAAAACATGGATCAACGTTGTTCCGTTAAATACACCGGTACATGTTACGAAATAAACGGGAGGGATCAATTTGCAAATTGATAAGTTACGGGGAAAGCAACTAGATCAATTATTTGATGGAATTCTTTCATTAAATAACCGGGAAGAATGCTACCAATTCTTTGATGACATTGCTACCATGAGTGAAGTACATTCCATAGCACAGCGACTGCAGGTAGCGAAAATGCTATCAGAAGGTTTAACATATAATTTAATTGAAAAAGAAACAAAAGCGTCAACTGCAACCATTTCAAGAGTAAGACGATGCATTAACTTTGGTAGTGACGGCTACCAAATGGTGTTGGATCGACTAGCTGAAGAAGAAAAGTAACTATAGTTGTCACAGCTGGATTCTACTTCGGCTGTGGCAGCTATAGCTATTTTTTGCGTAATCGAATTAGAGGCTATCGCGCTCGTTCCACTAAATCAATGTTCGTTCCAGGATATCAACACTCATTCCGATAAATCAACGCTCGTTCCAGGATATCAACACTCATTCCGATAAATCAATGTTCGTTCCAGGATATCAACACTCATTCCGATAAATCAACGTTCGTTCCAGGATATCAACACTCATTCCGATAAATCAACGTTCGTTCCAGGATATCAACACCCGTTCCGATAAATCAACGCTCGTCCGGATAAATCAACGTTCGTTCCAGGATATCAACACTCGTTCCACTAAATCAATGTTCGTTCCAGGATATCAACACTCATTCCGATAAATCAACTACCCCACGACTTTCCTTTCTCTCGGTTGTCCACAACATCTTCAAACCTTATATTTTTAAATCCTTTAAACTAATTAAAGCTACAGCTTTTACAAAGTATAAAAAAGATTATCCTTTTCCTAAATTCATTCACCGATTTTTGCTATAATAGGACAAGGAATATAATGATGGAGGATTTACTACCTTGCAAAATTCAATGAAAGACTTTAACCATATATTTAAGCTCGATCCTGCAAAAGAAATTTCAGAGGAAGACCTGGATAAAGTTTGTGAATCTGGGACAGACGCAATCATTGTCGGTGGAACAGACGATGTGACGCTTGATGGTGTGTTAGACTTGTTATCACGCATTCGCCGGCATTCTGTTCCGTGTATTTTAGAGATCTCGAACTTGGATGCTATCACACCGGGATTTGATCATTATTTTATTCCGATGGTGATGAATAGCCGTGATAAAAAGTGGATGATGGATATCCAGCATCAAGCGATTAAACAATATAAAGACGTCATGGATTGGGACGAAATTTTTGTTGAGGGCTATTGCATTTTGAATGAGAATGCGAAGGCTTTCACACATACAAATAGCCAGTTACCAGATGACGCGGATGTAGCTGCATATGCTTATATGTCTGAGCACGTTTTCCATTTACCGATTTTTTACATGGAGTATAGTGGTACATATGGCGATCCAGCACTCGTTAAAAAAGTAAAAGAGCAACTAGATAACACATTGCTCTTTTATGGTGGCGGAATTGAAAATAACTTTCAAGCAACAGAAATGAAAGAACATGCAGATGTAATTATCGTTGGAAATAGCATCTATACAGATTTGAAAAAAGCACTGAAAACCGTTAAAGCGGTTAAAGATTTGGAAAAAGATAAATAAGGTGGTGTCGTTGTGAGTCAGACTATGGACGACTTATTAAACGGATTAAATAATGAACAACAACAAGCAGTAAAGCAAACAGATGGGCCTTTATTAATTATGGCTGGAGCGGGAAGTGGTAAGACGCGCGTTTTAACACATCGCATCGCCTATTTATTGAGTGAAAAAGAAGTATCACCAAGAAGTATTTTGGCAATTACCTTCACCAATAAAGCGGCTCGCGAAATGAAATCACGTGTCAGCAAACTTGTAGGGCCTGAAAGTGAACAAATTTGGGTATCCACTTTTCACTCGATGTGTGTCCGGATTTTACGTCGGGATATTGACCGAATTGGCTACAACCGAAATTTCACTATTTTAGATAGTGGTGATCAGTTGTCAGTCATTAAACAAATTCTTAAGAACCTCAATATTGATCCGAAAAAGTTTGAACCAAGAGCAATGCTAGGGGCAATCAGTAATGCAAAAAATGAATTAATAACACCAGAGGTATATAGCAACGATGTAGGCAATTTCTACGATCGTCAAATAGCGCAAATTTATACGTCATATCAAAAAACACTACAGAAAAATCAATCCCTCGATTTTGATGACTTAATTATGCAAACGATTCACTTGTTTAAGCGGGTTCCAGAGGTATTGGAAAGCTATCAACGGAGATTTCAATACATTCATGTTGATGAGTATCAGGATACAAATCATGCCCAATATTTCTTGGTAAAGCAGCTTGCATCACGCTTTCAAAATATTTGTGTTGTTGGAGACTCCGACCAGTCCATTTACGGATGGCGCGGTGCTGATATTACAAATATTTTAACCTTTGAAAAAGACTATCCTGCTGCAAAATCAGTTTTTCTAGAACAAAACTATCGATCAACGAAAGCGATTTTATCAGCTGCAAATAAAGTGATTGGTAACAACACGGGACGTAAGCCAAAAAATCTTTGGACGGAGAATGATGATGGTAAAAATATTCATTACTTCCAAGGCGGAACAGAACATGAGGAAGCATTTTTTGTTACGGATAAAATTCAGGAACTGACACGTCAATATGGTTATTCACCAAATGATATTGCAATACTTTACCGGACGAATGCGCAATCCCGTGCAATTGAGGATACATTAATGAAATCAACCATCCCTTATCAAATGGTTGGAGGAACAAAATTCTATGAGCGAAAAGAAATCAAGGACATGGTTGCCTATTTGCGTTTAATAACGAATCCTGACGATGACTTAAGCTTTGAACGAGTAGTGAATGTGCCAAAGCGTGGTATTGGGAAAACGTCTGTTGAACGCATTCGCGCACATGCTGCAGAGCATGGTATTTCCTTTTATGAAACTGTGAAGGAAATTGACTTTGTAGGTGTTTCAAAAAAAGCAGCACAGGCTCTCGCAGAATTCGGTGCATTAATTGGTTCACTTTCGCAGCAACTGGAATTTTTAACAGCCACTGATATGGTTGAAGCGGTTTTAAAGCGGACAGGCTATGAAGAGTCGCTAAAAAGAGAGAATACAATTGAATCACAAAGTAGGTTAGAAAACCTGGAAGAGTTTATGACAGTTACACAGGACTTTGAGGAAACAAGTGAAGAAGATAAAACGCTTGTAACATTTCTGACTGATTTAGCTTTGATAGCTGATATTGATAAAGTAGAAGACGAAGAAGATGTATCAGATGAGAAAATTACGCTTATGACCTTACATGCGGCCAAGGGACTCGAATTTCCTGTTGTTTTCTTAATTGGATTGGAAGAGAACGTATTTCCACACAGTCGGTCCATGTTTGATGAAGATGAAATGGAAGAAGAGCGCAGACTTGCTTATGTGGGGATTACCCGAGCTGAAAAAGAACTATATGTAACGCATGCAAAAATGCGTACATTATATGGTAGAACAAACATGAATCCAATTAGTCGATTCATTAATGAAATACCTGAAGAACTTATCGATGGAATAGAAGAGGCAAAAGCAGCCATGTTTGGCGCGCGCAAGCCTATGCAAGATAAGGCTGCTCCCATAAAACGAAAAGCACAAAAATTACAAACAACAACGGGTGCTGAAAACGAGACATGGGCAACTGGCGATAAAGCATCTCACAAAAAATGGGGTGTTGGAACTGTCGTGAAAGTTCAAGGTGCTGGTGAAGCGATGGAGCTTGATATTGCGTTCCCAGCGCCAACCGGTATTAAGCGGGTATTAGCAAAATTTGCTCCAATTACGAAACAATAGGAGGTGCCCCGGAAGTGGATAAACAGCAAGTACAAGAAAAAGTCACCGCATTAAGTGAATTACTAAATCAATATAACTATGACTATCATGTCTTAGACAAACCGAGTGTTCCAGATGCTGAGTATGATCAAAAAATGCAAGAGCTACGTGATCTGGAAGAGAAGTACCCAGAACTTATTACACCTGAGTCCCCAACGCAGCGTGTCGGTGGGGAGCCACTTGATGCATTTCAAAAAGTGCAGCATAATATCCCGATGCTTAGCCTAGGCAATGCCTTTAATGAAGGTGATTTACGTGACTTTGAACGGCGCGCCATCGGAGGAACAGATACGAAGTTAGCATTTGTTTGTGAATTGAAAATTGATGGGTTAGCAGTATCCCTAACGTATGAAAATGGGAAATTCGTTCGTGGTGCCACGCGTGGGGATGGTACTACTGGTGAGGATATTACGAGCAACCTAAGAACGATTAAAAGTATTCCATTAACCATTAGAGAAAAAGAAACAATTGAAATTCGTGGTGAAGCTTTTATGCCACATAAATCCTTTTTGGCATTAAATAAACGCCGTGAGGAAAAGGAAGAAGAACCGTTCGCGAATCCAAGAAATGCTGCTGCCGGTTCTTTACGTCAATTAGACCCAAAAATTGCTGCGAAACGCAATTTAGATATCTTTTTATATGGCGTCGGGGATTGGGAGGCAGAGCCAATTTCCTCACACAGTGAACGATTAGTATATTTAAAAGAACTCGGATTCAAGACAAATCCGGAATGGAAAAAGTGTGAAACGATAGAAGAAGTAATCGATTATGTAACGTTTTGGGAAGCAGAGCGTCCAAATCTAAGCTACGAAATTGATGGCATTGTCATTAAAGTGGATAATCTTGATCAACAAGAAGAGCTTGGTTTTACAGCAAAGAGTCCACGGTGGGCTATCGCATACAAATTCCCGGCAGAAGAAGTTATTACAACCTTGCATGATATTGAATTAAGTGTTGGTCGTACGGGTGTCATTACCCCAACTGCAATTTTAGCGCCTGTTAAGGTGGCCGGTACAACGGTAAAACGCGCTTCCTTGCATAATGAAGATTTGATCCGTGCAAAGGATATCAAATTAGGTGATACAGTAGTTATTAAGAAGGCGGGAGATATTATTCCAGAGGTTGTACGTGTGATGGAAGAGAAGCGGACTGGTAAGGAAAAAGTTTTCCATATGCCTGAAGCTTGCCCAGCTTGTGATAGTGAACTTGTCCGATTAGAAGAGGAAGTTGCACTAAGGTGCATTAATCCGAGCTGCCCTGCCCAATTAAAAGAAGGATTAATTCACTTTGTTTCGCGTAATGCCATGAATATTGATGGTTTAGGGGAAAAAGTAATCATTCAACTATTCCAGGAAAAACTGATACACACCATGGCCGATTTATATCGTTTGGAACGTGAAGATTTATTGAAGCTAGAACGTATGGGTGAAAAATCAGTCGATAACCTTCTTCAGGCAATTGAAACATCGAAACAAAACTCATTAGAGAAGTTGCTCTTTGGTCTTGGAGTTCGATTCGTTGGCTCAAAAGCAGCCAAGACTTTGGCAATCCATTTTGAAACAATGGCAAAATTACAGCATGCAGCATATGAGGATCTTATCAGCATTGATGAAATAGGCGAGAAAATGGCTGATTCCATTTCCCAGTACTTTTCAGAAGAAGAAGTAGTAGACCTTTTACTAGAGTTAACCGATCTTCATGTAAACATGACGTATAAAGGACCGAAGAAACAAGACATCAGCCAGGACACCATTTTTTCCGGGAAGACCGTTGTGTTAACGGGGAAAATGGAGACCTACTCGCGCACGCAAGCAAAATCTGCTATCGAACAATTAGGTGGATCTGTTACAGGCAGTGTCAGTAAAAAAACGGATTATCTCATTGCTGGCGTAGATGCTGGATCAAAGTTAGATAAGGCCAGGGAACTTGGTATTACGATTTGGAACGAACAGCAGCTTAGTGAAGTCTTAAGTAAGTAAGGGGTGGAGAATGTTGAAAAAAATAGCTATTTGGTTGACAGGCGCACTACTTTTCATGACGAGCTGTTCACCGAATATAAACGATGATGAAGTAGTGAAAAAAGAAGATGAGACAGCTAATCAGGAGCCGTCTATCGTTCCTAGCTACCAGCTTTCAAGTGAAACATATAAAATGATACTTCCATATAAGCCTAGTGCAGCAAGAGGACTTATCGTCAGTCAAATGGGGAATCGGTTAGACATAGACGAGATGGAAGAAGGTCTTAGGCGTCATTCCAAGGAATATTATGACCCAGGCACCTATTATTTCCAAGCTGGTCAGAAGTTATCAGATGATTTGCTACTTAAATGGCTTGAAGAAGATTTAACGGATAAGCAGGTTGAAGAATTGGTACAGGACATAATTGACACTCGTGAAAAAGACGGAAAAACAGTGAACGAAGAAGACATAAGAGAAAATGTTATAGAGGAAGAAACCAAAGGATTAAATCCTGCACTAAAAAATAATGCAAAAGAAAGCGATTATCGAAATAATCCAAGGTACTTATCTCATATTTTAGAGCAGAATTTCTTGAAAAAAAATAAAGATAATACGGTAGAATTAGTTGGGATGTCAATAGGGTTAGCCCTGAAATCAGAATATCGGTTTCAAACGGAGACTGGTGGACCGTACTACTATGAGCAGATTTCTAAAGAAGAAATGCTGAAACAAGGAAAACAAATGGCACAAACCATTCTTAAGCGAATACGCAAGATGGAGGGACTTGAAGATATTCCAATTATGTTTGCTTTGTATCGTGAAGAGGCACAAGGATCATCAGTACCTGGAAATTTTGTAGCAAAAACAGGTGTGGATGGTAGCGATGCGTCCATCGGTGAATGGGATGCAGTCAAGGAAGAGTATATTTTGTTTCCATCCGATGAAGCAAAGGAAAAATATTATGATGATACACAAATAATTTCGAATTTCGCTAATGAAGTAGCACAGTTTTTCCCAAATTATACCGGTGTAATCGGGGAAGGTTTTTATATCAATGAAGAACTTAAGAAATTAACACTGGAAGTTCCAATTGAGTTCTATGGAAAAGGAGAGGTTATTGGCTTTACACAATATGCTTATGGCCTTGCAAAGGAAATGTTCCCAGACTACTTTGACCTCGAAATCAAGGTGACTTCAAGTGATAAAATGGAAAGTTTAATCTATAGAAGTGCAGGTGTTGAAAAACCAACTGTGCATATTTTTCATTAGAAAAACACGGTATTTGCTTAGTCTTTATTAGCGAATACCGTGTTCTTTTTATACTCGATTTCTAAAAAAAATTTTCCTTTGAATATAAATAAATAATAAAAGAGCTAGATTCATTGAACTGTTAAATTAAATCGGTTAAACTGATGGATGGAGATGCTCCATCCAGTAGTAAATGTAAACGTAATCAATGGAGTAATCGAATAATTTTTAAGGAGGTTTTTTTTCATGGTAGTACCGTACAAACACGAACCTTTTACAGATTTTACAGTAGAAGAAAATCAGAAATTAATGCTAGAAGCGATCAAAAAGGTTGAGGCTGATCTTGGTGGAGAATATCCCCTTATTATAGGTGGGAAACGAATTACAACGGATGATAAAATCGTTTCTGTTAACCCTTCTAAAAAAGATGAAGTTATTGGGTATGTTTCAAAAGCCAACAAGGAATTAGCTGAGCAAGCAATGAAAGTTGCTGATACTAAATTTGAGTCCTGGAGAAAATCAGAACCTACAATGCGTGCTGATATCTTATTCCGTGCAGCGGCAATTATACGCCGTCGTAAATTTGAATTCACCGCACATCTTGTAAAAGAAGGCGGAAAACCATGGAAAGAAGCAGATGCTGATACTGCAGAAGCAATTGACTTCCTTGAATATTACGGACGTCAGATGCTTGAATTCAAAGATGGAGTAAAAATAAACAGCCGCCCAATCGAATATAACCAATATAACTATATTCCATTAGGTGTGGGTGTTGTTATCTCACCATGGAATTTCTTATTCGCTATAATGGCTGGAACAACAAGTGCAGCAATGGTTTCTGGTAACACTGTATTGCTCAAACCAGCAAGCACAACACCTGTAATTGCTTATAAATTTATGGAAGTACTTGAAGAAGCTGGTCTTCCTGATGGCGTAATCAACTACATTCCAGGACCTGGTAGTGAAGTTGGGGATTATCTAGTTGATCACCCACGTACTCGCTTTGTTAGCTTCACAGGTTCAAGAGATATCGGTACACGAATTTTTGAACGAGCAGCAAAAGTACAAAAAGGTCAAAATTGGTTGAAACGTACCATTATTGAAATGGGCGGTAAAGATACCATAGTTGTTGACAACGAAGCGGACCTAGAACTTGCAGCACAATCTATTGTTCAATCTGCATTCGGATTTTCAGGTCAAAAATGTTCTGCATGTTCACGTGCGGTCATCCATGAAGATGTGTATGATCAAGTAGCGGATCGTGTAGCTGAACTAACGAAGGAATTAAGTGCTGGAGATCCATCTGATAACGCTCACTTTATGGGACCAGTTATTGATCAAGGCGCATACGATAAAATTATGAATTATATTGAAATTGGTAAAGATGAAGGAGAACTTCTTGTTGGTGGTAACGGGGATGACAGCAAAGGTTGGTTTATAAATCCAACTGTAATCAAAGACCTAGATCCAGAAGCACGTATCATGCAGGAAGAAATCTTCGGACCAGTTGTTGGATTAGCAAAAGGAAAAGATTTTGATGAACTAATCAAAATTGCTAACAACACAGATTATGGTTTAACAGGTGCTGTTATTACAAATAACCGTGCACACCAAGAACAAGCTCGCGTTGACTTCCATGTAGGTAATCTTTACTTTAACCGTGGATGTACAGCGGCAATTGTTGGCTATCAACCATTCGGTGGATTCAAAATGTCAGGTACAGATTCAAAAGCAGGTGGACCAGATTATCTAATCCATCATATGCAAGGTAAAACTACTTCAGAAATGTTCTAAAAAAGGAAAAGTAGTAGCTAGATAGTTACGTCTGATTCAATAGACCTAGTACAAAAAAGAGCCTCTTCTTGCAAAATTAATTGCAAAAAGAGGTTTTTTGTCGTAGATTTAGGAAAGTAGGAAAGTTTTCGCGGGGTTAAAGTACCCTTGGACCCCTCAACTTTCCCAATATGAATTATCTGAAATTGTGTTAGTATATAAATATACCAATTTTACGAGGTAATTCATCCGAGTATATCAAGAAGGTGGGTATATAGATGGAGACTGGACCCTTTATTAAATTACAACGCATAAAACAAGGAATGACACAAGAGGACTTAGCAGAGGGTATTGTTTCCATGTCATACTTGTCCAAGATTGAAAACCAGAAAACAGAAGCAAGTCAAGAAGTTATAAGCCTTTTATGTACTAGACTTGGGGTACAACGGGACGATGACAAAGAGGTTACGATTAAGGAAAAATGTCAGGAATGGTATGACCTGTTGTTTGAAACGAATGACAAAGAGGTTATTACTGAAAAATACGAGGAACTAGAATCGTTACTAAGTAACATTCATTCAGATAACCTAATTTTATTTGAGATTCATAGAATACGATACTACTTAGTATTAGCTGATTTCGAAAAGGCTTTGGAACAAGTGAATAAGTTAAATGAAATTTCCAACAACTTCGATACATTACATCAATTCTATTGGTACAAGTTTAAAGGGAATTATATTTCATTTCAAGGCGAGTTTAGTCAAGCAATGCGAATGTATAAACTTGCAGAGGAAAAGCTAAATCAGATTAGTTTGGATGAAGCATACGTAGCTGATCTTCAATATACCATGGCCATCACACATAGTAAGCTTAGAAATACATTAGAGGCCATAGAATACGCGAATAAAGCACTTGATATTTTTCAAATTAAATATAACTTTTTTAGATGTGCCCAATGTCACATTTTGTTAGGAATATCACATCGTAGAATAAGTGTTTACGATAAGGCAATAAAGAACTTTAACTTAGCGTTACACCTTGCAAAATTAAGTAAAAATAATCAACTGATTCAATTAACAAATCAAAACTTGGGTTCCTTGTATTCCTCCAAGGGTGAGTCAAAAGAAGCAATTAAATATTTTACGGCAATTGTTGATGATGAAGAAGTACATCTAATTGAAAGACTTGCTGCGATTACTTCGTTATTAGCAGAACAATATAATATCTATAATTATGATGATGCAAAAAAAATGGTTGATTATGGATTTGAACTACTAGAAGAATTTAAGAGAATTGAAGAATATAAGTTATTTTATTATATAATTAATACCTATCAATACGCGCTTGAGAATGATTATGAAAAGTTTGAATATATCTTAATACAAGAATTTATTCCATATTTAAAGAAACATAAAGATTATGTAAATCTTGTCATATATACCAAAATGCTTGGCAATCATTATGAGAAGTTACGCAAATATAAGGAAGCGACCAAGTATTTTAAACTTGCTAATTATGCGTATGATCAACTTACTATTCTGTAAAGGAGGGGATAACATGAAAAAGCTTATTGCTAGTGCTGCTTTAGGGACTCTATTAGTAGCTGGATTCTTCTTCACTTTTGATACTACAACTGACCAGACTATGGATAGAGAGCCAAGCATACTTTCAATTGGTAACACAAGCTTCTAAACCGGCTTGAGTTACTCAGTAATTTTTTTACCCTATTACTATATGATGAACTTGCCTGAATTAGTGTGGAAGCTGTTCAGGCCTTTTTTTGTTGTCTAAATAAAATCATCGATTATTTGCCTATAGTCAATGAACTCTGCTATTATCTATAGTATTGTAAGAGTTTTAATGGAGGTGCTTTAATTGGCAGATATTACAAATGAGGATGTTAAACATGTTGCGCATTTGGCAAGACTTGCGATTACAGATGAGGAAGCAGAAAAATTCACAAAACAGTTAAGCAAGATTATTCATTACGCAGACCTGCTAAATGAATTGGATACAGACCACATTGAACCTACTACCCATGTTTTGGATTCTAAAAATGTCTTACGTAAAGATGAACCGAAACAGTGGATTACACAGGATGAAGCATTAAAAAACGCGCCTGATAAAAAGGATGGGCATTTTCGTGTGCCGTCTGTCATGGAGTAAGGAGGGAACCAACACATGTCATTATTTAATCACACAATAAAGGAACTTGAGCAAAAACTACATAACAGAGAAATTACTGTCACTGATCTTGTGATGGAATCATTCGAGCAAATTGAAAAAGTGGACGGTGAGGTACAAGCTTTCTTAACGTTAGATAAAGAGAGAGCCCTTGAAAAGGCTAAGCAACTTGATTCAGAAAGTCAAGATGCGACTGAACTTTTATTTGGTATGCCTGTTGGTGTAAAGGATAATATTGTTACTAAAAATCTTCGTACAACGTGTGCAAGTCAATTTTTGGATAACTTTAATGATCCTTTATACGATGCAACTGTTGTGCAGAAATTAAACGCTGCAAAGGCAGTCAACATTGGTAAATTAAATATGGACGAATTTGCGATGGGATCATCAAATGAAAATTCAAGCTATGCTGCTACACGAAATCCGTGGAATACGGACTATGTTCCAGGTGGCTCAAGTGGTGGATCAGCAGCTGCAGTTGCAGCAGGTGAGGTACTATTTTCGCTTGGATCTGATACTGGTGGATCGATACGCCAACCAGCTGCATTTTGTGGAGTAGTTGGGTTAAAGCCTACCTATGGTCGCGTGTCTAGGTTCGGATTGGTTGCATTTGCATCATCACTTGACCAAATTGGACCAGTAACACGAACTGTAGAGGATAGTGCTCGTATATTGGAAGTGATTTCTGGACGAGATCCAATGGATTCAACTAGTGCAGATGTCGATGTTCCAAAGTTTACAGATGCGCTTTCAGGTGACGTAAAAGGGCTTAAAATCGCTGTTCCAAAAGAGTACTTAGCTGAAGGTGTTTCAAAAGAGGTTAAAGATACCGTTTTAGAAGCATTAAAGGTATACGAATCACTTGGGGCAGAATGGGAAGAAGTTTCTCTGCCACATACGAAATATGCGGTCGCAGCCTATTATTTACTTGCATCATCTGAAGCATCCGCTAACCTTGCCCGCTTTGATGGAGTCCGCTATGGTGTCCGTTCTGAAAACGCAACAAATATGTTGGATATGTTCAAAATGTCCCGTAGTGAAGGTTTTGGTGATGAAGTAAAACGTCGGATTATGCTTGGAACCTATGCATTATCGTCTGGTTATTATGATGCTTATTATAAAAAGGCACAAAAAGTTCGTAAGCTGATAAACAATGATTTTGCTAGTGTATTTGAGAATTACGATGTAGTGATTGGACCAACTACACCCACACCTGCATTTAAGGTTGGCGAAAATACAGATGATCCATTAACGATGTATACGAATGATATTTTAACAATTCCAGTTAACCTGGCAGGTATCCCGGGTATTTCGGTTCCGTGTGGTTTTTCTGAAAATGGATTACCAATTGGCTTGCAAGTTATCGGAAAGCATTTTGATGAAGAAACAATTTTCCGCGCGGCACATGCATTTGAACAAGCAACAGATTATCATACAAAACGACCTCAACTTGGAGGTGCCAACTAATGAATTTTGAAACGATCATTGGACTTGAAGTACATGTTGAATTAAAAACAAAATCGAAAATATTTAGCCCAAGCCCTAATCAGTTTGGCGCAGAACCAAATACAAATGTGAATCCAATCGATTTGGGTTATCCGGGCACATTACCTGTATTAAATGAAGAAGCAGTTAATTTCGCTATGAAAGCGGCTATGGCACTAAATTGCGAAATTGCGACAGATACAAAGTTCGACCGGAAGAACTATTTCTACCCAGACAATCCAAAAGCATATCAAATATCGCAATTTGATAAACCAATTGGCGAAAATGGCTGGCTGGAAATCGAAGTAAATGGTGAAAAGAAACGAATTGGTATCACCCGTTTACACATGGAAGAGGATGCTGGAAAATTGACCCATGGAGATAATGGCTATTCTTTAGTTGATTTCAACCGTCAAGGAACTCCATTAATTGAAATTGTTTCTGAACCTGATATGCGTTCTCCAGAAGAAGCTTATGCTTATTTGGAAAAACTGAAGAACATCATCCAATACACCGGTGTTTCTGATGTGAAAATGGAAGAAGGATCGCTTCGGTGTGATGCTAATATTTCATTACGACCAATTGGCCAGGAAGAATTCGGAGCAAAAGCCGAGCTGAAAAACCTGAATTCCTTTACCTTTGTGCAAAAAGGTCTTGAATTTGAAGAAAAACGACAAGAAAAAGAACTACTATCAGGTGGAGAAATTTTACAAGAAACGCGTCGCTATGATGAAAAAACCAAAGAAACAATTCTTATGCGTATTAAAGAGGGATCAGACGATTACCGTTATTTCCCAGAACCAGACCTGTTTCACATGCATATCAGTGACGAATGGATAGAGCGTATTCGTACGCAAATTCCAGAGCTCCCTGATGCGAGAAAGGAACGATTTATTAAGGAACTTGAGTTACCAGAATACGATGCTGCAGTCATCACGAATTCTAAAGAAATGGCAGACTTCCTAGAAAAAACGGTTGCACATGGTGCTGATACTAAACAAGCTTCAAACTGGTTAATGGGTGCTGTGTTTGAATACATGAACAAGCATCAAAAGGAATTACATGATTTAGCACTTACACCAGAAGGTCTCGGCAAAATGATACGATTAATCGAGGATGGAACGATATCGTCTAAGATTGCGAAAAAGGTATTTGCAGATCTCGTTGAAAAGGGTGGAGACCCTGAACAAATTGTTAAGGATAAAGGTCTTGTTCAAATCTCTGACGAAGGACAGCTTCGCGAGATCATTATAAAAGTACTGGATGGCAATGAACAATCAATTGTTGACTTTAAAAATGGTAAAGACCGGGCAATAAAGTTCCTGGTCGGACAAGTTATGAAACAAACCAAAGGACAAGCAAACCCACCAATGGTTAATAAAATCCTGTTAGAAGAGATGGATAAAAGGTAAAATCTAATAGGTGAGGCTGCACTGCTACTATCGGTGCAGCCTTGTTTTATGTTTGTTGATCGAAAAACACGGAAGTTAATCGACAGACAAGCATAGTCGATCCGGCTCCGCGCGAAGTTAATCGACAAACAAGCAAAGTCGATCCAGCCCCATGCGAAGTTGATCGACACCCACGTAAAGTTGATCCAAACCCAACTAATACCACCTCATAATCCAAAAAAATTCAACATTAGTCTTTTCAAATTGATTTAAAAGGACTATGATAGTGTTTGTATGTTTAATGTAAATTTATATTAATAAACTTGTATGTGTATTTGTAAAGGAGGGGACGTCATGAAACGGGCCCGAATTATATATAACCCAACATCCGGCAGGGAAGCAATTAAAAGAGAATTACCAACCGTATTAGAGCGGTTTGAAATAGCAGGATATGAAACGTCTACACACGCAACTACATGTGAGGGAGACGCTACAGATGCTGCCAAAATAGCAGTTGAACGTCGCTATGACCTTGTTGTTGCAGCAGGCGGGGATGGAACAATCAACGAGGTAATTAACGGTTTGGCAGAGCAAGAATACCGGCCAAAGCTTGGTATTATACCAGTTGGTACAACCAATGATTTCGCTCGCGCATTGTGTATTCCTCGCGATATAAAAAAAGCAGTGGACGTTATTTTGGCGGATCAATCGATGTTTCTCGATATTGGACGAGTCAACGATCGTTACTTCATGAATATTGCTGGTGGAGGAAAATTAACTGAACTTACGTATGAAGTACCAAGTAGATTAAAGACCATGCTTGGCCAGCTAGCGTATTATATGAAGGGAATCGAAATGCTACCATCTCTTAAACCGACTCGGGTAAAAATTGAGTATGATGATCAAGTTCTTGATGAGGATATCATGCTGTTTTTAGTTTCTAATACAAACTCTGTTGGCGGTTTTGAAAAACTTGCACCAGACGCAAAGTTTGACGATGGTTATTTTGATTTAATTATCCTGAAAAAAATTAATTTAGCTGAATTTATTCGAATCGCAAGTCTTGCATTAAGAGGGGCACACCTGGATGATAAGAACGTAATTTATACCCAAGCGAAAAAGATTAAAGTAACACCAGAAGATAAAATGCAACTAAATATCGACGGAGAATTTGGTGGTTTATTACCAGGAGAATTTACCAACCTAACAAGGCATATTGAATTCTTTGTAACCGATAAATTTATTGAAAAACAAGATTGCTGATACTAGCAGTCTTTTTTCATGGGAAAACTTAACTGTGGTATCCTTTATTAAACACAGTTCAAGTGGATTTCTTGAATGAAGAAGCCTAAAAACAGCTTGGATATATCCAAGCTTTTTAAAATTATATTTATTTGTTTTACCTTCCAGATTGCATTTTATAGTTCCTTGAAAGCATGCCATTTGATTTTAACATTCCAAACTTTTCATAATAAGGAACTAAGTTGTCATCACAACATAAATCGATCATATATATGCCATCAAGTTCTTTTAGCAACCGGCTTACTAATTCCTTACCAATACCTTTATTTTTGTATTCAGGTAAAACCTCAAGAAATGGAATATAGGCGGATAGGACTCCATCACTTACTGCTGTAATAAATCCAACTATTTGATTAGTTTTATCATCAATCGCAATTACCAATTTACTGCTTTTCTTCAACAGTTTTAAGTGAGTTTGCGGATTTGGTGGGCTTAGCCAGTCTACAAAAAAGCCCTTTAACATATCAGAAGAAATACCATCAAGCGTGACTTTGTATATCATAATATATCAACCCCTAATTTATTTTAAATTATTTAAAGGTGATATATCAAAAGTAAAGTAACAAAAAAATGACCTCCAAACCGTCTTCATAATATTAATATATATTCAATTTAAAATCCAAAACTCCTTTTATTTAGTTAAAAAACATTTAAACAAAAATTATGAAACTGAGACTCTCTAACTTAAGAGAGGGAATTTTTTCATGGAAAAATACAACTGTGGTAAAATAGAAGACAACTATCTAAGGACGTAAAGGAAGGTATCCATGGCTAAACAAACAGCACCAGTAACTAAAAACGAAACAATAACCTTAACATTTGAGGATTTAACACATGAAGGAAGTGGCGTGGGTAAAATTAACGGTTATCCATTGTTTGTACCAAATGCATTGCCAGGAGAAGAAGCAACTGTAAAAGTTATAAAAGCAAATAAGAATTTTGGATTCGGTAAATTGCTTGAATTAATTAAAGTGAGTCCAGAACGAGTCGAGCCTGTGTGTCATGTACATTGTAATGGGTGCGGGCTTCAACATATGAGTTATCGTCTACAGCTTGAGATGAAAATGAGCCAAGTGAAAAATGCCATGAAAAAAATTGCTCACCTTGAACATGTACCAATACATCCGATAATCGGCATGGATGATCCATTGCACTACCGAAACAAAGTGCAGATTCCAGTTGGTGAGAAGGATGGTGAACTTATAACCGGATTTTATCAAAAACGAAGCCACCATATTGTTGAAAATACCGAAACATGTGCAACCCATAATGAAGTCATAAATAATGTTGTCAAAACAGTTAGGGATGTTGCAAATCGGCTTGGTATCCAGGCATATAATGAGCAAACCCACAGTGGTGTTTTGCGTCATATTATGGTTCGAACAGGTGAAGAAACGAAGGACATCATGGTCGTTATCGTCACACGAACGGATAAACTACCGCACAAGGATGAACTGGTTAAGGAATTGACGGAAACGTATCCGCATATAAAATCTATTATGCACAACGTCAACAATAAGCGGACCAACGTAATTTTGGGTGAAAAAACAAAGCTGCTCTTTGGTGATGAATATATTCACGATAAAATCGGTGATATTACCTTTGCCATCTCAGCAAAGTCATTTTATCAAATAAACCCATCGCAAACTAAGGTACTATACGAAAAGGCACTAGAGTACGCTGATATAAGCAGTGACGATGTTGTTATTGATGCATATTGTGGAATCGGAACCATCTCATTATTCCTTGCTCAAAAAGCCAAGAAGGTTTACGGTGTGGAAATCGTACCAGAAGCTATTAGTGATGCAAAGAAAAACGCTAAATTGAACGGAATTACCAATGCAGAATTTGTTGTAGGAGAAGCGGAAAAGGTAATGCCCTGGTGGACTGCACAAGGGTTGAAGCCAGATGTGATTGTGGTAGATCCACCGCGTAAAGGCTGCGACGAAGAACTGTTGCACGCTATGATTGAAATGAAGCCGAAGCGAATTGTATATGTGTCATGTAATCCATCTACATTAGCGCGCGATCTGAGAATTTTGGAAGATGGCGGGTACGGGACAAAGGAATTGCAGCCAGTTGATATGTTTCCGCAGACGGGGCACGTGGAGTGTGTATCAATAGTTGAGAGGAAATAATAGGTGACTGGAGACTTGTCCGATGTGTTCCTGACCCTTCGTAGCATTTCAGAAACTAGTGATTGTGATAAATAATAAAACATCATAATAATTGAATTTATAATGGCTGACCTACTTACTTATTACAGAGTAGTCAGCCATTTCTCTATCAGCAATAAATATATATTAAGATCGACAAGAATATTTATATTACTTTTCAATTCCTTGACATTGACCCTATTTCAATGAATGATAATTATAATAATTGTGAGGATGAGAAGGATGAATGATTCAGTAAATATTTTAATAATTGAAGATGATGAAGATATTAATCGATTGCTTTGTAATATTGTTAGCAAAAACGGTTATACTCCTAAACCTGCTTATTCTGGGACTGAAGCTGTCATTTATTTAGAAAGTCATAAATGGGATATGATCCTGCTTGATTTGATGCTTCCTGGTCTGTCCGGCGAAGATGTTCTAAGGAAAGTAACTGATAGAAGTGATGTTCCTATCATTATTATTTCGGCAAAGCTGGAAACACAAACAAAAATCGATGCTTTAAGGGCCGGTGCGGATGACTATATTACGAAACCCTTTGATATTGAAGAGGTTAACGCCAGAATCGATTCTTGTTTAAGGAGGTATCGACGTATGGCGGAGGTGCCATTAGCCAATCTGATTCGCTACAAAGATATTGTGATTGACACTGATGCGAAAAAAGCGTCTGTGAATGGGAATGATCTGAAATTAACAGCGCTTGAATATGAGATATTGTTTCTATTGATGTCTTCGCCGAGGAAGGTGTTCACAAAAGCCAATTTGTTTGAGAGTGTTTGGAATGAGGAATTCCATGGTGATGATAATACGATTAATGTGCATATGAGTAATTTAAGAAGTAAGCTTCAGGTAGCGAATCCAAATGAAGGGTATATTGATACGATTTGGGGAATGGGGTACCGACTTAAAACTTAAGGTTTTCTTAAGATTTATCTTAAGACCTTCTTATGTTTTCCTTCTTATAATAAAAGAGTGTTCAAAGCGAAAAAAGAAGTTCAAGGATGGATAGCCTCGAATTCTTTAGATAAACTGGATTGTCGGTAACTGCAATTCTTTTTGGACACGTTGAAAATGAAGGAGGAAAAACTAGATGAAAGAGTATGTTCTTAAATCTTATCATTTATCTAAGAAATATCAGGATAAACTGGCTCTCAATAAAGTTGATTTATCAATTATAAAAGGATCCATCTATGGTTTTATTGGGCAAAATGGGGCTGGTAAATCAACGTTAATTCGCATTATAACTGGTCTCGCCTATCCGACAACGGGGACGTTTGCATTATTTGGAAAAAGCAGTGGACAAGAGTTGATTGAGGCAAGAAAACGAATTGGAACAATAATTGAGGGGCCTGCTTTATATCCGAATATGACAGCTTCTGAAAATTTAGAGGCACATAGGCTATTAAAAGGGATACCTGGGAAAGATTGTATTGAAAAAACACTTGCGCTTGTAAGCTTACAGAATACAGGGAAAAAGAAAGCCAAGAACTTTTCTTTAGGGATGAAGCAGCGGCTTGGACTTGCAATCGCACTACTAGGAGATCCTGAATTTTTGATTCTTGATGAACCTATAAATGGACTAGACCCAATGGGAGTAGTCGAAATACGAGAATTATTAAAGAAACTGAATAAAGAATATGGAATTACTATTTTAATATCAAGCCATATTTTAAGTGAACTTCATTTATTAGCAACCCACTACGGAATCATTCATGAAGGGGAACTGTTAGAGCAATTATCGGCTAAAGAACTAAATGAAAAATGTCAGCAATACCTGCATATTAAAGTAGATAATCCAAACAAAGCGGCAACTGTTATAGAAAGAAATTTTTCAACGCAAGATTTTGAAGTCATGCCAGACGGATCGATTAAGTTGTTTGCATATATGGATATCCCAGGGGAAGTTTCAAAAGCCCTAACAAATGAAGGATTGGTTATCGAGGAATTCATGCCAATGGGTGAAGAATTAGAAGTCTACTTTACCAATCGCATTGGGGGTGTAAACCATGGGTAATCTTATGAAAACAGAGTTGTATAAATTAAAAAAGGATCGAACTTTTTGGGTACTAACAGGGCTGTTAATTACCTTCGCTTTTCTGTATCCTCTTGATAAAATAGGGATTTCCGACGTACAAAGTGAAAATGCCTTTTATCGCGGTTTTATTCTTTCAATCAATAGTGATATAATAAGCCTTTTGCCAGCCATATTAGCAGGGTTCTTTATTGCTAATGAATTTACGTCGGGTACGGTGAAGAGTATCGCTTCTTCCGGCCATAGTAGAATACAAACTTATTTCGCTAAGCTGACCGTGTTTTCGATTGGATCCATCATCATTTTATTAATATTACCGATTTTTATGATGGGTGCTAGTGCAATTTATATAGGTTTCAATGTCTGGCCTGAATGGACGTATTATTTCCAAACGATTGGATTGATTACGCTTTACGCAGTAGCATTCGCCTCCATTATGGCATTCTTTTCGGTCATTTTTGCTGACAGTGGAAAAGCTATAGCATTTCTACTCCTGTTCCTTGCGTCTATCGATAGCTTGTTAGATATTTTAAGTGCTAAAGCTCCGTTTTTGGAACCAATCATTACTCATTCAATATTTATGTCACATGGACAAATATTAACCATTGATCAAATCGGACATTGGGATGGTGAGGATGTTTTAACTTTCATTGTTGTACCCATCTTGACTTTCGTAGTACTAGGGATTTTAGGAAGTTTCATTTTTAGAAACAAGGAAATTAAGTAAGAAAGAAAGCGGGTGAGTAGTGTGATTTATGCAACGATAACGATAATAGCAATTATTGTTTTATTATATGCCCTCACCCGTTTATATTTTTTAAAAAGGGAAATCAAAAGAGCAACAAGACAACTTAGTGATCTAAACAAAAATGTAACAGCTAAGAAGATTGATATAAGCTATTTTGATCAAGATTTTGAGAATCTAGCAAAAGAAATCAATAACCAAATTGATTTAACAAAAAAGGCAGGGGCAGAAAAACGCTTGACTGAAAATGAACTGAAACAGGCGGTATCAAACATTTCACATGATATACGCACCCCTATGACCTCAATTTTGGGATATCTTCAATTTTTAGAATCAGATGAAATAACTCCAGAGACGAGAAAAGAATTTATCAATATTATTAAAAATGGTGCAAGTAGATTAAAGGTTTTACTTGAGGATTTTTTCGAACTATCGGTAATCGAACAGGCAGATTATCCAGTGAAAATTGAAATGATTAGATTAAATCATTTGATTTTAGAGGTACTATTAGGATTTTACGAAGAATTTAATAAAAGAAGTCTTGAGCCAACTTTAAATATTCCAGATAACGATATCATAATTTTGGCCGATCCATCTGCCGTTAAACGAGTCATCGAAAATTTAGTAGGAAATGCAATTAGGCATACAAGCGGAGATGTATCCATCCGGCTTGAAAAATTAGATTCATGCATTCAGATGACCATTAGTAATTCGGTCAACCATTTAAGTGAACAGGATTTAAATCGTATGTTTGACCGTTTTTATAAAGCAGACCAAACACGGACTGGAAAAGGTACTGGACTCGGTTTACCGATTGCAAAAAGTTTAATGGAAAAAATGAACGGGTGCCTTACTGCTGAGTTAATAGAGGACCAATTATTTATGAAGTGTGAATGGGGACTATAAATAAACTCCATATTCAGGAAAGAGGGGCGGTTCTCCCCATTCAACTGGGACAACAAGAACCGTCCCTCTGCGTCCCAAACACAATGACAACTTAGGAGTGGAACAAAATTGGACAAAAAAGACATAGCAAATATACGTAAACAATTCAAGGTGAATAATGATTTATTAACAATAAATGAAATTTTTAATGTGTACATCATGAAGGAATCGAGTGAGATTTATCATCACCAGAGTATGCCATTTGAAATGCTGGAAGAGGAACAGAAAGAGTTATTTATGGATAACTTTAAGAAAGTACTATCCGGTCAGCTGGATGAAAAGTTATTTGAATTAAAATTCCAGCGTGATGTGGAAAATAACAGTCAGCTCATTCTTCACCAAGGCTTATTAAGTAACGATACAGAAGAATGGAAAGGGCAAATGCTTTACCTTGTGGAAAAAATGCTGAAAGATAAACAATATGAGATGGATATTGTTGTAACATTTATACGGGGAGAATATAAGAAACCGATGAAACGTCAAAGTGAAGAGTCGGAAGAAAGTGAACGTAATACAGTTTACTCCCATCCCTTTATTTTATGCAGTATGAATAAAACACTAGACCCGAAAAAAGAATTACTGTTTGATTACGTTCAAAAAGAGTTTAAGTATAATATTGTCGTAGATCCTATTATCAATCTGAAGGCCCCAATATCAGGTTTTTTATTTCCTTCTATTACGGATAATTCCGCGGATGTCAACCATGTACTTTATTCGGCAGGGAAGAAGAATGAACTGAATTATCATTTTATGGAGGAAGTATTAAATGCGGAAGAAATAATGACTGCAGCAGAGGATAAAATTGTTTTTGAGGAAATTGTAAAAAACGTAGCTGGCGATCAAAAAATCAATACGTCCACACTTTCCAATGTATACGAAGAGATTCATCGTGTAGTGGAAGAGAATGAAGAGAAAGACGTACCGCGGCTAGACTATAAAGATGTAGAAAAAGTTTTAAGAAGCAGTGGTATAGAAGATGTTAACACGGAAAGGGTAGAATCCGCTTTTAAAACTGTGATTGACGATGAAAGTTATGAATTTAAAGCTAATAACATTGTACCGAAATATACGTCAAAATCTATTAAAATAGAGACAAAAATAGCCAATATATCCATTAGTCCACAAGACTTAAGATTTGTACGTCAAGTCCATTTCGATGGGAAGAGTTATTTAATGATGGAAGTAGAAGAAAATACAGTGATCGAAGGTTTTGAAATGATTCCCGAAGCTTTATTTAAGAAAGCGGAAGAAAATAATGATTGACTATTTAGGCAATGATAGCAACGGAGATGTTACGCAAACAGGCAATCTAACAGGAGGTTTGTAGATGGATAATAACGATATATTAATCAGATTAAGGTATGCTCTGGATATTAAAAATACGGACATGGTAAAAATATTTAAACTTGGAGGTATTAAAGTAACAAAAGAAGAAGTGCTAAAGATACTAACTAAAACAAATGACGGCTATGATAATGAAGCTGACAACTATGATGAGATACCTGAAAATGAAGAGCATATAAAATGCACAAATGTTATGTTGGAGTCATTTTTAAATGGATTTATTACTTTTAGAAGAGGACATCAAGAACCAAAACCAGGGCAATCTACTGAATCTGTAAAGATTAATGCGAGTGTTAATAATATTAATAATATCATGCTAAAGAAATTGAAAATAGCGCTAGCATTAAAAAGTGAAGATGTTCTGGATATATTAGAGGAAGCTGGAGTCACTATTACTAAAAGCGAATTAAGCGCCTTATTAAGAAAAGAAGGACATAAGAATTACCAGGAGTGCGGTGATAAGTACGCTAGAAATTTCCTGAAGGGATTAGCTATCACATATAGAGGATAAGGGAATATCGTCATGAAAAAAACTGCACTTTAATAACTATTAAATTTTAGTTATAACACACTTTTTATAATATAATCACGAGATCATTTAGGACTATTTACCAAAAGGCCATAACTCTTTTACACTAAGAGCTATGGTTTTTCAAGAGCAAAGAAAGTATAAAATTTTGACGATTATCTCTCTAGCTCCAGCGCCTAGACACTCGAGACATAAGCAGTTCGCTTACGCGCGAGGAAACCCATCCACACTGCACCGCTCTGCTTATGCTTGTCGTGTCTTTCAAGACGCTTGCGCTTTTCTTGGTTCTCTAAAATAGTTTCGGTATCTTTTTATCCGTTCGTTCACTTCATAATACCTATTGTCATTATTACGAATGATATTCTTTTAAAAATATAATATCTTCGTGTGACAAGGGGTAATTGTTAACCCTTGATTTTTCATCTTTTGTTCCACGCAGTATCACTTTCCCGTCTGCCAATTCCCTTTCTGACAGAATATATGGAATTTCATACTCAATAAGCTTTCCTACATTATCATAAAATAAATACCCCTCTTTTTCGTCATATATAAAAGAGTTAATTTTCATATTTGCCGTTATTAACAAGGTTATCTTTTCTTTGTCATTCCACATTATTTTCACAAGGATTTTTTTCTTCATTTTCTTTTCTACCAAAGCTTTCAAAGCGCTTAACGATATAGCTTCATCCATTGTTTTCCCTCCTAGCATCATCCACTTTTTCCAGTATATAGAACTGTTGACTATTATTTTAATTGTTGAGACAAGAATCTGTTCTCGTTCATTTTCCCTATAAGTAACATATATTATCTTAATCCATTTTAATATCTTCTGCATTCATCATGCACTTAACCCAAAAGAAATCTGCGAGAGATAACGTTATGAAGAACGTTTCGACTGCGTCTAGATTTGTCCTTCATCGGCTTTTTAAAAGTAGACTTCAATCTCGAAATTTACAATCTTTTTCAAAGTTGTGGCATACTAGTACTTAACCATTGTCGAACTAGTAATAGACTGCATAAAACTTACTGTTTTCGGGTATTGAAATAAGAGAAGAAAGCTTTCAGATTGGAGGATAAATGTAATGCAGAAGATGAATAGAGGAATATTGACGGCACTATCGGCGATTGGACTTGCACAAGGTTTGAAGGTACTGACACATAAGAGAGCGACAGGAGAATGGGATTTAAAACAAGTAGCCACAACTGGTGGTATGCCTAGCTCACATTCGGCAGGTGTTTCAGCGTTATCAACTTACATAGCTGCACATAAAGGGTCGCGCCATACAGAAACCGCATTAGCAACAATATTTGGTGTAATTGTCATGTATGATGCGCAAGGAATACGACGCCATACCGGAGAAATTGCTAAGCTCGTCAACGATCTGGAAAATAACTTTGTAATGCTATCCAAAGATTTTCCGAGCATGAAATTTGTGGAAAGAGAAAAGGATTTGAAGGAGCTTTTGGGACACCAGCCGTTAGAAGTTCTCGGTGGGGCAATTTTTGGTTCTATATTAGGATTTATTTCAGCAAAAAATGAAAATAAATAGAACAGGTTGAGTAGGAGGAACTAAAATGACTGCTAAAGAAGGTTTCGTTGAAGTAACCGGAGGAAAAGTATGGTACGAGATTCATGGCACCCACATAAATAAGACACCTGTCATTATTTTACATGGTGGTCCCGGTTCGTCTCACTGGTCGCTGCAAGGGTTAAAAGTCCTGGCAGAAGATCGTCCCGTTATATTTTATGATCAATTAGGATGCGGGAAGTCTGAATGGCCAACAGACACATCTTTATGGAAAATTGATCGGTTTGTGGAGGAATTATATCAATTAAAGGAAGATCTTCAACTCAAGGAGTTCCATCTGCTCGGTCATTCGTGGGGCACAACTTTAGCGGCAGCTTATTACCTTTCCAATCCTAGAGGAGTAAAAAGTATTATATTTTCAAGTCCATGTTTAAGTGCTCCCAGGTGGGCAGCGGATCAGGAACGCAACCGTGAAAAATTGCCAATTGATGTTCAACAAACATTGAAAAGATGTGAGGAAAAAGGAACAACAGATTCCGACGCATACAAAGAAGCAACTAAAGTATTTAATAAGCATTTCGTATGCAGAAGTGGTGGAATGACGGATTTTCGAAAAAAGGGAGCTCCGTTTAAAAATCGTGAAATCTACAATATAATGTGGGGGCCATCTGAATTTCATGTTACAGGAAACCTTAAAAACTTTGATTCCACAGAACAGCTTAAAACCATCAACATATCAACGCTATTTGCTTGTGGCAGGTATGACGAAGCTACACCTGAATCTACTAAGTATTTTAGTGAACTTACACCTGATAGTAAATTTCATGTTTTCGAAAAGAGCGCACATATGGCTTATCTGGAAGAAACTGAGGAATTTATGCAGACGATGAGAGGATTTTTAAAAAGTTTGGAGTAGATAGTGCTTATAAAAAAAGCAATTAGGATGGATAGGAAAGGGGATATATAATGAGACGTATTATATTATCGACAGAGAGTGGAGCGGATTTACCAGAAGATTTAGCTGACAAGCATAATGTTCAGGTGGTTCCGATGCACGTAATCATGGATGACCAGGATTATTTAGATGGTTCGTTACCTGTAAAGGATATTTACGACTATTATGAGCATACAAAAAAGATACCCTCTACAACGTCTACAAATTCCCATGAGTATCACGGCTTTTTTACGAGAATAAAGGCAGACTTTCCTGACTGTATCATTATTCATATTGGTTATACATCAAAGGCATCTTCCCCCTTTCACAATGCGACAATTGCAGCGGAAGACTTTGAAGATCTTTTTCTAATTGATGCTTTGAATGTTACAGGTGGATTAACCGCTATTGTGATGTATGCTGTTACCTTATTAGAGAAAGAACCAACGATTGAACCTACTAGTCTAATAGAGAAAATAGAATCAATAATTCCTAAATCAAGATTGGCTTTCGTTCCCGGCAGCTTAGAGTTTTTAAAAGCCGGTGGACGTGTAAGTAATATTGCATATCTAGGAGGGATTCTGTTAAAAATAAAGCCACGCATTGAATTAATTGAAGGAAAACTTGTTTCAACTAAGAAATATCGTGGAAAAATGAGTGGAGTTACAGAAAAACTTATGCAAGATTATTTAAATCAATACGACATTGATAGAGAACAACTTTATTTTCAATACTCAATCGGACTTGATGAAAGCATCATGCGGCGGATGGATGAAATTGCCAAAGAAAATGGTTTTAAAAATGTAAAATGGATGCAAGCTGGTGCTATGATTTCTACTCATGCTGGACCTGGTGGTTTTGGGATTGCTGGGTTAGAAGTTTAGGGAGTTGGCTTGAGTGTCTTTACACTTCAAAAAAACAAAGATATGGTAGACCTGATTTACTTCGAGGAAGACCACAAACTAACTTACTCAGTCAACGGCCTCAAACTAAAATAATCCAACGCTTCATTAACGTCATGGATATTATAAACTTTTTTTGCTAAACAGAACTGAACAACCAAATCAGAGGTGTCACTGTCGGAAAATGAGAAACCAGCTGAGCTTAAGAGCTTATCGGTTTCTTTTTTAGTTAGCTCAAGTGCTAAGGCGAGTGCAATAATGGCATTTTTTCCTGGTCGGTAGCCTGGATTGGATCGTATCTTTGAAAAATGTTTCCGGTCAATTCCCGCTTTATTATATATTTCTGGATCACTGGCACCGGTTTTATCAATAAAGCTAAACAATACTTGTTGAAATGATGGTTTACGATTCTTTTTTATAAAATTCCCGAGTTCACTTTCGCTGACTTCCTTTAGGATCTCACTTTCAGTATAGATCGGCTTACTATAAGTGATTAGTTGATTCAGCTGATGCTCTACATACTGCTCCAACTTCAAAAAAAATTCATTACTGAGCATTCCGTGCACCTCCCAAAAATGTCGCTTTTCAGGCGACCATATAATAGATAAACTCAGCTACTATTATACCATGATGTAAGACTTAGGAGGATGAATTGAATGAATAAGAACTCGACAGAAATAATTTTTTTACTCGATCGGAGTGGATCGATGTCTGGTCTAGAAAGTGATACCATTGGCGGATTTAATTCTTTAGTTAAAAAGCAATGCCAGCTGGAAGGGGAAACAATCCTTACTGCAGTACTTTTTGATAATCAGTATGAAGTATTATGGAATGGTGTTGATGCAAACCAAGCTAAGTTGACGGGTGAAGAATATTATGTAAGGGGAAGCACGGCATTGCTGGACGCAGTAGGGAAAACTATTTTGGGTGCTGGGCATAGGTTTTCAAAGACCAGTGAGGACAGAAGGCCAGGTAAGGTATTATTTGTCATTACTACAGATGGAATGGAAAACGCCAGCCGCGAATTTTCTTATAAGAAAGTAAAAGAAATGATCAATCACCAGGAAGAAAAATATGGTTGGGAATTTATTTTTATCGGTGCAAACATTGATGCCACAAAGGAAGCGGATAATGTGGGAATTAGCAGGGAGAATGCTTATAGCTTTGAAGCGTCATGTGATGGCGTAGAAGGTATGTATTCCATGGTTAATGAAGAATTATCGGTAAGAAGAAAAAACAGGATTAATTAGTTCAAGTAAGCATCTACATAAATTCTGTGGATGCTTTTTTTACTTGCAACGCATGTGCTCTATGATTGGATTTATCTGAAAAAATCGAGTATTACTTAATTTTTATACGAAAATTTTTTAGAATAGTGGTACAGTTATGTAGTAGAGGGGGAATATCGAGTGAATGAAAAAAACTTACTAGAAGCGTTTAAACAAACTGATTATCAAGTAGCAGGTCATGGCAATAGAAACATTCAGGTACTCAAAGATGCACTGGGAAATATCGATGGTCTGCAAGAGAGTGATGTATATGGGAACGGTGAGATCATTGAAGACTTTCAAGCGAAGATGGCACGTTATTTAGGGAAAGAATCGGCGGTGTTTTTCCCAAGTGGAACGATGGCACAGCAAATTGCATTAAGAATATGGTGTGACCATAAAGGCTTGAATAAAGTGGCTTATCATCCATTATGTCATATAGAGATTCATGAACAAGAGGGTTTAAAAGAACTGCATGGCATTGATTCTGTTTTATTAGCTGATAAAAATAAAGTCATTCAGTTGGAAGATGTTGTACGAATGGAAGATAATATCGCCTGTCTACTGCTTGAACTACCTCAGCGTGAGATTGGTGGTCAATTACCGGATTACCAAACACTTGAAGGTATTTCTTCTTACTGTCGTGAGAATGGAATTAAGTTACATTTAGATGGTGCTAGACTTTTGGAAATTCTTCCTTATTATCAGAAGACTGCTGCTGAAGTTTGCGAGCTTTTTGATAGTGTCTATCTTTCAGTTTATAAAGGAATTGGTGGAATTGCAGGGGCAGTTCTAGCAGGTGCTAAAGACTTCACAGAGGAATCAAAAGTATGGAAAAGGCGGCACGGTGGAGATTTAATCAGTCTTTATCCTTACATAGTCAGTGCAGATTACTATTTCAATCAACGGGAAGATAAAATGAATCAGTATTACGAAGAAGCGATAGAACTTGCTGGATTTTATAATCAATGCCATGCAGTGTCGACAAAGCCAAAAGTGCCTGTCTCTAATATGTTCCATGTTCATTTTGACTTTTCAAGAGAAGATCTTGAACCGATATTGATATCAATTTATAAAAAAACAGGGGTTGGTTTAACCGGAAGTATTAGAGGGACAAGTGATAAGGGGTGCTACTTTGAGGTAAGTATGGGGGATAGGTATTCAAATATATCCAAAGAAAAGGTGAGAGAAGTATTTCAAATGCTTGATGTCAAATTGAAGGAAATTAATTAAAAATCCTGAAATTAAAGCTGGATGACCTTTACTAAAAGGTCATCCAGCTTTTTAATAAGCAAGGAAAGTATAAGTTTTGGCGTTTATCTGTCTAGCTCCAGCGCCTAGACACGCGAGACATAAGCAGTTCGCTTCCGTGCGAGGAAACTCATCCACACTGCACCGCTCTGCTTATGCTTGTCGTGTCTTTCAAGGCGCCCTGAGCTTTTCTTAATTTAGTGTTTCGTTTCCTCTTTTTCTTTCCTCAACGCTTTATAAAAAGAGAAAATCATCAGCAGCATGATGAATGAGAATGGGAACGCTGCAGAAATTAATGCATTTTGCAGAGCTTGTAATCCACCAGTATATAAAAGTACAGCAGCTATGGCTGACTGGGCAAATCCCCATACGAATTTAACTGTTGTTGGGGGAGATAAGGAACCGTTTGTCGTTTGCATTCCCAGGACAAAGGTAGCTGAATCGGCTGATGTAATAAAGAATGTTCCAATCAGCATGATGGCCAGTATGGATAAAACAACGCTAAATGGATACTGATCAAACATTGCGAAAAGAGCTTGTTCATCAGGAAGGCCAGCAATATCTGTACCATTATTTTGTGCATCAATACCCGACATTCCAAAAGTTGCAAACCAGAGGAAACTGACGACAGAGGGGACGATAAGAACACCGGATAGAAATTCACGAATCGTACGTCCTTTTGATATACGGGCAATAAAGATCCCGACGAAAGGAGCCCAAGCAATCCACCAAGCCCAGAAGAAAACGGTCCAGTCCATAACCCATTGCCGTTCTGCTTCATCATTCGGAGATATACGTAAACTCTCAGTAGGGAGGCTTTGGATATAAGCTCCCAGCGTGTCTATAAACGAATTTAAAATGTATAAAGTTGGTCCCAGAATTAACGTAGCAACGAATAGAATTCCGGCCAGAGTCATATTCGCATTACTTAAATATTTAATGCCTTTACTAAGCCCAGTATACGCAGAAAGCATAAATAACACAGTTACAACTAGGATAATAATAAGTTGAACCCAGAACGAACTTTCAATACCAAACAGGTATGTAAAACCTCCGTTTATCTGAGTTGCACCAAATCCAAGAGTAGTGGCTACACCTACTATGGTCGCAAATACTGCAATGATGTCTATCAGCTTCCCCCAGGGTCCTTTCATTTTATCTCCAAAAAGGGGTTCGAGTGTAGCACTGATTAACCCAGGTTTTCCATGGCGAAATGTAAAATAAGCGAGCACTAGAGCGATTATGGCATATATCGCCCATGCGTGAATACCATATTGGAAAAATGTTATGCGCAACGAATCCTCAAGCGCCTCCCTTGTACCTGGATCAGCCGTGGGAGGGGTTTCAATATAGTGAGAGACGGGTGATGCTACACCGTAAAATACAAGCCCAATTCCCATTCCTGCACTGAAAAGCATGGCAAACCATGTAGGATAACTGAATTCAGGCCTGTCCCCTTGCTTACCAAGCCGGATCTTTCCATATGGACTGATGATCAAATATAAACAAAAAATCACAAATAAGGAGACGATTAATAAATAATACCAGCCGAAGTGAACAGATATATAACTCATAATAGTACTTGAAATATTTTCAAATCCCTTTGGGTTAAGAATTCCCCAAAAAGATAAGATCAATGTAATGGCCAATGTAATCCAAAAAACTGAAGTAACCTTTTTCATTGTGTGCCCCTTCCTAAATTAATTCACTTAAAAGAGAGTTTTTTCCTGGGTTCAACCGATAATATAAGTAGATAGATATTAAGCATTTCACTTAGTATTTCTGAAACTAATGGTTTTATTCTAAGTAGGAATCGGTTGTCATATAAGCAGTCTGCGTATGGTGAAAGCATTGAATGTATGAAAGGAAAAGGGTTTTGGTCTATAAAAATGGTGGTTTCTATGGTTTAGACGGCTCAACAACCAGGACTGCCAGGGTACCTGAGAGTTATCGAAGAACACCAAAACCAAGTTTATAAAAAGCTTAAAAACGATACTCTTTTCTGCTGAATTCCGCTGGTTATACAAATTCAAACCAGCGGATATAATTATTTTTGTTGTGTCAGTTGATCTTGAGCCATTTTGACCATTTCTTTGACCATATTACCACCAATAGGTCCACCAATTTTCCCCGCTTGCTCCGAAGTTAATTGACCATTGTTCCCTTTTTTTAGTGTAACCCCTTGTTCATTTGCAACTTCATACTTTACAGCATTAGGATCAGTCATGTTTACATCGTATCCTTTTGCTTTCATAACTCGCGCCTTGAGTAGATCTAAATCTTTCCGTGCTTCTGGAACCAAAATTTTATTACTTCTCGCCACTTTATATCACCTCCTTATCCAGTATGGTTTCCTAAAATTGCAGGTTAATCTATGGTGATTTAAGGGAGGGGATAAACCTAATAAATCTTTCCAGATTTCTATCCAATTATGTACTTTTTTCAAACATAAAGTGATTGAATCGAAAATGTTTATCAAAAATGGTATCATCAAAGTAATGTGTCTTAAGCTTATTTGTTAGTCTGAGAGGAAGAATATGAAATGAATCAAGAGGATAGTCCATCTTCACAGAAGATAGGAAACCCCGTATCAAATAAAAAAAGTGTTTCTGCATTAATTGCTGATCTAAAAGCACTATTTAAATTAGTCGTTTTAATAGCTAATGCACTACCTGTCTTTACTGGATTTTGGTTAGCTCTATATTTCACCAATGCATCTTTTGCAGATTATTGGGGGATATTTTTGTTAACCATTATTGGAAGTACGATGGTTATGGCTGGAGCACTCATCCTAAATAACTGGTACGATGCAGATATTGATGCAGTAATGGCGCGGACAAAAAATCGTCCAACTGTAACGGGAACCATTCCGCTTAATCTAGTTCTAAAGTTGGGAATCGTTTTGAGTATACTTGGTTTCGTTCTTTTACTTTTTACAACTATTGAAGCTACCCTTTATGCACTCGTGGGATGGTTCACATATGTTGTCCTGTATACCATGTGGTCAAAACGACGATACACACTTAATACAGTAATAGGAAGTCTTTCTGGCGCTGTTACACCATTAATAGGATGGGCGGCAATAGAACCGGCTTATCATATAGTTCCAATAGTATTATTCCTTATCTTGTTTATTTGGCAAATGCCGCATACCTTTGCAATTGCGATGAAAAAATATAAAGAATATAAAGCTGCGGAGGTTGCGATGCTGCCAGTTATACACGGATTTGAAATCACGAAGCGGCAAATTGTTGTATATATCGCTTGTCTACTTCCGCTACCACTTTTCTTAGCACAACTAGGTACACCATTTATGGTAATTGCTACAGTACTTAACGTTGGTTGGTTAGCTGCGGGTATCAGCGGTTTTTTTACAAAAGATGATTTGAAGTGGGCACGAGTGATGTTTCTTTGTTCAGTTAATTATGTAACGATACTTTTCCTAATGATGATTATTGTTACATTACCTGTCTAGTTGATAAATAAGGGAGGTTTTACGGTGAAAAATATTAAAAAGGGCGAAAATAAATTTTTTGTTGGCGAAAACGAAGATGAGCCTTTAGCAGAAATCGCCTTTGTTTCAACAGATGATGCGAAGTTAATTATCGAACATACAATTGTATCGGATGAGCTTAGAGGACAAGGAATTGCCGGGGAACTTGTAGAAAAAGTAGTTAACTACGCAAGAGAAGAAAGAAAGAAAATTATCACCGAATGTTCCTACGCTAAAAATAAAATTGCAAAAACACCTGAGTTTCAGGATGTGCTTGCTCAATAGTGGGATGATATGCTAAAAAAGGCATCTACATATTTGCTGTAGATGCCTTTTAGTCGTTCACGCGATCTTTCTAATATAATGGAGTTAGATACACTCAGGAGAGGGTAGTTATGCAACAACTATTAAAAACAGTATACGAGGGTATTATGATTTTACTTGTGATGCTAACGCTTATCACACTCTGGAGTGAAAACACGTACAACTCAACAATTAACTGGATTGTGTGGGGTGTGTTTTTCATTGATTTTTTCGTTCGTTTGATAGCCACTAAGGAAAAGTGGGGGTTCATTAAGCAAAATCCATTTCTTTTAATTGCAATCATACCATTTGATCAGTTCTTTCAGGCAGCCAGAATCGTACGGATTATCTACCTGTTTCGAATCAAAACAATCACAAAATACTATATCTCACCATATGTAAGAAAATTAACGGTTCAATCCATGAGTTTACTAGTATCGATAATTCTTATTTTATTATTTGCTGAATCCTTGGTTATTTGGAATCTAGAAGGGTCCATACAAACTTATTATGAGGCTTTGTTCGTTTTATTTGGATATTTATTCTTTTTTGGTCATGATACTTTTATAATTGGAAATCCGATTTCAGTATGGACATTAACTGGAATATCCATTATTGGAATTGCGATTCAAGGATTAGCCTTACAATGGGTGTTTAACAAGGTAGAAGTGTTGTTTACCAGGTCTAAAAAGAAGAAGTCTGTGTCTGAACAGGATAGAGATATTGTGTGATTAAGTATTATTTTTTATAATATCTATCAGAGGATAAGAACTTATTGACTAAGTATATGGTCAAGAATCAGGTTAGAGATTATTCAAAAAACAAGGTTAAGGAGTTAAAATAGAAAGTGTTAATAACATGCAATTGTAAAGTAATAAAGGAATACCTAAAATTAATTCGCGGACACCAGATATCCTATTTATTGAAAACAAACAATATTAAGGTGTTAACGGACATCAGGGTCATTATTTGGGAGGAATACCACTATTTTACTTCGATATATGTTAAATAAGGGATTGTATGTCCGCCAGTTCCAGTTAACGAGGTGTTTGGAATAAGTAACTAAAATAATACGGAAACAGCCCAGCTCACAATGAGCTGGGCTGTTTTCGTTTAATATTATACTTACTTCAAAAATCCAAAAATCTCTTTTGCTATATCCGTATTCTCAATCAGCCCCGAGAACACTTCACTCTTTGGTCCGTAGGCATAAACCGGTACATCGACACCTGTATGTCCACTCGTTGTGAATCCCACGCCTGCACGGTTATTAAACACTTCAGAAAGAACGCTATATAATGTATCAAAGTCATCTTTACTAGCGGCTTCTTTGACAGATGCGAGCTCTTCCTCAGTGAAATCAAATGTTACATATTCATTCAATACATCTTCAACTGTTCCGCCATCCATAATTTTCTGCGCCATAAACTCTGGTGTACGTTCAGCTGCTTTGATTGCCTCTGGATAAAAGTTGTAATCTCCGTCACGACCGATGGAAAATCCACCAGTAGAATGGTCGGCTGTTAATACAACCTGCGTGTGGCCGTTTTCTTTAGCAAATTCAATTACTGCCTCAAATGCTCTTGCAAAGTCTTCCATTTCACTCATAGCACTAACGGAATCGTTAGCATGTCCTGCCCAATCAATTTGGCTACCTTCTACCATTAAGAAAAAACCATCTTTATCTTGCTTCAATTGATCAAGTGCTGCTGTAGTCATTTCCTCAAGTGAAGGGGTAGACTCTTTACGATCTTTTGCTTTTGGTAATCCTACTGGTGCAAATAAACCTAGTAATTGATCATTCTCGTTTTCTAGCATTTCCTCTGTTGTGGTCACATAGTTATAATCATCTTGTTTGAATTCATTTATAAGATTTCTGTCTTCCCGATCAAAATAGTCTGTACCACCACCGAGTATGACATCTACCTTATGTTCGCCATTTATCCTATCATCAAAATAATCATCGGCAATATCATTATAATTGTTACGTGAAACGTCATGTGAACCAAATGCTGCTGGAGTTGCGTGGTTAACTTGTGATGTTGCTACAAGTCCTGTAGCCATTCCTTTTTCTTTAGCAGCTTCAAGCACTGTTCCTACCGGTTCTTTGTCGTTATCGACAGCAATTGCACCATTATATGTTTTAATAGCTGCTGACATAGAGGTTGCTGCTGCAGCTGAATCTGTAACATTTTCTTCGCTATCTTCAGGATAGGTTTTTGCCATTCCTACAAGTTGTTTGTCAAAAATTGTTTTCTCCATTTGCGTCGTGGATGGATTATCCTTCATGTAACGATACGCTGTAGTATAAGCAGGACCCATTCCATCACCGATCATCACAATAACATTTTTTGCCTTACCATTGTTTCCTTTGTGCTTGTTCTTTCCACTGTCAGCACTTGTGTTTGTGCTACTTATTCCAATAACACTTGCTGCTACCAACATAAATACGGCAACGATAATCCACGCTTTTTTTCTCATTTATATCCCCCTAGAGTTTGTATTGCATCTTCTCTTAATATGGTAGATTAAAAAGGCAATTAAAAAAATAGTAGATTCGTTGCGAATTTTGTAAAAGTTGTAAAAGGAATGTAAACGTAAGTCGAATAGGAGTACTAACTAGTAGAAACGTATGATGAAACTTAATGGAGGGTTAATAATGGAGTGAAATCGTTTGAAAAGATAGTAGTTTTTACCAGTGTCTAATAGACTAGCATATAGAAACAGGATTTTCATAGCTCATGTCGAATTTTATATATACAGGTTATTAAAAAGGATAGGTGAGATAAATGAATTACATTTCTGAATTAGAAACGTTTATACCTAAAAATAGAGTGTCAACGAATACAACTATTTTAGAGCAGCATAGTAAGGACGAATCTTATCATACACCAAGTCTTCCTAACGTGGTGATATATCCAGAAAACGCTGAAGAAGTAAGCCAAGTAATGAAAATAGCAAGTAAACATAAGGTTCCGGTCGTCCCTTTTGGAATAGGATCTAGCCTGGAGGGGCATGTTATTCCATTAAATGGTGGGATTTCACTTGATTTCTCATTGATGGATAGCATTATTGAGGTGTTACCAAATGACTTTTTGGTCAAGGTACAACCAGGGGTAACGCGGTCAAAATTAAATCAAGAATTAAAAAAACATGGCCTGTTTTTTTCTGTTGATCCAGGCGCTGATGCTACATTAGGCGGTATGGCAGCAACAAACGCAAGTGGAACAACGTCTGTAAAATATGGAATAATGCGTGATCAAGTAAGAGATCTTGAGGTTGTGCTGGCGGATGGAACTATTATGCATACAGGGAACTTAGCTGCTAAATCCTCATCAGGCTATAACTTAAATGGATTATTTGCAGGATCAGAAGGGACACTAGGGTGTTTTACCGAGTTAACATTGCGTGTTTATGGAATTCCTGAAATGATTGTAGCCGGCAGAGCAACTTTTCATTCGATAGATTCTGCGGTTAACGCGGTAGTCAATATTTTGTCCGCTGGTATTCAGGTAGCTAGAATAGAATTGATTGATGAGCTTTCTATAGAACAAGTAAATAAATTCAGTGATACCAACTATGATGAGATGCCTACATTATTTATCGAGTTTCAGGGAAACGAAGCAGGTTTATTACAGGATATTGAGTTCACAAAAGAGATACTTGTGGATCTAAATAACCATGCGTTTGAGTTTGAAAAAGATACACAGACTCGCAATAAATTATGGGAAGCTCGTCATGCTGTAGCATACGCATTTAAGCATGGATTTCCCGGTAAGCAATTGATGACAACCGATGTTTGTTTGCCGCTGTCAGAGCTTGCCGGAGCAATTAAATCCGCAAAGAAAGTGTTGAAGGAATATAACCTGGATGGTGGAATCGTCGGACATGTAGGTGATGGAAATTATCATACAACCCTCATGATTGATACCAAAAATGAGGAAGAAGTGGAATATGCGGATAGGTATAATAAACATATTGTGGAGTACGCACTCAAAAGAGGTGGGTCATGCACTGGCGAACATGGTGTCGGAATTGGTAAAATGAAGTACCAAACGCTAGAACATGGTACGGCATTACCAGTTATGCAAGCAATTAAGAAAACACTGGATCCAGACAATATTTTAAATCCAGGAAAGATATTTTTCACCAGCTAATTGTTTAAAGTAATCTTTTCATTTATTATTAGAATATACTTTTATGTAAAAAAGGAGTGTAGCACATGTCCGTCATGGAATCTATTCTAGACTACAACAAAGAATTCGTAAAAAATAAAGAATATGAGCAATATCAAACTACAAAATTTCCAAATAAAAAGATAGTTATTCTAACCTGCATGGATACACGTCTCTTGGAAATGCTCCCTCGTGCAATGAATTTGCGTAACGGTGATGCAAAAATCGTAAAAAATGCTGGTGCTATTATTTCCGATCCTTTTGAGAGCACGATGAGAAGTATTATAGTCGCTCTTTATGAATTACAAGCTGAAGAAGTGGTGGTGGTTGGACATTACGGATGCGGCATGACCGGCTTGAAATCCGAATCTATTATTGAAAAAGCTTTGAAACAAGGAATGGATCCTGCCAGCCTAGATGCTTTAAAATATGCAGGTATCGATATAGAAAATTGGCTTAAGGGCTTTGATGATGTGGAAGAAAACGTACGGAATAGTGTTGATATTATTCGACGTCACCCGTTTCTACCCGCCAATACTCCGGTTCACGGACTTGCCATTTCCCCTGAAACAGGAGAGCTCACTGTCGTCGACACAAGAAGTTAAACAAAAAGCGAACAGTGCTTGGCACTGTTCGCTTTTGTAATATCTATACCATCTTCTCCGTCAACTCCAAATACTCGTTTATTGCTTTAATAGTAGGTTGAAGGGAAGCTTCCCAAAATTCCTTCTCTCCTATATCTTCATTCAGGGAATAACTTGCTAATTGTTCAACCGTCATTCTTCCCGAGTTTTGCAATAAGGCATCGTATTGTTCAGGGAACTGATCGCCTTGTTCTTTAGCTAATGCATAAATTCCATTACTAAATAGATAACCGATTGTATATGGAATGTTGTAGAATGCTAAATTTGTATGATAAAAATGAGGGATGGTCATCCAGAAATACGTATTATTTTCTTCAACAACATCCCCGTAAACTTCTTTCATCATTCCTTCCATCAAATTTGATATCTCAACTGCGCTAAGTGTCCCTTGTTTTCTTTCATTGTATAACTTTTGTTCAAATTCAAACATAGCTGGTACAGTCACTTGATATTTCAATCCGTTTAAGATTTTCATCTCTAGTAAAGATAGTTTCTCTTCATCAGTAGAAGCCTGTTCGATTGCAGCATCCAGCACTAAATTTTCAGTAAAGGTAGAAGCTGTTTCTGCAACACTCGTACTGGTTTCTTGTGAAAACACTGGTTCATCCTGCAAAATATAATTATGATAAGCGTGACCAAGCTCATGGGCAATGGTCACGACATCTTGATAGCTTCCTGTGAATGTTAGGAAAATACGGCTTTCCTTTTTTAATGGCATAAATGCACAAAAACCGCCATGCATTTTTCCCTTCCGATCTTCAGCTTCAATCCACCCTTCATGAAATGCTTTTTCTGCAAACTCACCTAACTTATTGCTAAATTTATGAAATTGCGCAATCACTATATCAGCTGCTTCACTATAGGAAACCTTTTTATTGGAAGTAAAGCTCGGGGTGTCCGTGTCATACCAACCCAATTTTTCTAATTTCATTACCTGAGCTTTTCGTTGTAGAAAGCACTGTACGATTTCTCTATTTTTCTTGATGGCTGAAACCATCGTCTGTACAGTTTGTTCCTTGATTCTATTCTGCTCCATTGCTTCCTTCAAAACATTGTCCCAGCCGCGTTGTTTGTAGACATCTAACCTGAATCCATTAATTCGATTGAGGACTGTTGCAAATGACTCCGCTTGTTCTTTACAGATCTCAACAATCGTTCGAGCCGTCTTCTGACGAACTGTTCGATCACTTGAAAACATAGCATAACTTTGAGCCTGACCAATCGACATTTCTTCTTTTTGTCCATCTTTTTCAACCGGGATTCGTAAATCACCCATCATTTGTTCATAATAATCTTCCCATCCTATAAATCCATTAATGGAAAGCTGATTTATCATTTTTTCCATTTCAATTGGCAATTTATCTTCCATCTGTTGTTTACGTTCTTCTAAGTAATATTGATATTTTTTTACTCCCTCATGTTGCAACAAATCTTCCCATTCTGAGTCTGAAAGTTTTGCTACTAATTCATCCATATCAATTTTTAAAGATTCAATATCAGCTTTTATTTTTTCACTTTCATCAATCAATTTGGCAACATCCGGATCATCCACATTCACGGAATATAGACAAACCAGGAATTCATCTAGCTCAAAAGCTGTGCTGATGTATTCCTGCACCTCTTGAAAAAGGTCAACCAAGTCTTGCGTATCAGGTTGATCAAACGTTTGAACATTTTCTTGTAAGCCTTTCATATCATGCTTTAACGTTAAAATTAACTCATTTAATTTTTTTGATTCCTTGCCGCCATGGTATAGAGAATCAAGGTCCCAATTTTCACTGATTACTTTCTCCATTACGAATTCCTCCCCAAAAGTTTTCCTTACACAGAAGTATAAAGTATTTATAATTTTCATGCATCCACCTTGAGGCTGACTCAGAATCATCATTACGAATGAAAATAATATTGACATTACATCTGAAAAGACGTACTATATTTCTAACTTTAATAGCAATTAGCGTTGACGGAAATAAGTAGTGTAGATTCGTTGTTTCAGAAAGTCGATGGGTGCTGCGAATCGATACAAGAATCTAGATGAATACCTTTCTGAGCTTCTTTTGCGAAAGCCAAATGGCGATTAGTTTAAGACGGTAAAACCGATATCTTGTTTTAAGCGGAAGGCTTCGGTCTTCAACTTGGGTGGTAACGCGTGATAAGACACGTCCCTTGATTGGGATGTGTCTTTTTGTATTTTAAATTTTTACGAGGAGGATTAGAAATGAACTACATGGAACAATTAACGGAACAACAACAACAGGAACTTGAACGCCAATACAAAATATTAGCTTACGGTGTAAATGGTATTATTCCTGATAAAGAATTTAAGCAAAAAATTGCTAAATCTATTCTTAAGAACCAACCACTAAAAGTAAAACTTGGGCTGGATCCAACTGCACCAGACATCCACATCGGCCACACGGTTGTATTAAACAAACTAAAACAATTTCAAGACTTAGGCCATACGATTCAACTCATTATCGGTGACTTCACAGGTAAAATCGGTGATCCAACTGGTAAAACAACTGCTAGAGTTACGTTGACTGAAAAAGAAGTACGGCATAATGCCCAAACCTATTTTGAGCAGTTTGGAAAAATTATTGATATGCAAGTGGTTGAGCTTCACTATAATGCGAAATGGTTGTCTAAACTTGAGTTTGCTGAGGTTTTACAACTAGCAAGTAACGTAACGGTTGCAAGAATGCTCGAACGAAATGATTTTCATAATCGATACAATGCAAATAAACCTATTTATCTGCAGGAGTTTTTCTACCCTGTTATGCAAGGTTATGATTCATTGATGCTCGAATCTGATATCGAATTAGGCGGAACAGATCAGGAGTTTAACGTATTATTTGGTCGTGAAATTCAGGAGCAATTTGGGAAAGAAAAGCAAGTTGTCATGTTGCTACCATTGTTAGAGGGTCTAGATGGGGTAGAAAAGATGTCGAAATCAAAGCGAAATTATATCGGAATTGATGAGAAACCAAATGATATCTTTGGCAAGACCATGTCAATTCGCGATGAACTGATTGGAAAATATTTTGAATTAGCATCCAATCTATCTATTGAAGAAGTGGCTGAAATTAAGGATCAACTAAAAAAGGAAACCCTTCATCCTCGTGATGCAAAAGTCCGATTAGCTTTCTCGTTTGTCGAAATGCTTTATGACACTATTACTGCAGAAGCAAGTAAGGAATATTTCCTGACAGTTTTTCAAAAAAATCAAATGCCAGATGAAATTCCAGAGGTTACATGGGAAAAGGAAGCTACGATAGGTATCCTAGATCTGATCACTGATCTAGACTTACTTCCATCTAAAAGTGAAGCTCGCCGTATGATCAAAAATGGTGGCATTCGATTGAATCAGGAAAAGGTGGAGGATGTTAATCTTATTGTAACGATCCAAAATGATTTTGTTTTGCAGGTCGGAAAGCGTAAGTTTGTTAGGCTGAAACTTTAAAAATAAACATTCAGAAGATTGCTTCACAATTAGGATTATATGGTATAAAATGTTATTTAACATTACTAATTATGGAGGATTAACGCGATGTAAAAATAAAACGATTGACCAACTTATAAACTGAATAGAAGCATACTGTATTTGAGGTGTAAACATGTTACGAGAAAGAAATTTTCTCATGTTGTGGTTGGGTCAACTCGTTTCTATTTTTGGTGGAAGGTTTAGTGAACTTGTTATTCCTTGGATCGTTCTCGAGGTAACTAATTCACCAATAAAGGCCGCAATAGTAGCAATAAGCACACATATCGCTCCATTGCTTTTTTCTCTTCCGGTGGGTGTTTGGATTGAAGATAAACCAAAGAAAAAAATCGCAATGTCAGCTGAATTAATTAGAGCGATTATGATGTCCTTGCTGGTTTTTGCAATTTATATGGACCAGTTCAATGTCGCAGTTATTTCGTCAATTTTATTCATAACAGGGATAGCGGGATTGTTTTTTACTGTTTCCATGAATTCGTTATTGCCACGGATTTCTGGTCGTAATCGTCTTGTGGAAGCACATAATTATTTGGAAGCGGCTGATGCTGTTAGTACATTAATCGGGCCTTTGTTGGCTGGTTTCGCTTTGACAGCAATCGGTGCTGCTGCGACGCTCGGAATTGATGCATTTTCATTTTTACTATCCTTTATTGCGATTGCTTGTTTAACGATTAAAGAAGAAAAACCTGTACAAAAGAGTCGAATATCGGAAAAAGGCTCATGGAATCGGGGATTAAGTGGACTGAAGCTGTTGTTCTCAACCAAGATACAACGGTTTATTACGCTTAATCACATGGTCTTGAATTTTAGTACACACGCCATCAGCCTGCTCGCGATTATTTATGCAAAACAGGTGTTAGGATTAACAGCGAGTGAGACAGGAATACTTTTATCAGGTGCTGGTGCAGGGAATATTGTCGGAATTTTTCTTATGCATCGTTTGAAAGATATGCATTGGAATAAGTTATGCGGAACAATATTAGCAGTATCTGGACTTGGTGTTATGCTCATTGCCATTTCACCAACTATGTGGAGTGCTTTTGCAGGAATGTTCTTATTTGACGGAGCACTATCAATGGCTTTTGTCATTAACGGAGCGGCTAGGCAAACTGTCACATCAGATAGCTTCTTAGCACGGGTTAGCAGCGGTGGAATTCTACTAGCTGGAATTGTTATCATAATGGCCAATGGATTCGCAGGTGCTGTTGCGGAATTAATTAATCCAGTATTGGCATTGTTACTTTGTGCTGTCCTATTACTGGTAAATAGTTTCGTTTCCTATGTACAAAAGCATTTGAAAAAATCGCTCTCTTCGTTTGGAATAGAGTAGAAACTGAATAAGTGAGGTATCAGAGTATGTAAATCTACCTTTTTTTCATCTAGTTGAAAAATGATAAAAAAGGGGTAGTAAAAATGAAAAGTAATTCCTTTCGCTTCTTATGGATAGGTCAGTCTTTAGCTAATTTTGGCGATGTATTTTACATCGTAGGACTTATATCGATCTTGTATTCGGTATCTGAGTCGGTATTTTATTTAGCGCTGCTGCCATTTATTGTTACTCTTGGACGTTTCTTAAGTGGATTCGTTTCGCCAGTATTATTCAATAAATATAAGTTGAAAACACTTTTGGTGGGGTCTCAGATTGGTAAAACATTTGTTTTGTTTGGCTTAGCGTCATGGGTGAGTTTGCAAACCATCTCATCTATTTGGGCCCTGATTGTTTGTATATTGATGATTGCCTTCTTAGATGGATGGGCGATGCCAGCGACTAGGGCCATGTTGCCAAGAGTAGTCGAAAAGCAAGATATTGTGAAGGCAAATAGTTTTATTTCTGTTGTAGATCAAACCATTCAACTTGGTGGTTGGGCGCTTGGAGGTATTATAGTAGCACTGATTGGTGGACAGCAAGTTATTTGGATCACGTTTAGTTTGTTTGTCCTATCTTCTATTATGATGAACCGGGTTGTGGATCAGACTCCTTTTCAAAGAAAAGATACGAATGACAAAGTTGGCGAGGTCCTGAAGGAAGGTTGGAAAGTTATTTGGAAGTCGTCACTCTTTCGTACCCTTCATGTAGTGATTTTTATCGAAGCCATTGCAAATGTTGTGTGGATCGCAGCTATCATCTACGTTTTTGTTTCAGAGGTATTGCAAAAATCTGAAGCATGGTGGGGATATATAAACACTACATTCTTTATTGGTTTACTAATAGGAGGTGTATTTTGTTCCAGATATTCCAGTATTGTTGAATACCATTTGAAAAAAATAATGATCATTGGTTCGTTTGGGGTAAGTATCATTACCTTTTTGTTCGGTTTTAATTCAATTGCATGGATTGCACTGGCTCTTTCCGTTCTTTATGGATTGGTGGAGCAAGTGAAGTCAATAACTTACGAGACCTATATTCAAAGAGAGGCAACCCCAGAAGAATTGCCAACGTTGTATGGTGCCCAGAGCGCCTTGATCTCATTAACGTTTGGCCTGTCTTCCCTAGTAATGGGCACAATAGCTGAACTTTTTGGAGTGAGATCTGCCTTTATTTTAGCAGGTATATTGTTGGGTGGAGCGGCTATCTACCTTTTCGCTAAAAAACATTGTTTTCCTGGCAACTATCAAAATTAAAGTGATGATTAATAAAGGTTGCATCGGAAATCTGGTGCAGCCTTTACTACAATGAAACTTCGGGTGGTGTCCCAGTTTTAACATTCTGAAAGAAGATTGAAAATCGCTGTTAAACACAACTTATCTCCAATTATAAGTTATAAAGGAGGACTTGTAATGACTTGTTTTACCAATCCATATGAAAGCTTTAAGAGTGCTTACAGCTGGTGTACACTGGAAGATGGTAAGAAGCTACATCGAGACTGGTGTTCCATTGGATAAATTGCACAAAGTTAAACAATGAATGGTGTACACGAAGAGGTGGTGAACAACATGAAACAAATTATTGCGTTAGGTGGTGGCGGGTTCTCAATGGAGCCCGATAATCCTTTGCTAGATTTATATATCTTAGAGCAATCTGGGAAAGCGATCCCAACTATTTGTTTTTTAGGTACTGCCAGTGGAGATGCACAAGGTTATATTGATCGTTTTTATGACTTTTTTAGGAAACAAAATTGTAAGCCTTCTCATCTGTCACTTTTTAATCCGTCAACTAGAAATATAGAGGATTTCATTTTGGAACAGGATATTATATACGTTGGTGGAGGAAGTACTAAAAATTTGTTGGCTTTATGGAAAGAGTGGGGTCTAGATACAATCCTTAGAAAGGCTTGGGACAAGGGGATAATACTTGCTGGGATTAGTGCAGGCTCCATATGTTGGTTTGAAGAAGGGATCACAGATTCGTATGGCGATGGATATGAACCTATAAGGTCGCTTGGTCTAATTAAGGGGAGTAATTGCGTGCACTACGACGATGGAGAAGAGAAAAGAATTACCTTTCATGAATTAATTAAAAACCGGGTCATTCAAGATGGTATTGCAGCAGATAATGGGGTAGCTATTCATTATGTTGGGGAAGAAATCAAAAAGGTAATCAGTTCCAGACCAAATGCCAATGCTTACAGTGTAAAACTTACATACCAAGGCATCATACAAGATAAAATGGATACAGCGTATTTAGGGGAAAAAATAAATGGATAAAGGAGAACTTGAAAATGAATAGATTGAATCTTATAACACTTGGCGTAACGAATATTGGTGATTCGTTAAAGTTTTATCGAGACGGCTTAGGTTTTAAAACAAGAGAGGAAAGTGAAAACCCAGTTGTTGTTTTCTTCAATAATGCTGGGACAAAATTAGCTTTATATCCCTTAGATGAACTGGTCAAGGATATAAACGGAAACGAACCAGCTACTAGAAATGGATTCTCAGGAATAACTCTAGCATACAATGCAAAGTCAGCGAAAGAGGTTGACGAAGTTATGGAAAAAGCTAACAAGGCAGGAGCTACCATTGTAAAACCTCCGGAACGTGTATTCTGGGGAGGCTATAGCGGCTATTTCTCAGACCCGGATGGCTATTATTGGGAAGTGGCATTTGGTGATAACTGGGAGTTCGATGAAAACGATATGCTGATTATTGAGTAACTACTTTGTATCCCAACCAGCAAACAGGTGGTGAAGACCATAGCGGTGTATTTCAAACCCTGATCGTATAAAACTAAAATTGGTTGTACCTTAGAAAAAAGGGGGTATCGTGTTTTGCAGATTAAAGGAATTAATCACCTTTTATTTTCTGTTTCGGATCTGGAAAAGTCAATTGAATTTTATCAAAATGTGTTTCATGCAAAGCTACTCGTCAAAGGAAAGACAACAGCTTATTTTGATTTAAATGGAATATGGCTTGCGCTAAATTTAGAAAAAGATATTCCGCGTCAAGAGATTAAAGCGTCCTATACACATACGGCATTAAGTATTGATGAAAGTGAATTTGATGAGGCTTGTAAGCATCTTGAAAAGCTAGGTGTAAACATTCTTGAAGGCAGAAAAAGAAATGAGCAGGATAAGCGATCTATTTATTTCACCGATCCTGATGGACACAAATTTGAATTTCATACAGGGACTCTGCAAGATCGAATGGATTTCTATAAAAAGGATAAAAAGCATATGACTTTCTATTAAAAAAGGTGGAGGTACTACATTACATGAGTATTCCAAAACATATCGTATCTGCAGCAGCAATCGTTCTAAACGAAAAAGATCAATTATTGCTAATCAAAGGTCCGCGTAGAGGTTGGGAAATGCCTGGCGGTCAAGTAGAAAAAGGCGAGTCTTTAACTGACGCAGCGATTAGAGAAACAAGAGAAGAGTCGGGAATTGATATTGATATAATAAAGTATTGCGGGATTTACCAAAACGTTTCCAGAAGCATTTGTAATACATTGTTTTTGGGTAAACCAGTTGGTGGGAAATTGACTACTAGCAGTGAGAGTTTAGAAGTTGGTTATTTTCCACTTAATGAGGCTCTGGAAATGGTAACATGGAACAATTTCCGCGAAAGAATCCTAAGCTGTTTGGATGAAGAAAAACACCCATTTTTAGTAGAGTTTAAGAGTGAAATTTAATAAAGTGGTGGTCATATGCAACTTAAAAAAATACATATTATCGGTTCAGTTGGAAGCGGTAAAACCACGTTTGCAAGAAGGTTATCGAAAAAGATGGACATAGCCTGCTATGAATTAGACAATGTGGTTTGGAAAAGACGAGAAAATGAAGGTGTACACGATGTGAAAAGATCTCCTCAGGAAAGAGATGAATATTTTTCTAAAATAATAAACGCCGATGCGTGGATAGTAGAAGGTGTCCATAGCATTGACTGGGTAATGAAAAGTTTTGAGCGAGCGGATGTTATTATTTTTTTAGATTTAAGTTATTCTTTACGGACATACAGAATAATTCGGAGGTTTATACTACAAAAAGCTGGTCATGAAAAGGCTAATTATGTTCCCTCTTTCAAAATATTTTGGAAAATGTTCAAGTGGAATAAAATGTTTGAAAAAGATAAACCGCATATATTGAAAAAGATAGATACATATAACGGTAATTTGATAGTCTTATCTGACAACAAAGCGGTAGAAACCTATCTAGAGGAGGGACATGTTCATGGGATACATAATGGACTTAAGAAAGCAAATAGGATCTAGACCGCTTATTATAGCAGGGTCCAGTGTTTTATTACTAGATGAAAGTAAAAGGTTATTACTACAACTACGAAAAGACAATAATTGTTGGGGATTAGCAGGAGGTTCGATGGAGCCTGGCGAAACACTAGAAGATGTTGCGATAAGAGAGTTGCGAGAAGAAACAGGTCTGGAAGCAAGGGATTTAATCTTTTTCAAGATATTTTCTGGAGAGGATTTTTATTATAAATATCCTCATGGTGATGAGGCCTATAATGTAATTTCGGCCTACATCTGCAGAAATTATCAAGGGGAACTGGCAGTAGATAGCGATGAAGTTCAGGCTTTACAGTTTTTCCAATTAGATGAGCTCCCTGCAACTATTAGTCCGCCAGATTATAAAGTGATAAAAACGTTTATGGAGGAATTGGCATGAAGTTTACATTAAAGAATGACAAGGAAGCGATTATTCGTATTTATAACGAAGAAGATTTTGCTGAAATTCAAAACTTGAATACTCTTGAAGGTTGGCAAACATTAGTTGATAGAGATGAAGAAACAAAAGAAGCTTGGAGAAACTCTAACGTTACTTACGTAGTTACGGTAGATAATAAAGTTACAGGTTATTTAAGGGGTATGACAGACAAACAAATCACCCTATATATTTGTGAAATTATTATAGGAAAAGAACTTCGTGGATCCGGAGTTGGGAAAAGGCTTTTACAGCATGTTCATAATCTCTACCCTAAAACACGAATGGAATTACTTGGCTTAAGCAGTTCAAAAACGTTTTATGAAAAACAGGGGTTTCGGAGCTTTTCTGGATTTCGCAAAACCATACAGGAATAAGGTGAGGGTAATATGAACAGTCAATTAGAACGTGCACTAAAGTTGAGAGATGATGGTGAAGAAGAACAATCTAGACAATTGTTTATTGAACTAGTTAGACAGGATCATATGAATGCTGAACTGAATTTTCATTGCGCTCAAACACATGACGGAATGAATTTAGAAGAGGAAGCGGTTGAGTATTATGAAAGAGCAATTCGAATAGGATTACCAGATGAGCTTTTAAGAGATGCTTATGTTTGTTTAGGCAGCACCTACAAAGTTATAGGCGAGTTTCAAAAGTCGCTTGAAATTTTGCTGAAAGGAGAAAAGGAATATCCAGAATATGAGCCAATTCAAGTATTTAAAGCGTTAACTCTTTACAGTTTGGATGATCATTCTAAAGCATTGAAAACAGTTTTACATACACTTCTAAAAACAACAAGTGATAAAGGAATTCAAAATTATAGCAGAGCTTTACATTATTATGCGGAATTTCTGGATGAATCTTGAAAGGAAATATGAAATGAATATAAAATTTAGAGCGATCAATATCGATTATTTTACGAGCATTATCAGCAAAAGGAAGAAGACATGAGAGTTGTGCTTAATCTTGCTATTAATCCTTCTACCAACACCGAGAAAATAATAGAGATTTTACATCATTTTGGAAAGTGAATGGTAAGTGAAGCAGACAAATGGATTGAAATATACAACACGACTAGAAAAAAACAGCTTGAATTATAGTTTAATTTTACGATGCTAAAGGTATTAAATTAGCTGGTAAGGAAATTGAAATGAAACCTAGTTATAGGAGAAGGATGATAATGGACGAAGATAAACGATTATTACCAATAGAGGCAGCAGAACAATTCACCGACCAATTTTTCCCTAGATCTCTTGGAGCCGTATTAGGTGGAAGTGTAGTAAGAGGGGAAGAAACAAGTACTTCTGATCTCGATATTGTGGTAATAGATAATACGATTAAATCTGCATATAGGGAATCTCTGGTAGAATTCGGATGGCCTATTGAGGTTTTTGTGCACACTCTTACTTCTTATAAAGAATTCTTTGAAAGTGATTATATAAGAGCGAGACCATCTTTGCAAAGGATGATTTCAGAAGGCGTTATTTTAAAAGACACTGGTGTAATGGAATTAATCAAAAAAGAAGCCAATGAAATACTAGACAAGGGGCCAGAAAAGTGGACGGAAGAAACAATTAAACAAAAACGATATTTTATCACTGACTCACTGGACGACTTTATCGGGTCTACTAGTAGAAGTGAGCAGATTTTTATTGTCAATTCTTTAGCTGAAGCAGTTCATGAATTTATTCTTAGAACAAATGGGCATTGGATTGGTTCCTCAAAGTGGATTGTCAGGGCATTGAGACAATATGATGAAAATGTTGCGGAGGAATTTGTAGAAGCCTTTGATGCTTTTTATAAAACCAATGAAAAAGAAAAGATTATTAAACTAGTTCATACTATACTTAAACCTTTTGGTGGACGATTATTTAGAGGTTTTTCAATAGGAAAGGATTAACTATCAAATCTAAATCAAAGGATTCAATACATGGTATCAAACTGTATTCCCAAAGAGAAATGGTGGTTGTAAGATATGGCACATGATAAAAAGTTTCACCGTACAATGGGTGTATACGGAATCTACCAGGAAAATAATAGGCTACTAGTAATTGACAAAAACGGTGGACCATATATAAACCGATATGATCTTCCGGGTGGTAGATTGGAAGATGGAGAAAGTTTAACAAATGCGATGAAAAGAGAATTTTTAGAAGAGACAGGGTTGGAAATTGAAATAACCAAGAATATAGGCACGATTGATTTTATGCTGCCATGGGACTGGAAAAAGTATACACATGTGCATCACATTGCAATTTTCTATTCTGTGAAAAAGATTGGCGGAGAATTATCCAAGCCAGAGCAGTTTGAAGGGCAAGATTCGGATGGAGCACTTTGGGTATCAAAAGATGAAGTATCAGTAGGAAATGCATCACCATTAGTTCTGAAAGCATTTGAATGGATTAAGACTAAAGAGCTGGGATTAAATCGAGTTAACTATAAGGACTGGCAGATTAAGAGGTGAGAAAATAACTATGGGTAGTTGGAAAAAAGAGTTAATAACTACGAAACGCGGTACATTTGAGGTTTTCTCAAAAGGTAGTGGTGCTCCTCTTTGTGTAACACATCTATATTCAGAGTTTAATAAGACCGGCGATTATTTTGCTGATTCTTTTACACATAGTCACAAGGTTTATTTGGTGAATTTAAGGGAAGCGGGAAACTCGGAGAAAGCGCATGAACCTTATCAATTTAGCATGCTTGAAACGATTTTTGATCTAGAAGCAATTCGTGAATCACTCGAAATAGGCAAATGGGTCTTTGCAGGGCATTCTACTGGTGGTATGTTGGGAATCATGTATGGAATTTACTTTTCGAATAGCTTAGATTCCTTAGTAATTGTTGGTGCTGCTGCCAGGGAATTTGCTACTTTTTCTCCAAATTGTATTTATAATTCGAAGCATTCCAAGTACAACAGAATGCAGGAGCTGATAGAAACGCTTAAAAGGTCCAATTTATCTGCACATGATAGGACGAATATTTCAATTGAGCGGACAAAGTTGTCGCTTTATCTGCCTGATAGATATGATGAATGGTTTGATCAGGATATACATAAGAAAATGTCAGCAGCTCGAATGAATTTCTTTAACCGTGAGCTTCCATTATTCGATGTGACACGAAAGCTGAAGTTAGTAACTGCACGCACCCTAATTGTTTGTGGGGAATATGATGTTCAATGTCCATTGGAATATTCAATGGAAATGAATGAGTTAATTTCAAGTTCCAAATTGGTCGTTTTTCACGAAAGTAACCATTATCCATTCTTGGAAGAAAAACAACTATTCAAATCGGAAATCGATAATTTTAAGGAGAGACAAGACGCATGAATGCAACTGAATTGAAAAAAACGCTGACGACCTATAAACGTAACGATTTTCAAATGGATGAATCCATAAATATTTCTGAACTCACTGCTGCAATGCTCAGAGAAATAGGAAATGTTGATCCAGAATTAAGGGATGAATTGATCTACAGTTCCTTTTCTCAGCTAATACTTGAAGATTCTTATTCAGACGAAGAACTTAAGCGTATACTGACAAACTGCTTGGACAGCGACCATTTATTTTATAAAATCGGAGAGTTCGGGGGAGATTCAGTTTTTACGAGATCGTTTTCTTCCTTAATTATTGCTATGATTTTACTCGTTAATTTACAAAAAAACTTTTTAGCTTCGAATGATATTGAAGAGATTTCTGTATCGTTATTAAAATACCTTGATCAAGAACAGGATGTTAGAGGACTTGTTCAAGAAAAAGGTTGGGCGCATAGTATTGCACACGTAGCGGATGCTCTAGACGAGTTAGTTAAACAACCGAATCTATCAATTGGAAACGCAGAAAACATTTTCACAGCTATTTTTAATAAAATGGCTTTCAATAAGGATTACTTTCATTATGAAGAAGATGAACGAATGGCTAACCCAGTCATAGCTATGTTGCAAAGAGGGTTTAGTAAATCAGTGGTTTGTGAGAAAGTTGTCGAAATTGAACGTGAGTTAAAGCAAAACTTTTCAACAGGTGATCAAACATATTTTATATATAGAGCAAATATAAAGCAGTTTTTAAGAAGTTTATATTTTCATCTAGAAACGATAGGAGAAAACCTAGAAATCAGAAATTCTATAAAGCAAGCTCTTAAAGAGATAAATCAACCGTATTATCAAATGTGAGTTCTTATATATACAATCGAAAGCATTCCTGGAAAAGGGGTGTTTTTTTAAAAGTTAAAGGAGATAAAATTTTACCCCCTCCTGCGGTTTGTAACTGTGGTATTTTCGTGTGCCCCGAAGTAATAAGGAAATAACCTATAGGTAGAGGCAGGGGAAACATCGATATATATATTATATGTATGTGATTACTGTTACTTCGGTTTTAAATCTATACATTCATACAATATTATTTTTTGCATAGGTTCGTATTTTAAAAACTGATAAAATTTAAGAACCTGTTCCGATAGAATATCGGGAACAGGCTACTTAGGTGTATTAATTTGCTTATTTACTCGTTCTCATTCTCACTATTCAACTCTATTTTCTAATAGCAAATTAATATTTTCCGTGCTTCCTATCTATTTCTTCAATCTCTGTTGCTGTGAATACTCTGGTTTCTGAAGTGAAAGTTAAAGTTGGCAAAAACGATGAAAGCAACCCAGTATCGTCACCAATAGTAATACTAGGATCATCTGCAAGGGCAAGATTCAGTGTCAGGTAGTAACGATTATCTCCACAACAAGGGTTTTGATCTACATAGTGAAAACCAGTAGTTATTGTGCTGAATGGTAACGTAGCTGGGCCTGCAACAAGACCACCAATATCAAGTGAATTGACAATAGACGTATCTGTTGTTTCAAAAATCGGTACTGGTGAATGGCCCTCCTTACAGCTTCTGAATATCCTAAACGTACCTTCTATACCTAGAGGTACACCAACTCCTGCTGCTACTAGCACAAGAACCACAGCCGCAATTAGGCTGACATCATTTGGTGTCCATTCTACTGTTGCCTGCAATAAGACTTCATTATCCTCATCAGACACATCGACTTTCACTTGAGCAAGTGAATTTACTGGAAAACCATTAAAACCATTACCATTAAAACCATTACCGTTAGTACCAGGAAAAGTTACTGATGTACTCTCATCTACATCAAATTCAATAAATCTGTTTTCCTCTTCCTTGCACTTACATTTTTTGTCGCATTTATCGCATTTGTCATATTCCTTATGACAATCACAATCATTGTGATACTTATAACCCATTTCTGTTTCCTCCTTTTGTTCAGGTAATTCGCAAACTTCTTCGTATTTCTTTTTTGAATAATTCTTTTTTCTTGATTTGTAATATACCATTTTCTCACCTCCTACTTTATATAAATGAAAATAAAAGCCATTACGAAACGGTCAATAGTCTATTATATTAAAAAACAAGCTCTTGTCTCATGTTGGAGTGATTCGTCTAAACTCATGGGGTCAAAAGGGTTTTCTGAAAAAAAAGAAAGCCAGCGATCAGTTGGCTTTCTACGAAGAGTGATACTCATGGGGTAAATCTTACAAGTCTTGTATCGATTTATATTATGTTTATGTGTTTGATAACAAAATGAATTGGCACATCCCCTAAGGTATCTATACATTTTATTACTATCCATAGGACAACTTGCTCATTTTTAGTAGAAATAGACTTCTAAACAAACTTATAAAAAAAGAATACATACATTAATAGTAATATATCATTCAAGGGAAGTTTTAATTTTAGATTTTGAAACAAGGTATTCATAACCTTTATTTAAAAATTTTATGTTGCATTTTCCCGAGTAATCGTATATGTTTTTTAGAACTCAAAAAAAGGATATGACGCTTATGAACCCAATTTTACTGAATTTTCCGCATGAATTTGAAACCGAACGATTACTTTTAAGAATGCCTATGCCAGGCGATGGAAAGGCTATATATGATGCAATTAATACTTCTATTAATGAACTGAAACCATGGATGGGTTTTGCGCAAAATGGCCAAACTGAAGAGGAGACGGAAATTAATACACGCGAATCACACATAAGTTTCTTGAAAAGAGAGAAACTGAGAATGCTAGTTTTTCTTAAAGAGACCAACCAATTTGTGGGATCATCAGGCTTACATAACATCGATTGGGACGTACGGAAATTTGAAATTGGCTATTGGGCTGATACGCGGTTGAGTGGAAAAGGGTATATGACTGAAGCTGTTGCTGGTTTAACAAAATTCACGTTTAACGAACTTCGTGCAAATCGTGTGCAAATACAATGTGATACGCGTAATCGTAAAAGTTGTGCAATTCCTGAACGATTGGGATTTGATTTAGAAGGTATTATTAGAAATGAGGATTTATCAGTTGATGGTAAAGAGCTGAGAGATACGTGTATGTATGCTAAAATAAGAACGGAGTAAAAAGGTGGGTTACTGTTATGTACTTAACGATAAAAGAAACGGCTGATCATTTATCCATACCTGAACCTCAATTAAAAACACTCATCCAACAAAAGCGAATACGCACGATTCATGATGGTGAACAGCTTTTAATTAATCAGAGTCAATTTTCCACTCACTTTGAGCAAGTTGAAAAATATAAAAAAATGATACAGGATTATTTGGATGAACCTATACCAGAGGATATGGATGTTAAGGACGAGGATTAGGAGAGTTAGTTGATGAAACAAAATAAGAGGTTGAACCATGAAACCTACATCACAAAAGAGCCAATGGAATTATTGCCATTTTTATTAAAAGCAATGGAAAACCGTAGCCGAAATTCGGTTAAATCTATTCTTACACGAGGACAGGTTTCGGTTGATGATGTTCCGACAACGAAACACAATTATCAGCTAAAAACTGGACAAACTGTGATGATTCTTAAAAATAAAGTTGCAGCCAAGGTTAATAAAATGACTGGATTTTCTATTATCCATGAAGATAAAGCTATTATTGTGATTAACAAGGATGCAGGGTTACTTTCGATAGCATCTGCAAAAGAGAAAGACTTAACTGCACATAGCCAGTTAATGGACTACGTTCGTATTGAGAATTCAAAGAACCGTATTTTTGTCGTTCACCGACTAGACCGTGATACATCAGGTGTGATGGTATTTGCAAAAAGCGAAAAGGTTAAGCGAACACTTCAAGATAATTGGAAGAGCATCGTAAAAGAGCGGACTTACATGGCACTTGTAGATGGGGCAGTTAAGAAAGTTGAAGGAACGATCACTTCGTGGTTAAAAGAAAGCAGTACATTGGTTATGTATTCAAGTCCAAAAGATGGGGATGGACTACGTGCTGTAACCCATTATCAAAAGCAACAGTCGAATAAGCATTTGTCACTATTGAAAGTTAATTTGGAAACGGGAAGAAAAAATCAAATACGCGTTCATATGAATGATATTGGACATCCGATTGTCGGGGATAAAAAATATGGATCGAACACAAATGCAATTGGACGATTAGGTCTTCATGCTAGTGTCTTAGCCTTTGAACATCCTGAAACAGGTAAGCTTTTGCACTTTGAAGCGGACGTTCCGGAAGCCTTTATACGTAAGTTTAAGTAAAAGTGTACGTTTTACGGCGTACATTTTTTACATAGAAAACGAAAAACATTCCGGCACATACTATTTTTCTTCAAAATTTGGGTGGTGCCAGGTACTTTTTCTTTAAAGAGGAGTTTACAATGATTAGAAATAATTCACTTCCATTTACAGTGGAAAAGACAGAGAACTTTTTTGACCGTTTAGGGGAATATGTTGGCGATGTTTTTTATGACATTTTGCCTGAAAAAGGTTATGAACTGCGTGATGAACAAATATATATGGCCTTCCAATTGGAACAGGCTTTTAAAAATAAACGCACGATTTTTGCAGAGGCGGGGGTTGGAACAGGTAAGACCTTTGTTTATTTGCTGTACGCTATTTGCTATGCACGCTATCGTGGGAAACCGGCAATCATAACTTGCGCTGACGAGACATTAATTGAGCAGCTCGTTAAAAAAGGCGGAGATATTGAGAAGCTTGAGGAAGCATTAAGCCTGAACATTGACGTTAGATTAGCGAAAGCACGGGAACAGTACGTATGTATTAAAAAACTCGATCCACTTGCGAATCAAACAAACGACAAGAGCATTTTACAAGTTCATGATCAAATTCCTGATTTTGTATTTGATACGAGTGCATCAATGAAATCCTTCGAGCGTTACGGAGACCGGAAAGAATATCCATGGGTATCAAACGCGACATGGGAAAAAATTGCCTGGGATCCACTACAGCAATGTTCAACTTGTGAATGGCGCCACCGCAGTGGGCAAACATTGAATAGGGACTATTATCGTCATGCGACAGATCTCATTATTTGCTCCCATGATTTTTATATGGAACATGTTTGGACGAAGGAGTCACGAAAACGTGAGGGTCAACTGCCGTTGTTGCCAGATTCGAGTAGTGTTATCTTTGATGAAGGCCATTTGCTGGAATTTGCTGCACAGAAAGGCCTAACGTATCGTTTTAACTTCGAGGCGTTGAATAAGGTATTAACAGGGTATATGGGGCAGGATGTAAGAGAGGAATCACTTTTACTTATTGAAGATATTCTACTATTACACGAAGAGTGGTTCAATATGTTAAGTGATAACGCTTCGGTAGTGGAAGGGTCTAATCGTATTGAAATTTCTCTAACGGAAAACATAATTGATATAGCGCAACGTCTGCACGATAACGTTCAGCAATTGCTTGAAGAATTAGTGTTCGATGCAGAGCTGTTTACGATAGAGGATTATCATGTGAAAATAATCGAGGAATACTTGGAGTTTTTCTCTTATGGACTATCTATTTTACTGAAGGATGACGAAGGAATATTTTGGCTTGAGGAAAACGACACGACTAGTACATTGGTTATTATGCCACGACTAGTGGAGGATGTTTTGAAAAAGGAAGTATTTTCTCAAAAAATTCCGTTTGTCTTTTCGTCAGCAACATTGTCCCGGGGCAAGGACTTTTCCCACCTGGCTAGCAGCTTGGGAATTGACAAGTATGATTCTTGTTCGGTTGCTTCCCCATTTGATTACGAGAAGAAAATGAAAATAAACGGACATATTGAATCGAATGTCCAAGATAAGTGGTTGAATATTGGTAAACAATTACTCGATAATAACGGTAAGTCCCTGGTATTATTTTCGTCGAATGAAGAAATGGATCTTTTCCGTGAGTGGGCAGTAGATCAAACATTGCCATTCACAATGTTGTATGAAGGTGATCAGGAAATCAGTAAAACAGTAAGGGATTTCCAGACTGATCAACCAGCAGTGCTTTGCTCCTACAATTTGTGGGAAGGATTGGATGTACCTGGAGAAGCTTTAACAAAAGTGGTTATTTCATCGCTTCCCTTTCCGCCAAAAGATCCGGTCTTTCAAGCTAAACGAAAGCACGCAGAATATCCGGAACAAGAAGTTGATGCGCCATATATGGTCCTCCGCATACGACAAGGAATCGGGCGACTGATTCGTACGAACGATGATTACGGAACCATTCATATTTGGGTGACTGCGGAAGAAAATAAGATGTATCAACAAACGATTGAGGAAGTATTGCCGGTTACGGTGGAGTGGAAATAAACTGTGCATTGGCATTGATGCTTCTTATTTAGATTATATCAAATTACTTATAAAAGACACACTCCGGTTAATACTGTGGAGTGTGTCTTTACTTTATAAAGGAGCCTTTTTAACAACTCTACCTGAGCGTCCAGTAGTAGTTTCAGCATATTTCAATGAATTAAATACAGCTTCTTCAGTTGTTTCAATTACTGCTTGGAATAGTTGATTCATGATAGGGTGGTCATCCCGAATAAATTTTATGGATTCTGTATGGTGTTTTGACGTATGTTCATAGGGATTGGCGGTAGAAAAGGCTATCGCAATGTCACCACTGCCGTTATCGACATGACTGCCAGTGCGTCCAAGCCCTGCTGCACAGCGTTTGGCTAGCCGTTTTAACTGGCGGTCATAAAGGGGTGCATCCGTTGCGACAATTATCATAATGGAACCATCGGGTGTATCGGTTTCTGTTTGTGCTAGGTCAGCAAATAATGCATCTTCTGGCTTTCCAAAATTACTTAGAACAAGACATCCAACTATGTAGGAATGTTGATCGGTGACAACCCGTGAAGCTGTTCCAATTCCGCCTTTCTGACCGAAACACATCATACCTTTTCCTGCTCCAACTGCCCCTTGTTCAACAGGATCGGAACTTACATTTTTAATAGCTTTTATAGCGTGCTCAGGTTTAATAGCTTGGACACGCATCGAATTTAGAAAACTGTCATTACATTCACCTACAACGAGATTAATAGAGCTAGTCAAATCCCCAATTTTGTCGTTTTGATCGAGCATATATTGGAGTGTCCCTTGCATGACAGCACCGACACTAAATGTATTGGTAAGCATGATCGGCGATTCCAATAATCCAAGCTCATCTATTTGAATCAGACCGGTTGTCTTTCCAAAACCATTGATTACATGGCTTGCAGCACGGGTCTTTTTCATGAAAAGATCCCCGTTATGCGGAAGGATTGCAGTTACGCCAGTACAGATAGTGTCTGTATCATTTATCTTTTCATATAATGTGACATGACCAACTTTGACACCTGTAACATCGGTAATACCATTTGATTTACCCTTTAGTAAGGACATGAATACAGCTCCTTTATAATCATTTAGGTATTATTTTACACGAAAAGGTGGAATTCCAAAAACTAGGGAGTTCTAGCCTGATTTTGACTCGACTGTCAACAGAAGTTCGGAAAGTAGTTTAATAATTTTTTCCCTGCGCTAACAAACAAAAACCCTGATAACATAGATATCACGGTTTTTTGCTACACATTCACGATACTGTATGAAATAACAAAAAAGCCAGGGATCAGCTGGCTTTTTAAAAGGTTACTATTCATGGGTAAATCAAAACAAGACTTGTATCGATTTATACTATATTTATGTATTTTCTAACAAATTGAATCGGCGCGTCCCCTAAGGCATCAACACATTTCACTAGTATTACATAGACAACTTGCTCATTTTTACTAGAAATAGACTCCTAAACAGGCTCTTCTTAGAGAATTACATACATTAATAGGGATATGAAATAACCTAAGGATAAGGAGAGATTCTGTGAGTAATTCTAAGTATCGAGAAACTAATGTTAAATCCGTTAAATCAAAGCGAGATTCGGATGATTGTGTATGTGATGTGGTAAAACGTATTGTTGAAGTCCAGGATGAAGTTGGGGGAAATGGTTGCTCCTCTGGCTGCGATAGGTCCATCCACCAATTATTATCAAGAGGAAATCAAATGGGTCCTGCAAATACAACCGTCCCATTTATTCTTTATTGTGGCGGTACTTGTGAGCCATTTATAGGAAGCGGAGTATTCCAGGCACCTAGAGGTGATAACGGGAGTTTCTTTGGCTGTGTAGAAACCCCAGTTTTCCGGGCTAAAAACTTTGTTAAAGGCAGTGACTGTTGTGTGAGATTGGAGTTATTGGTTCCTGTTACAGAGGAATGTGATCCCCCAGAATGTAAGATGGATACAGTAAGTAAAGTTTGTCCGTTTTTTCCGGCAGATTATCCGATAACTGACTTTCAAGCTACTGGTATTTGTATAACCGTAGATTTAAAGCACTTTCTTGCTGTAACTTGTTTAGATCCTATTACCCCAATACCTGCTAATGAATTTCAACCTGTTGCAGAGCATAGTCATAAGAAATATTAATTTTTCAGGGGCTGTATTTACAGCCCCCCTTCCTATTATTTTTACAAGCAGTTAATAGGGTTACTTTTAACTAATCCACCATGAAGGAGGCTGTTTTAATGAATTTAAAAGTTCGTTTTAAAAATCCTATCTTTATTGCTCAACTTATATTGTCTATTATTTTACCAATGCTGGCTTATGCAGGAATTGCAGCAGATGAATTAACTACGTGGGGTAAATTGTATAATTTATTGTGGGACTCTTTTTCTAACCCGTACGTAATTGCAATGGTGGCCCTAAGTGTTTGGAATGCACTTAACGACCCTACCACAAAAGGATTATCTGATAGTTTGCAAGTTAGAAGTTATAAAAAACCAAAATAGAAGGAAAGAGTAAACCTATTAGGAATCAGGAAAAGATTATTTATTTCTGTGTACTTGCTATTAATAAAAAAGTTTAATTTAAAAATAAAAATACTTAAGCCTAAATAGTTGCGATTTAACCTGGTTTGCTATATAAATAACCTATAACATCATAGTATTATTCCTTCGGGGTCGGGTGAAATTCCCAATCGGCGGTGATGAAGTATCTTACTTCTAAGTCCGTGACCCGTGCGGTTATTCCTATAACCAAGCGGTGGATCTGGTGAAACTCCAGAGCCGACAGTTAAAGTCTGGATGGGAGAAGGGATTTCTAGGTAGCAGTACATTCGTTATGCACATGGTTTTTTGTGTATAAATAAATGGCTTACGTATGTTTGATGTACGTCTGACATTTCCAATGAAAAGGATGCTTATTTACCTATAAATTCTACCATTTACGCCCTTGAAGCCTATTTCAAGGGCTTTTTATTTGCACTTAAAGAAGTATAAAGTTTCTAAGGAATAAAGTATAAGAAAAACTTCCCCATTCGCCATCAAGACGGGGCGAATACCGAGTCTTTCTAATGCTTAAAGGAAGGATAAGGCTTATGAACGATGAGGGATATATGGATGTTGCATTAGATCTTGCTAAATCCGTACATGGTCAAACGAGTCCAAATCCGCCAGTAGGTGCTGTGATTGTAAAGGATGGCTCAATTGTAGGAATTGGGGCGCATCTAAAAGCAGGTACGGCACATGCGGAGGTTCATGCATTAGAGATGGCGGGCGATAAAGCATATAATGCGAGCATTTATGTAACACTTGAGCCTTGCAGTCACTACGGAAAAACACCACCATGTGCGGATGCCATTATTAAAAGTGGAATCAAGCGAGTCGTTATCGCGACAGTGGATAGAAATCCACAAGTAGCAGGTAAAGGAATTGAAAAGCTGCAAAAAGCCAATATAACAGTAGACACTGGTGTTAGATATGAAAAAGCTAATGAGTTATACAGTTCATTTTTTCACTATGCAGCTACTCAAACACCATATGTAACATTGAAATCTGCAACAAGTCTTGATGGTAAGACCGCTACAGTAACTGGTGAAAGTAAGTGGATCACAGGTGAGAAAGCAAGACTTGATGTTCACCGTTATCGACATGAAAATGATGCGATTTTAGTCGGCATAAATACGGTAATTGCTGATGATCCACAACTTACGACAAGGGTACCGAATGGAGGACGGAATCCATTACGCATTATCTTGGATACACATCTGAGAACCCCTCCAGAAGCGAAAATGGTAACAGACGGTGAAGCGGAAACGTGGATTTTTGTTGCACGTGGTGTTTCACATGACAAGATAAATTTTTTCACAACTAATACGGATGCAAAAATTATTCAACTTGAAACGAAAACAATTGAGATTGATCTGGTCCTTCGTTATCTAGGGGAAAAAGGGATTATGACTCTATATGTGGAAGGCGGATCAGGAGTCAATGGAAGTTTTCTAAAAGCGAAGGCGGTTCATCAACTCATCACATATATGGCACCTAAGTTAATTGGCGGTGAAGACGCACCTACTTCAATTGCAGGGTCTGGTATCGAATCGCTGAATGAGGCCCTACAGCTAAGTATTAAATCAGTAGAAATGCTCGGCGATGATATAAAAATCATTTCCGTGCCTAAAGAGGTGATATAACATGTTTACTGGAATTATCGAAGAACTCGGTCAGGTCAAAAAGATACAACGACAGTCAGCGAATTCAGTTCAACTGACAATCCAAGCAAAAACAATAAATTCAGACATGAAAATTGGTGACAGCATTTCGGTAAACGGTATTTGTTTAACCGTTACTACATTCAACGCAAATGAATTTAATTTAGACGTAATGCCTGAAACAATTAAAGCAACGTCATTAAACAAACTAAAAGCTGGCTCAGCTGTTAATTTAGAACGAGCCATGCATGCGAATGGACGGTTTGGAGGCCATTTTGTTTCAGGGCATATCGATGGAACGGGCAAGATTATCAGGAAAGAAAAGCAGGAGAATGCGATTTACTATGATATTGAAGTGCCAGTAGAGCTTCGATCGTATTTACTAAAAAAAGGATCAATAGCTGTTGATGGGGTAAGTTTGACAGTTTTCGAAGTGAATCAACAAGTATTTACCATATCACTGATTCCGCATACAGTTTCACAAACGGTTTTAGGCGAAAAAACAGTAGGGTCTATCGTAAACATTGAATGTGATATGTTAGCGAAATATGTTGAACAAATGCTGCAACAAACCGATGTGAAAAATGAAGGTATTAATCAAGCATTTTTAACAAATAACGGATATCTATAAGGAGATGTCACTATGTTTCATACAATTGAAGAAGCAATAGATGATTTAAAGCTAGGAAAATCTGTCATCGTAGTTGATGATGAGGATAGAGAAAATGAAGGGGATCTTGTTGCTTTATCTGATATGGCAACACCAGAAACAATTAATTTTATGATTACACATGGAAAAGGCCTTGTCTGTACATCAATTTCAGAAGAAATCGCTAAAAAACTGAATTTGTCAATGATGACTAATAATAGCTCTGATCCCTTGGGTACAGCCTTTACTGTGAGTGTGGATCACCAAGAGTCTACCACTGGAATTAGTGCTGCTGAGCGATCAAAAACCATTCAGGCATTGGCAAATCCTGATAGCCTTGCAGAGGAGTTCAAACGCCCTGGGCATGTTTTTCCACTAATAGCTAAGTATGGTGGTGTGTTAACCAGACAAGGTCATACAGAGGCATCGATTGATTTAGCAAAACTAAGCGGTGCGAATCCATCAGGTGTGATTTGTGAAATTATCAAAGAAGATGGAAGCATGGCGCGTGTTCCAGATTTGGTGGAAATGGCCGAACGATTTGATCTAAAAATAGTATCAATCGAGGAATTGGTCACTTATCGTAAAAAACATGAAAAGCATGTGAAACGTGAGGTAGAAACAAAATTGCCAACAGAATTTGGTGATTTTAAAGTCTTTGGTTACTCAAATGATATCGATGGCAAAGAACACATAGCTCTTGTGAAAGGTGAAATTGATCCAGAAAAACCTGCATTATTGAGAGTTCACTCGGAATGTCTGACTGGTGACGTATTTGCTTCGAAGCGTTGTGACTGTGGTCCGCAATTAAACCGCGCTTTAGCCGAAATTGAATCAGCAGGCAGCGGAGTATTGATATACATGCGTCAGGAAGGCCGTGGAATTGGGCTTTTAAATAAACTGAAAGCATATAAGCTGCAGGAAGAGGGCTATGATACGGTCGAGGCAAACGAGCAATTAGGGTTTGCCGCAGATCAACGGGATTATTTGCTTAGTGCACAAATCTTACAAGACTTAGGAATCAAACAAGTAAATGTGTTAACAAATAACCCTGAAAAGATAACCGCATTGGAGTCATATGGAGTTGAGATTAAGGGACGGATTCCCCTAACAACCACTTACAACGAAATTAATATGCCATATATGCAAACGAAATATAGTAAAATGGGACACTTACTAGAACTACACAATTAATGATAGGGAGATGGGAACTATGGGTCAGACATTTGAAGGGAAATTGGTAGCTACAGACTTAACGATTGGTATTGTTGTAGGAAGGTTTAATGATTTTATTACGAGTAAATTATTAGAGGGTGCAATTGATACGTTAAAAAGACATGGTATGAGTGAACAAAATATCGATGTCGCATGGGTGCCAGGTGCATTTGAAATCCCGTTGGCTGCAAACAAAATGGCGACGAAGGAAAAGTATGACGCAGTTATCACACTTGGAACCGTTATTCGAGGTGCAACACCTCATTTTGATTATGTGTGCGGAGAAGCGGCAAAAGGGGTATCACAAGCATCTTCTCAATCAGGTAAGCCTGTCATATTTGGCGTGCTTACAACAGAAACGATTGAGCAGGCAATTGAACGTTCCGGAACAAAGGCTGGAAATAAGGGGTCAGAATCAGCAGTTGCCGCCATTGAAATGGCAAACCTAATCAAATCTTTCTAGTTTTGTCGATAGAAATTCCAATCTAAATACGATACAATACTAATTGAGACGTTCCATTAGTGGAGGGAAAGATCGATGAAATTAGTGTTATATCAGATAATAGGATTAGGATTTATATGGATAGGAATGGCATTCTTTTTTAATGATATGCAACCAACAAGTAAGATTCTTTTTTATTGTGTAACTTCTTGGCTGTTGTTTTTAATCGTAATTTATATTAAGCAGCGTATTAACGGAACAAAAGATGAAAAACTTTAAAGGCACGCGGGCGATTATGCTCGCGTGTTTGTTGTTTACTTTCCACATGATAAATATTCCCTTATACTAATGGATAGAGTGAAGTTCGAAATGAGGAATGTTGAAATGCTTACAGTTGAAAATGTTGTAAAATCATATGGGGAAAAGGTTTTATTTAATGAGGTTTCCTGTACCATAAAAGAAAATGACCGGATTGGACTTATTGGAGTCAATGGGACTGGAAAATCAACCTTTTTAAAAGTAATTGCTGGAATTGAAACACCTGAACATGGTCTTGTGAAACATGCGAAAGATTACCATATTGAGTATCTGTCTCAAGATCCTGTTCTAGATCCAGAACTAACAGTGATCGAACAAATTTACTTTGGTGAATCGGTAATCATGAAAACGATGCGAGATTACGAACGTGCGCTTCTTGAGCTCACGGAAAATGCAAATAGTCAAACGGCACAAAAACGTGTACTAACCATGCAACAAAAAATGGATGAAAACAAAGCATGGGAAGCAAACACAACCGCAAAGACAGTTTTGACGAAACTTGGAATCACAGATTTTAATAAGCAGATAACTGATTTGTCTGGAGGGCAAAAGAAGCGAGTTGCAATTGCTAAAGCATTAATCCAACCTGCAGATTTATTGATATTAGATGAACCAACAAACCATTTAGATCACGCTACAATAGAATGGTTGGAAAAATTTCTAGCATCTTATCGTGGTGCAATGCTACTCGTTACGCACGATCGTTATTTTTTAAATCGTGTAACGAATCATATGTATGAATTGAATAAAGGAAATCTTTATAAGTACACAGGGAATTATGAATTGTTTCTTGAGAAAAAAGCGGAACGTGAAGAATTAGAAGAAAGTAGTCAGCAAAAGCATGAAAATACCTTAAGGCGTGAGATTGCGTGGTTAAGGCGTGGAGCAAAAGCGCGATCCACGAAGCAAAAAGCCCGCATTGATCGGGTAGAAGATATGAAGGAACAAAGTTTTGATACAAATAAAAGTCAAGTGGCGTTTCAGGCAGGGTCAAAGCGTTTGGGCAAGAAAGTCCTTGAATTGACAGGTATTGAAAAAAACTTTGGTGATAAGCAATTAATTGCTAATTTTGATTACTTAGTTGTACCTGGAGAGCGGTTGGGAATCGTTGGTCCAAATGGTTCTGGAAAAACAACGTTGTTAAACATGATGGCTAATCGTCTAAAGCCTGACTCTGGGGCAATTGATGTTGGCGAAACAGTCAAAATTGGCTATTATACGCAGGAAAGTGAAGAAATTAATGAAGACTTGCGAGTTATTGATTATATCAAAGAAGTTGCTGAGGTCATTCACACAAAAAATGGGGAAGTGATAACAGCTGAACAAATGCTGGAACGTTTTTTGTTTCCACGATCAGAGCAATGGAACTACATTCGTAAGCTATCAGGTGGAGAAAAGCGTCGACTATATTTATTAAAGATCTTGATGTTGGAACCTAATGTTTTATTTTTAGATGAACCAACAAATGACCTGGACACAGAAACACTAAGCATTCTAGAAGATTACCTGGCAAATTTTCCAGGGGTGGTCATTACTGTTTCACATGATCGCTACTTCTTAGATAGAGTGGTTGATCAGCTATTGGTGCTATCTGAAACAACACCAGAAGTTACACGTTTTTATGGGAATTACAGTGCATATCTGGAGAAGCAAGAAACTGAAAAAGTATCCACTCCAATAAAGGAGAAACCTTCTCCGTCTGTCAAAAAAACGAAGAAAAAGCTTTCGTATAATGATCAGAAGGAATGGAATCAAATTGAAGACCAAATTACCGAACTGGAAACCCGAATTGAAAGCATGAAAGAAGCTATTGCCGGAGCAGGAAGTGATCTTGAAAAAGTTCAAGATTTGTATAGAGAACAAGAAGAAATAGAAAATCAATTAGAACAAAGAATGGATCGCTGGGAAGAGCTATCTGTTCTCGTTGAAGAAATGGAAGCGGGTAAATAATGACAGTTGACCAATCAAAAGGCTGATGCAATCACGCATCAGCCTTTTTGTCTTATTCAGTCAACCCATCAATTGATATAGTCTCCACAATTCCAGTACCATTATCACGAATATTTGCCTCTAACTGCACGTTATCTCCTGCCTTCAAGAATAGTGCAAGGGGAGCTTTCCCAGCAGTTATCGTATAAATAGTTTTATCTCCTTTTAATAAAAACTGAACAATCTGCCCACTGTTTTGAGTCGTAACTAACACACGATTTACTTCGCCAGAACGCTTTTGTAAAGGAGCTTCGCCTGAAGAGGATACATTACTTGGATCCTGTAGTAACTGCAGGCGATATGCTTCAAGTGTTTCACGTGCTGTGTCACCAAAAACGACGAAATCAGAATCGGATGCTTTGATATAAGCATACTTTTTAAAGAGTCCGTTTGGATCGAGGACATTCACAATCCAAGTAGGGTTACCATCAATGTTATATAAAACCGGCATGGATCCTTTCCAGTTCTTCTCAGGAAATTCCTTATCTACAATTTCCTTTGCTCCTGTGCTATCCATTATGCCGCTATTCTTCTTACTATTGTAATAGGTTAGCTCACCAGTGCGAGCATTTATTAATGTGTAACCTAGAGCAGAGTCAATATTTTCTTTTGGTGATGTCATATCAGTAAAATAAAACATGTCACCATTTTCATTGAAAATCGGTGTAACACTGCTTTCCGTTCCAGATTCATTTGGTATCTTGACATCTTTCTTTCCAAAAATGGAGTTTAGCCAACCATGGACATACTTACCAAAGTATTCATTTACATCAGTAGCCATTTCCGAGCTTACAGATCCGTCTACAAAATCTGGTGCTTCACTAGTAGCGTAAAGCTGTACATCACCTTCTACTGGATCTACAATCGCAACCTTCAAATCTTGAAGGTCTGGTTTACTTGTTATTCCAATTGGTTTATACAACGTCTGGACATACCAAGGCTTACCATCTTTATCCACTTCTATTTGAGCTTCACCACTTCGAATGTAACTTGGGTATGCACCATAAATAACTCGTTCGATATTTTTATTAAAATAGCTTGAATTTGTATATTCCATTTTACTTTCAACAAATTCGGGTTGTGCATTAACGTTTGTTGCGGAAATAGTGAAATAGCCTTGTGTTTCTTTACCACGGAACCATTTCCAAAAGCTGGTAAACTCAACTGGTCCGACAAATACAACATCATCTTCTAACTTTTGTACTTGTAATTTACCTAAATCGTAAAATTGAGTGTTCGGAATAACACTCATTGATTTTTGCGTCTTATTTCGTGCAAACTCAGGGGATACGGTAATTGGAGTATCATCCTTACTTAACGGTTTTGCCTCTTCGACCTCATTTTGGCTAATAGACTCATAAGAGTTATCTAACGTGAAAATTCCTAGTACGAAAATGGTTGGAATTGCTAGAACTGCTAGAACTATTACTAAACCTAATGCCGCCTCATAAGGACCGCTACGCTTATTCTTTCCTGGTGTTTGCGTCATTCCATATAACAAAAAGATTCCAATAATTGCTATCACAAGATTTGCAATGATCATATTGGGAATGGTTATTGGTAATAAAATAACATAGTTTACGATACTTGCAATAATGAACAATCCGACAAAGATGAATGCCGCCAGTTGTGCTGTTAATTTTCTTTTTTTCTTAATCTTATTTTTAACAATAAGAATGATCGATAAGGTCGCATACAAAATCAATGATAAAATTGCAGTCAGTAAAATTCCTGTCATGATAATTATTTCACTCCTAATATAATAGTTTCCAGGTGTATGTACGTATGACAGTCATAAATAGTTTCAATGAAGTCATCTAAACCATTTCATTATTTTTTCATTTCCATTAAACTGGTAATAGCAAAAAAAAGTAAGTGGGGTCATACGAATGAAAAAAATATATAGCGATATGTTGCAATTTAGAGGAAGTCATTATGATTTTGGCTTTAAACAAGGCGAGGAACTGAAGGATTCGCTCATCATCAAAAATAGACGGAAACAATGGAAGACGCGTAAAGCTCGTTTTATTATAAATGAAAAATCCGTGAAAGAGGCTTTTACCCCATATGCTCCAGCTATATGGGATGAACTTGTTGGGCTTCGAGATGCATTAGAATGGCCCATAGACGAGGTTTTGAAAGAATTTGGCGGTTATCGATTAGAATATGTACGTTCTGGCTGTTCTATTTTCACGGGCAGGGATTACATGATCAGAAATTACGATTATCATCCAAGGACATATGAAGGTCGATATATGATTTACCAACCAACAGATGATGGATATGCCGTGATAGGGCCATCTCAACGTATCACAGGTCGTATGGATGGAATGAACGAAAGAGGGCTGGTCCTTGGGTATAATTTCATGCATCGGAAAAGACCTGGCGATGGTTTTATTTGTAATATGATTGGACGTATCATTTTAGAACGTTGTGCAACTGTGAAAGAGGCGATAAGCATGTTAAAAGAAATCCCTCACCGCCATTCTTTCAGTTATACGGTATTAGATGAAAATGAAGAAACATTTGTTGTAGAGGCTACACCACGCGGGGTAGAGGCTTACCAATCAAACGTTTGTACAAATCATTTTGAAGTTTTAGAACATGAAAATCGACATCACTTAGATGATTCGTATAGAAGAATGCATGCAATTAACGCACAAAAGGGTACTATTTCAGATGGGTATGAGGCGTTTCGTATGATGAATGACTTGGATAAAGGTGTATTTTCCAATGATTATCAAAATTGGTCTGGAACAATCCATACATCTGGTTATTTTCCAAAAGAAAGAAAGGTATGGTTTGCACTCGGTGGCGATCAGGAACCAGTTGTTTTTGACTTTGCAAAGTGGCTCGCAGGTGAAAGGATTTCCACTAAACGTATAATGGGTGAAGTTGACACTGATTTGCCGTTTGCTCATATGGATTGATTGAAAGTATTAGACTACAAAATGGCTGGTAATCACGATGACTTTTGTTACTAACGTCAGACAAAATATGGAATACTAGAAAAAGTAAAAGGGAACAAATGAAGTTTGAAGAAAAATTAATTGGCATGCTTGATCAAATCACCGAATAAACTAGATGACCATGGTCAAGCTCTTGGTGGACAGATCTTAAACTGGACGAGCACAGTCAAGTTTTAACAGCTTTAAGATCTCGCCAGGATATTAGTAAATCAGATATACAACAAATTAAAACACAATGGGTATGTAAAGAGTACCCCTCAAACAGATGCATATCCATTTTTTGCTGAAACTTGACCCCAGTACTACAAATAGAATCATCTCCCTCTGTTAATCTTTCTGCTAAATTAAATAATATCTGCATTACAATCAATCTGACTACAGTATAATTAAAAGGGTTCAAGTAGAAAGGTGGCAATAATTTGTTAGGAATTGAACTTACACAAGAATCTTTACTAGCATTATTAAAGATCATTGCAATTGATATTGTACTCTCTGGTGACAATGCTATTGTTATTGCCATGGCGACTAGAGGATTACCTAAAAAACAGCAAAATAAAGCGATTGCTATTGGTACTGCTGGAGCGGTTATATTACGGATCTTTTTTGCCATTTTAATTGTTTATTTATTACAAATTCCATTCGTTCATTTGATAGGCGGATTACTATTGTTATGGATTGCATACCATGTATTAGTAGATGATGCGCCAGATGCAGACATTAAATCATCAGGAACCATGGCTAAAGCTGTAGGGACGATTATTATGGCAGATGCTGTTATGAGCCTTGATAATGTAGTAGCTGTTGCAGGAGCTGCACATGGTCATATCGGAATGATCGCAATTGGTGTGGCAATTAGTATCCCAATCATGATTTTTGGATCAAAACTAATTGTTCGGGTAATGGACAAATACACGTGGATTGCCTATGTTGGTGCAGGTATTCTAGCATGGACAGCAGGTGAAATGATAACGGGTGATGAGGTGGTTATTGATTGGTTAAACATTAATCACGGACTATCCATGTATGCGATTGTAGCAGGTCTTACAGTTGCTGTATTATTAATTGGTTATGTAAGAAATAAGAAAACAGCATAGAAAATTACGAAAGAGAGAAGCTGAAATTGGTAGCTTCTCTCCTTTGATAATTTTATACAAAGAAGATTTTCTAATATATGTTTAACTAGTAGGGTATAATGGGAAAATGACAGAAGATATATTTTAAATTAAAATTAGTATGATTTAACTTTAGGAGGCTATTAAATGAATCTCTTTCAAGTAAGAAAAGGACAATTTGTTTACTACAACAACGAATTGCATAAGGTTTATTCCGTCAAAGCCATGTTTAAAAAGTCTGTTCACTTATATCGGTTAAAGGACATGCAACAAGTATTATCTAAAGCTAGTGATATCCAATTATATAAACCCAGACATTTGGACTCGTTTATCTTTTATGGAAAAAGGTATACCATCGATCAAAATAAACTTCCAGAAGCAGGAGATTACATTTTAATTGTAAAACCTGCACCAGATTTTCTTGATCATTACTCGTTGAATGAAATTGAAAAAGTGGATAATGTAGAAGATGGTAATGTTGTAACCACAAGAGATAATGGGGTTAAGCATAGCGAATATGTTCTGTTAGTTCCAGGTAAATTGGAGAATTTTCATGAGATTGCTTACTTAGATACAAACTTAGTATCAACTATGCAACAGGCAGATGATGAAGCATTAGGAGATATGTCAGCCTCTAATCCCGAAGTAAAGCCCGTTGTTGGTGATATATACTTGGATATTCAAAACAAAACAAAAGCTATGATCGTTGCTATGACAGAAGAGGAAGCAACGTTTGGTCATGGTGTGCAAGTTCATGTAAGTGAATTAATTGATGAGGACAAATTTACAATCATCTATCGATCTGAAGAAGATTTATAAAAAAGGTGCCCCTGAAAAGAAAAAATTTCAGGAGCGCTTTTTTAAGAGCAAGGAAAAATTATATGTTTCGCCGTTTGTCTGTCTAGCTTCAGCGCCTAGCCTCCTCGAGGTTTTAGATATATCAGAATGAGTGTTGATATCCCTGACCGAGGCGCTTGCGCTCTTCTTAATTTATAATGCTTTATAACCGATTATATTAATTGGGTCTTTAGGTGATGAGTATGGAGGGGAATAAGCAAGCTCCAACTCTGCCAATTCTGTTACACTGATTCCACCTTTAATAGCGGTAGCTAAAACTGCTAACCGTTTATCAACGCCATCTTCGCCGATAACTTGAGCTCCGAGTATTTTTTGGTTAGTTTTATCAAACAATACTTTGATACAAACTTTTTCAGCTCCAGGATAATATCCTGCATGTGATAACGCTTCATGTGTAATTTCCTGGTATGCGATTTCAAGTTGATCAAGCGAGGAGGCGTTGTGACCTGTAACAGCTACACTCAAGTCAAATACTTTAAATATTGCTGAGCCAAGTGTTCCTAGGTATGGCGTTTTCTCCCCCTTAAGATAGTTCGCGATAATAAAAGCTTGGCGATGCGCAGGCCAGGCGAGTGCTATATGTCGTGGAGTTTGCGTTGAATAATCAGGTGTTTCAACAGCATCTCCCAGGGCAAAAATGTTTGAGTCATTCGTCTGCATAAATTCATTTACGGCAATTGCTCCTGTTTCACCAATTTGGAGTTTTGCCTCGCTTGCCAATTTAGTGTTTGGCGCAATTCCAACAGCTAAAATTGTCATGTCAGCCTGCAAACTTTTTCCGCTAGAAAGATGTAATGTCTTCCCCGAATTCGTAAACGATTCCATCCCTTCATTGAGGATAAGGTTTACACCCTTTGCTTTGAGATGATCTTGAATCATTGTAGCCATGTCAGGATCAACAAGCTTCATTACCTGCTTAGAACGATCTATCAGTGTACAATCCAGTCCAAGCTTGCGTAGATTTTCAACCATCTCCAGACCAATAAACCCGGCTCCAACGATAGCGCAGGTTTTCGGTTTGTTTTTAGCGATATAAGCATGAATAGCATCCATATCTGGTATGGTGTGCAGTGTGAATGTGACGTCGTTATTCAATCCATCCAAATCCGGAACCGATGCATGTGCACCTGGTGCGAGGATTAATGTATCATAAGTTTTTTGGTGTTCGTTATCTTTAGCTCGGTATGTAATTTCTTTTTTCTCTCGGTTAATTTGAACAACCTCAGAATTAAGGTTTAATTTAACTTTATATTTTTCAGCGAAGTCATTTGAATCCCGAAGTAATTGATCCCGTTTATCAACAATGCCGCCAATGTAATAAGGCATTCCGCAATTTGAGAAAGCAATGTGCTCGCCTTTATCAAAAAGAATAATTTCAGATTCTGGGTCCATACGCCTAATTTGAGCAGCAACTGTTGCTCCTCCGCCAACTCCGCCAACAATAACTATTTTATTTCCCATATGACACGCTCCTTTTAATCTCTTTATTAGTGTACCCGTTTGTACCTGAAAATAAGCAAATTAAAAAGCACTGTAAACCAGTACTTTTTAAGTAAGAATTTATAATATGCCCAGTGACCCTAGGAAAACAATTATGATGGTTATCGGTACAACCCACTTCATAAGCTGAAACCATAGTTGATACCAGCTGGTTGATAGGTTGCTACTAAGAGAAAATTCTTGTTTCATTAGTTCTTTATTCATTTGGAATCCAATAAAGAGTGAAATTAATAAACAACCACCGGGTAACAATATGTTACTAACTAGAAAATCACTAGCGTCAAAAACAGTTAAACCAAATAGCTTGAAGTTTGCTAAAGTACTCGATGATAATGCTGCAGGAATACCCGCAAGGAAGATAACAAACCCTGCAACGGCTGCGACCTTTTTACGTGAACGGTCTTTTTTAGCTGTAAATGCTGATGTAATAATCTCAAGCATACTAAACGATGAAGTTAAAATCGCAAATAGAAACAGTAACAAAAACAAACTTAAAAAGATTTCACCGAAAGGCATTTGAGCAAATGCTTCTGGCAACACCATGAATAGTAGACCTGGTCCCTCAGTTGGTTCCAATCCAAACGAAAATACTACAGGAAATATAGCTAGTCCAGCTAATAGTGATACAAGAATATTCATAATGGAAACAGATCCAGCTGACATTGGTAAGCTAACATCTTTTCCTAAGTAAGAGCTGTATGTAACCATGACAGAGAATCCAACAGCTAGTGAGAAAAAGGACTGCCCCAAGGCATATAGCACGTTTTCTCCGGTTATCTTAGAAAAGTCTGGCTGAAGGAAGAAACGTAATCCTTCCATGGATCCTTCAAAAGTTACGGCTCGAATAACTAATATTATAAAAAAGACAAATAGTAATGGCATTAAAATTTTACTTGTTTTTTCAATTCCATCTTTGATTCCAAATGAAACAACAATGACATTAATTAAAATAAATACGGCAAGACCAATTATTGTAATAAGCGGATTTCCTGTTATTGATCCAAAAAGTGCCTCATAGTTGGCACCCTGTTTAATAATCATTCCAGGAATCGACATAAGACAATAGATGAGAACCCATCCACCTACAACACTATAAAAAGACATGAGTAAGAAGGATCCAAACACACCCCACTTGCCTATAATGGACCAGCCACTTTTTGGAGCAAGTATTTTATAAGCACTAATCGCTTCCTTTTGAGCACCACGCCCGATAATGAATTCAGCAATCAATAAAGGTAAACCAATCACGATCGTGAAGCCAATGAAAAGTAAAAAGAAGGCGCCACCACCATTCATTCCTGTCATATATGGAAATTTCCATATTGCTCCGAGACCGATTGCTGCTCCAGCTGATGCTAAAATAAATCCAAATTTTGATGACCACTGATCTTGTTTCTTGCTCATACTTGACCTCCTTTTGTTTAATATTTTCATTAAAAATACCACGTTCTTACGGTCAAACACAAGACTAAGCAAGAACATGGTGAATTATAACTATATTTTTGTGCGGATATCCCAAAGTTCTGGGAAGAAATAGTGATCCAAAACTTTTTTTAAATAACCAACACCAGAAGATCCCCCCGTGCCAATTTTGTGACCAATAATTCGCTCCACTGTTTTCATATGACGGAAGCGCCATTGTTGAAACGAGTCTTCCACATCAACAAGCTTTTCAGCAAGCTGGTAAAGTTCCCAATTGTCATCAACATTTTTATAAACTTCAAGCCAAGCATTCTCGACTGATTCATCTTTTGTATAAGTTTCCGAAAAATCACGGTCTAAGACTTCTTTGTCTATGTCGAAGCCGTTTCGTGCAAGTGCTTGAATCGCCACATCATAAAGTCCTGGTTTATTGTATGCATCTTCTAGTATTGCATGTAATTCAGGGTCCTTTTTATAGATGTTTAATATAAAGTGTGTTTTATAACCAAGAACAAATTCAACTAGACGGTATTGATACGATTGAAAACCTGACGCATTTCCTAGCTTATCGCGAAATTCCATGTATTCTGCTGGTGTAAGGGTTGAAAGAACATCCCATGCCTGGATAATTTGTGTTTGAGTTTTAGATACACGGGCTAGCATTTTAAAGGAAGACTGAAGATCATCCCGCTTGATTGCTTCTACAGCAGCCTTTGTTTCATGAATGATTAGCTTCAGCCATAATTCACTGACTTGGTGAATGATAATAAACAACATTTCATCATGGTGATTTGATAGGCGTTTTTGACTTGATAATAGTGTATCTAATTGTAAGTAATCACCATAAGTCATTTTCTCGATGAAATCAGTATGAATACCTTTTTCTTCTTTAAATGAGTCATTCTCATGTTTGTCTGACAAAATGATTATCTCCTTTTTTATAGTGGTCTTAATACTGCACGGACAGGACTACCATCTGACCCTTTTATCGCAAGTGGTAAAGCTATTAATTCATAGTTTCCTTGTTCGATTTTATCCAGTATTAGATTCTCTAGAATATTAACTCCATTCTTATAAAGGGCATGGTGAGTTGGTAAATCCTTGCTATCAAGAGAGTCAACAGATGGCATATTTACACCAAGTAGTTTTACTCCTTTGTCTGCTAATAAATCAGCTATTCTTGGATCAAGCGTAGGAATCTTTTCTGGAAAACGTGTTGGATCGTTTGGGTGGGAAGTTTTCAATAATAGACGTTTTATCCCATCAAACGAAAAGTTGGCAAGTGTTTCCACAGTGACTTCATCTACATAACTTACATCTATTACCATTGCCTCACCGACATATAAATTCACATCCAACTGATCAATCGTTTGACCATTATCATCAAAATGAAAGGGTGCGTCAACATGTGTACCAGTATGCACACTGGTAGTTACTTGGCCAATGTTTACCGAACCAGACTCCTTTTTCGCAACTGTAAGCGAATAGGAAAAGGCTGTATCCTCAGGCCAGTGTGCTATATCATTTGTCAAAGGTTGTGAAATATCTATCCATTCGTGTGACATTAAGCTATTACACCTCGTTTGTTTTCATATTTTTTATACCGTTCATCCTTCATGATTGTCTTTAAAATCATGACTGTTTCCCAAACCTCTTCAAATGTGTTGTATAAAGCTACTGGTGCAAGACGTATTCCGTTTGGTGTTCGGAAGTCTGGGATTACTTTATCGGCCTTTAATGCTTTACAGATCCGAGCAGCCTCTTCATGTTCAAGGAAAATGTGGCCACCACGTGTTGCATCATCTTTCGGATTTGCGATCGTGAAGTGGTAGTCACTTAATTCCGATTCGATAAGCTCCATCATATATTTTGTTAAATGCAATGACTTTTTTCGGACACGGTCAATGCCAGCTTCTTGGAAAACTTTCAACGAGCCAAGAAGGGGTGCTGCGCTTAGTACATGAGGAGTTCCAATTTGATATGCACCAGCACTTTCAGCTGGAGTGAGCGTATGGGACATATCAAATTGTTTTTCTTTTGATGAACTGAACCAACCTGCTAGGCCTGGTTCATTTCCAAAATGTTTCCTATTAACATATAATCCTGCAACACTTCCTGGTCCTCCATTAAGGTGCTTATAATTACACCAAAATGCAAAGTCAACTCCCCATTCGGATAATTGGTGGGGAATGGACCCAATGGAATGGCATAAATCAAATCCAATCACTATTCCGCGCTTGTGTGCCTCTTTAGTCAGTGTTTGCATGTCCAAGATTTGTCCACTTCGATAAAGGACACCAGGAAGCATGATTAAAGCCACATCGTCAGTCATTGCTTCGATGATATCATCAGTCTTGAGTTTGTTTCCATCTTTACTTTGCACTTGGACAAGATGTTCACTCGGGTCATACCCTTTTATTTTCAGTTGGCTTTTTAATGCATAGATATCAGATGGGAAATTTAGTGCATCCGCCAAAATTTTTGTTTTCTTACCATTCGGCTTAAAAAAGGTTGACACAAGCTGATGGAGATTGGTCGTCGTTGATCCTGTTACGATAACCTCTTCCATAGTAGCACCAACTAAAGGTGCGGTCATTTCACCAAGTTTTTCAGAGAGATAGAACCACGGCTGCACACCTTCAGTCCAGCCATCAATTGCGTGCTTTTTCCAAGAATTTAATAATGTTTCTAGTGATTCTTCTGCTTGTTTTGATAGCAGGCCTAACGAGTTTCCATCAAAATAAATAGTTTCATTTGGAATGTAGAATTCATCCCTAAATGAATTTAAATCATCTTGTTCATCTAAAAACTGTGCATATGTTTTTTCTGTATTCAAATCAAAGCACCTCATTTCGATAGTTACTTAAACTATATATTTTCAAAGATGAAGTGTCAAAAGACGGTCGTAATAGAAAGTTTTTCACAGTATAAAAGAGGAATTTTTTAAATAGATATAGAATACCAAGAATAATTTAATTTTAGGGAGGGCTGGAGTGAAGTTGAAGATTGCGGTTCACATTTAAAAAAATAGAACCTGAGGAGGACTACCATGGAGAATACGATTTGGTCGTTAGTACCACCGTTGTTAGCAATAATCATGGTGTTATTGACAAGGCGGGTATTGTTATCACTTGGTGTTGGGATTATTGCTGCGGCGCTCTTCATTGAAAGTTTTGATGTAATCGGATCACTTGGCTTAATTTGGGAAGCATTTAAAGGAGTTTTTGTTGCAGAAGGTGCATTAAATCAATGGAATGTATTCATCCTATTGTTTGTTTTAATGCTAGGTATTCTGACAGCTTTCGTAAGTATGATGGGAGGCACAAGAGCCTTCGGTGAATGGATGATTACCCGCGTGAAATCACGTGCTGGTGCTCAAGTTATGACAGCACTATTAGGGGTTATTGTGTTTGTCGACGATTACTTTAACAGCTTAACGGTTGGACAAGTGGCTAGACCAGTCACAGATAAACATCGCGTATCCCGAGCGAAATTATCGTATATTGTAGACTCTACTTCAGCACCTGTTTGTGTTATTGCACCTGTTTCTAGTTGGGGCGCTTATATCATTGGAATAATTGGTACTGTGTTTGCAACAAATAATATCACGGAATACAGTGCATTTGGTGCGTTTATTCAAATCATTCCGATGAACTTTTACGTATGGGCCGCTTTAGGAGTAGTGTTTGTAATAGCCATTAAACAATCAGACTTTGGACCAATGAAAAAGCACGAAGACCTAGCAATTGAAACCGGGCAGGTTATGAGTTCAGAAAGTAAGGAGAAAATCGATACGTCATCAAATTTACCAACGAGTAAAGTAGGTCGAATTAGTGATTTAGTTGCTCCAATTATAGTACTATTTGTCGCAACACTCGGGTTTATCTATTGGACGGGGCTTAAGGCAGTTGAAGAAGAAGCTACATTAATTAATATATTTGGAAGTGCGGATGTACCAAAGTCTCTTGTTTACGGTGGTTTAACAGGTTTATTGGTGACTTTTACTTTGTTTTTCCGTCATCTGAGAAGTAGAAATTTAACTGGTAAGCATTTCGGATTAGGTTTATGGGAAGGTACTAAGTCAATGATACCTGGTTTTTCCATTCTAATTTTCGCGTGGGCAATTGTTACATTAATTGGCGAACTTGGAACCGGAACATATTTGGCTGGCGTTGTAGAATCTTCAAATCTAAGTATTATGTTATTGCCATTCATCGTATTTATAATGGCTGGATTTATAGCATTTTCTACAGGAACCTCTTGGGGGTCGTTTGGGATACTACTTCCAATAGCAGGTGAAATCGCGGCATCTACAGATATAACACTACTTCTTCCAATGCTTGCAGCAGTTTTAGCTGGTGCTGTATTTGGTGATCATTGTTCACCAATTTCTGATACGACAATTTTATCGTCAACGGGTTCAAATTGTGATCATATGGACCATGTGACAACACAGATACCATATGCGCTTTTGGCGGCAGGTCTTGCAGGACTTGGATATTTAGTACTAGGAATTGTCGGTAACGTATGGATCGGACTTGCGGTAGTGTTACTGGGTTTAGTTGTTTTATTTTTCACATTAAAGAAACCAGAAAAAGTTTCTGAGGTTGAAGAAAGCATTGCCAAATAAGCAGATCTATAAGATGAATTAAAATTTTTATATTATAAACAATTGCAAATTTTAAATCATTGATTTATACTGATAGTATAAACATGGAATGCTGTTTCATTTAATGAAATAGGGGGAAGAATGATGACGTTCGTTTCTGAAAAAATAAATACCCTACCACCTTATTTGTTTTCAGAATTTCAACAAAAGAAGAAGGCACTCATGAAAAAGGGTGTGGATGTCATCGATCTTGGTATTGGAGCACCTGATTTACCTACACCAGATTTTGTAATTGATAGACTGGTGGAAGAGGTAAGAAATCCGTTAAACCACCGTTATTCAACTTATAGCGGTACACAGGAATATAGGCAATCGGTCGCTGATTTTTATAAAAGTCGTTATGCAGTTGATCTTGATCCCGACACAGAAGTCTTGGCACTAATAGGATCCAAAGAAGGGATTGCCAATATGGTGCAAGCGGTGATTAATCCAGGGGACACGGTGTTAATTCCAAATCCAGGATATCCAGTGTATCGCACAGCTGTACATTTGGCTGGTGGAAATAGTGTAGAGTTGCGACTGGATGAATCGAATGGATACCAGCCATTGTTTGATCAAGTTTCAAAAAAGGATTACGAATCAGCTAAGCTTATGCTATTAAATTATCCAAGTAATCCAACAGCATCTAGTGTAAGCCTTGATGTTTTTTTGAAAGCGGTATCATATGCGAAAAGTAATAACATAATTGTAGCGAATGATGCTGCATATGACCTGGTAACTTTTAATGGCTACAAAGCACCTAGTATCCTGCAAGCACTGGGAGCAAAAGATTATGCAGTAGAATTTGGGTCGTTATCAAAGAGTTTTAATATGACTGGATGGCGTATTGGCTATCTTGTAGGGAACAAAGCAGTAATTAAAGCACTTTCAACCTTAAAAAGTAATATCGATACAAGTCAATTTCTCCCTATTCAGTTGGCAGCAGCAACAGCGTTGAAAAGTGATTTAAAAGCAGTTGAGAAGAATAATAAGATATACCAAGAACGAATGGAAAAACTACACGAAGCATTAAACAAAGTAGGGTTGGAAGCTGAAAAACCTAAAGGGACTATATTTCTATGGGCAAAAGTTCCAAAAGGATATACATCCGCTTCATTTGCTAACCAGATGCTTGACAGAGCAGGCGTTATTGTCACGCCTGGCTCTGCATTTGGAACAGCGGGGGAAGGCTATATCCGTATTTCGTTATCTGTCACAACTGATCGATTAGGTGAGGTAATTAAGCGAATCAAAAGCATGTCTTGGCAGTAAAGAAAGTATATCCATATTTCTTTCTGCATAAGTGCAACTAAGGCATTCGCCCAAAGGCTTGGCGAATGCCAGTTTTCTAAGGATGAGGTGAATTAAATTGGTTGTAAACACATCTTTGCAAAAGAAAGTCAAAATGACGGCAGCACAAGCAATTGTTACATGTATGAAGTTAGAAGATATAAAACATGTATTTTGTGTACCCGGTGAAAGCTATTTGCCACTACTCGATGCTTTGCATGATGCGGAACCGATTGAAGTTATTTCGACAAGGCATGAAGGTGGTGCCTCTTTTATGGCAGAGGGGTATGCAAAAGCAACGCTCAATCCTGGAGTGGTTATGGCAACTCGAGGTGTTGGTGCAGCAAATTTATCAATTGGTGTGCACACAGCCTATCAGGATTCCACCCCTATGGTTGTATTCTTGGGTCAGGTACATAGTAAGTTTAGGGGGAGAGAAGGCTTTCAAGAAGTTGATTTAGATCAATATTTCGGTCACATTGCAAAATGGGCTGTCGAAGTGAATGATCCAGAGCGTATGCCGGAACTTGTCCAACGTGCTTTTCGTATCGCTCAAACTGGAAGGCCGGGACCTGTAATCGTTTCATTACCAGAAAATGTACTTCCGGCTCAAGCGGAAATGTCTTTTGGACCACCGACTGTTAAGCCGAAACCTGCCCCTTCAACAGAAGAGGTAATGCGGGTAGAGAGCATGTTAAGCAAAGCAACAAATCCGTTAATTGTTGCAGGAGGTGGAGTTAAATCTTCTAAGGCGGAAGAACGACTAGTAGCCTTTGCCGAAAAGTTTTCTATACCGGTAATAGCTGCTTTTAGAAGGCATGATGTTTTTCCAAATAACCACGCCTTATATTGTGGGCATTTAGGGTTAGGAACAAGTAATGAAGTCTTACAAACCGTAAAGGAAGCAGATATCATACTAGCTTTTGGAACTAGATTATCTGAGGTAACAACACAGGATTATAAGATTATAACGCCAGACAAAAAGTTGATTCATATTGATATAAACTATGAAACACTTGGAAAGGTTTATGCCCCTGACATCGGTATCTTGGCTGATAGCGGAGAGGCACTCTCAAAACTATCTGAATTATCGTTTGCAGGTTCATGGGCAGCTTGGGCAACTGAAAGAAGAGCAGCCTATCAGCAGGTTAGTAAGCTAACTGTAACAAGTAATGATGTGATCAATAAACAAATCATGGCTTTGTTAGAAAAAAGGTTACCAAAAGATGCGGTTTTTACAAATGACGCGGGTAACTTTGCAGGATGGCTTCATTCCTTTTATCCATTTACAAAACCAAACACCTATGTTGGACCTACATCGGGAGCGATGGGTTATGGGATGCCGGCAGCACTGGGTGTTCAACTTGCAGATCGCAGTAAAACCGTTGTTTCTCTATCAGGTGATGGTGGATTTATGATGACAGTACAGGAACTTGAGACCGCTGTTAGATATCAGATACCAGTAATAAGTCTTGTATTTAATAATAATATGTATGGAACCATCCGAATGCATCAAGAGATTCATTATCCAGAAAAAGTAATTGCTACTAACTTAGGTGACGTTTCTTTTAGTAAGCTAGCAAACAGTGTTGGCGCAGATGGTTATACCGTTTGGACACTTAGTGAATTTGAAAAGGCGCTCGACAAAGCGCTTCATAATCAAGGCCCAACTGTAATAGAAATAATAACAGATGGAGAAAACATCTCGGTCTCTTCAACGATACAACAATTGAGAGATCGCACGGAAAAGTAATCTATTAACCTATATAGATAATAATTTTTAGGAGGTATTCATCATGGTAGAAACACTATTATCAGTAAAAAAGCTAGCAAACTATATCGGTGGAGAATGGATTGAGGCGAAAGGGGAAACCATCCCTGTTATTAATCCAGCAACAGGAGAAACTGTTGTAGAAGTTCCGCTTTCGGACGCATCTAGTGTTGATGATGCAGTGAAGGCAGCCAAAAAGGCACAAAAGGAATGGGCACTAGTTCCGGCACCAATGCGGGCTGAAGTTTTATACCGTGTAGGAAGCATTATGAAAGAGCGGAAAGAACGCCTTTCCCAATTATTAACAATGGAAAACGGAAAAGTAATCGAGGAAGCCCGTGGAGAAGTCCAAGAGGGAATTGATATGGCATTTTATATGGCGGGTGAAGGTCGCCGAATGTTTGGGCAAACGACACCAGCAGAGTTAAAGGATAAGTTTGCAATGAGTGTTCGTGCACCAATCGGAGTAGTTGGGTTAATAACCCCGTGGAATTTTCCAATTGCAATCGCAACGTGGAAGTCATTCCCAGCAATTGTGGCAGGGAACGGTGTAGTTTGGAAGCCTGCAACAGAAACACCGATTATGGCTTTTGAGCTCGCAAAGATTTTTGAAGAAGCGGGATTACCTAAAGGTGTAGTAAACGTCGTATTTGGTTCAGGTTCGACTGTAGGAAATGCAATGGTCAACCACGATGGAATACGAGTTATTTCGTTTACAGGATCCAATGATACAGGGCGTAAAATTGCTGCGCAATGTGGTCAGCAACTGAAAAAGGTTTCCCTTGAAATGGGTGGTAAGAATGCAGTTATTGTCATGGATGATGCAGATTTAACGTTAGCTGTAGAAGGTATTCTTTGGAGTGCTTTTGGAACAAGCGGTCAGCGATGTACAGCGTGCAGCCGAGTAATTGTCCATGAGAAGGTCAAGGATGAATTAGAAATCAGGCTACTCGAGGAAATGAAAAAACTATCAATTGGCAATGGTTTAGATGAATCTATTAAAGTAGGTCCTATTATTAATAAGGCTGGGATAGATAAAATTAAAAAGTATATGGAAATTGGTCGAGAAGAAGGCGCTGAATTACTAGCAGGTGGCTATGTAATGGACGAAGGAGAGCATCAAAAGGGAAATTATTTTGCCCCAACGTTATTTTCAAACGTTAAACCTGATATGCGAATTGCATATGAAGAAATATTCGGTCCTGTAGTTTCATTGATCCCAGTTAAAAGCTTTGATGAAGCAGTTGAAGTTAACAATAGTGTGGAATATGGACTTTCTAGTTCTATTTTTACTAATGATGTAAATCAAGTGTTTAAAGCGCAGCGTGACCTAGACACAGGTATTGTCTATGTAAATGCAGGAACAACTGGAGCAGAGATTCATTTACCATTCGGTGGTACAAAAGGAACTGGGAACGGGCACCGTGACTCTGGCGTTCAAGCATTAGATGTATTTACTGAATGGAAAGCGGTTTACGTTGATTACAGTGGGAAATTGCAGCGCGCTCAAATCGACGTGGAATAGATAGAAAAATAATTTTCAAATCTTACACAGGGAGTGATTTGGATGAAGATAGGTGTACTTGGTTCCGGTTTAATGGGGAAAGAAGCTGCTCGCGATTTAACGATGAATGAGGGGGTAACTGCTGTTGGTTTAGCAGATATTGATATCAAGCGTGCTCAGGCAGTTTGTGATCAACTAGATTCCACGAAATTAACGGCTTACCAGGTAAATGCGAGTGACATCGCAGACCTTGCAGATTACATGAGCCAATTTGATGTGATTATAAATGCATTGTTTTATTCGTTCAATGAAATTGTTGCAAAGACTGCTATCCAAGTTGGCGTTAGTTCCGTTGACTTGGGTGGTCACATTGGTCATATGACTGATAAAGTTCTCGCGCTACAAGAAGAAGCAAAAGCAGCGGGTGTCACATTAATTCCTGATTTAGGTGTTGCGCCGGGAATGATCAACATCTTATCAGGCCATGGGGCCGGACAGCTTGATAAATTAACATCTATCCAGTTATTTGTTGGAGGAATTCCTGTTCGACCTGAACCACCTTTTGAGTACAATCACGTATTTTCGATGGAAGGTGTGTTTGATCATTATACAGATCCATCGCTGATTGTTCGAAATGGTATCAAGCAAGAGGTTGAATCATTGACTGAAGTAGAAACGGTTCACTTTGAAAAATTTGGTCCACTAGAGGCATTTCATACATCAGGAGGTACATCCACCTTATCACTCTCATATCCAGATATTGACACACTAGAATACAAAACCATTCGTTACCCAGGTCATGCTGAGAAGTTTAAACTATTAGTGGATTTAAACCTTACTCGAATGGATTATGAAGTAGAATTGAATGGGCAAAAAATAAGCCCTCGAGAAGTATTATTAAAAGTACTTGATCCAATCGTGGATTTAAAAGATAAAGATGACGCTGTTCTCTTACGGGTAAAAGTTTCTGGTGAAAAAGACGGCATTCCAACCACTTTTGATTATGAAATGACAACATTTAAAGATCGCGATAATAATGTAACTGCTATGGCCCGGGCCACAGCCAACACCATATCTGTAGTAGCACAAATGATTGGAAATGGTACAATTGCCAAACCAGGTGTTTATCCGCCAGAACAAATTGTTCCAGGCGATAAATACATCAAGGAAATGGCTAAGCGTGGTGTCAAAATCCATGAATCAAACAATACCAAAACACATGTGAATATATAACAAAGCGTATACGTGTCGTGTGAAATGGATGAGCGTTGATATCCCGGAATGAGCGTTGATATCCTGGAATGAGCGTTGATATCCTGGAATGAGCGTTGATATCCCGGAATGAGCGTAGATATCCCGGAACGAGCGCTGATATCCTGGAATGAGCGTAGATATCCTGGAATGAACGTAGATATCCTGGAATGAACGTTGATATCCCGGAGTGAGCGTAGATATCCCGGAGTGAGCGTAGATATCCCGGAATGAGCGTTGATATCCTGGAATGAGCGTTGATATCCTCGAATGAGTGTTGATATCATGAAACGAACGTTGATATATCGAAATAACGATTAATCTCAAAGTGTATTAAGCAACCCTCTACTTGTTATGGGAAGGGGGTTGTTTTCAAACTTAATAAGCAACTAAGGAGTAATTACAATGAATCAAAGCGTAATCAAGGCACTGAAACTGCTTGATTTATTTACCGAGGACATACAGGAATTATCTTTAAGGGAAATTGCACTCCGAGCTAATCTGCCTAAACCAACCGCGTATAGACATTTGGCTTCACTAGTGGAATGTGGATTTTTACAAAAAGCAAAGGAGAACGATCAAGACAGTCGGTATAGGCTGGGCCTGAAATTGTTAGAACTCGGACATTTGGTTACAAATCAACTAGAAATAAGGGAAATAGCGTTACCATTAATGGAAGAATTAGCGCAAGATATCAATGAAGTAATCCATATTGTAATTGCAAATCAAAAAGAAGCAACGTATATAGAGAAGGTTGATAGTACACGAGCTATCCGTTTATATACAAGAATCGGTAAGAGCTCGCCACTTTATATTGGGTCTGGCCCCAAGTTATTACTAGCATTTATGGAAAAAGCGAAGCAAATAGAGATTCTGGGTGATGCTGTACTTTATGCAATCGATGAGCATCGGACAATTGATAAAAGGAAGCTTCAAGAAGAATTAGACATCATCCGTGAAGAGGGTTATGCTTACAGTATTGGCGAACAGGACTTGGAGACAACAGGAATTTCCTATCCCTTATATAATTATAGAGGACAAGTCATTGCTGCCTTAACAGTTAGTGGATTATCCAGCCATTTTGAAGGAGAAAATTTACAAGAAATTAAAATGAAAACGCGAAAAAGTGCAGAGAAAATATCTAAAAAGCTTGGCTTTCAAACTACATAGTCAAGGGGAGGAGAGAAAGTGATGCATACAGTATTTGTTGCTGGACATGCAAAATTACCTTCAGGTATGGCAGCAAAAAGTATATATGATACATTAACCATAACAGCTGAAGTTGATAAAAAGTATGGTGTGATTGTAACCGCAAGCTGCACTTTGGCTACGCTTCACGGTCGAGAGTTTGTGCAGCAATTATTGCGTGGCCATAGCTTACAGGATGGCATTGAGGATCCAGTGGAAGAAATTCGCTTACATTACTTAGGAAAGGCTGGAAACGCACTGATATCAGCATTGAAGGATTTGTACAAGCAATACGAGCAATATACACATATAAAAAAAGATACAGTTACATAAAAATGTCCTACCAATTTAATTGGCAGAACATTCTTTTCTGGTTAACCAAATTAAATTAGGTCCACGTGCTCCCCATCTCTCTAATCTATTGAAATCGAAATAAATTTCATTTCTAAGAACTCTTGCATCCCATGGTGGCCGCCTTCTTTACCCATACCAGATTGTTTGATTCCGCCAAATGGAGTTTCTGGAAGTGATGGGAATACATCATTTACACCAACAATTCCGTAGTCTAATCGTTCTGATACTCGTAAGGCAACACTCGTTTTTTCTGTGAAAATATACGCGGCTAATCCATAATCGGTATTGTTCGCTTTACGAATGACGGAATCCTCATCTGTAAATGTTTGAATAGGGATAACAGGACCAAATGTTTCTTCATTCATGATTATCATGTCATCAGTGATATCAGATAGGACAGTAGGCTGATAGAAATAACCATCAAACTCGCCTTTCCATCTACATCCACCAGTAATAATGTTTGCACCTTTTTCAACTGCATCATCTAAATGTGCTTGAACCTTTTTTGCAGCATTTTCATTGATTAATGGTCCAAGATCCGTGTCTCCTGTTAGACCATTACCAATTTGTAATTCTTTAACTTTATCTGCAAGCCTATTTGTAAATTTTTCTTTAATAGATTCATGCACATATAAGCGGTTGGCGCAAATGCAGGTTTGGCCGTTATTACGGAACTTGCTTCCCAACGTGAGAGTCGCAGCTTTTTCAATATCTGCATCATCAAACACAATTATCGGGGCGTGGCCACCAAGCTCTAAGGATAGTTTTTTTACATGATCGGCACTTTCACGCATTAAATATTTTCCGACTTTAGTTGATCCAGTGAAGGTAATTAAACGCACCTCTTTATCGGATAGCATTGTCTGACCAATTGTTTGCGCATCACCTGTAACAAGATTCACGACGCCTTTTGGCAAGCCGGCTTGTTCCAGTATCTTCACTATTTCGATAGCTGATATTGGTGTTTCTGGTGAAGGTTTAAGTACAACTGTACACCCCGCTGCAAGTGCAGGACCAATTTTTCTTGTGATCATAGATGCTGGAAAATTCCAAGGTGTAATCGCCCCAATAACACCAATAGGCTGAGGTATAACCATTAGCCGTTTGGATTTAACGGATGAAGGGATTAACTCACCATATCCACGGCTTGCTTCCTCTGCATACCATAATAGGAAGTTGGCTGCACCTTTGACCTCGCCAATTGCTTCTTTTAATGGTTTTCCTTGCTCAGTTGTCAAAATTTCACCAAGTCGATCTGCTTCTTCTAACATGATTTGTGACGCTTTGTATAAAATTCGTGATCGTTCACGTCCTGTTGTTTGTCCCCAAGTTTTAAAAGCTTCTGAAGCTCCCTGAATAGCCTTTTTTGTTTCTGCTTTCCCCCCATATGATATTTCACTTATTGGTTCAAGTGTAGCGGGATTGTAAATTGTTTCTGTTTCCTTTGTATCAGCACCTTGCCAGGTTCCATTTATAAAAATACTATCGATATATTTTTTAATCATTCGTTATCCCCCTCGATATTCTTGTCTAGCTGTGACACCTAGAAGCTGCCGTTATAAGCAATGAACACTCCGAGCACTAAAACCATGTGCTTTAAGATTCCTTGCTTACGCGATCGCTTCTCATCAGTCGCCTTCGCTTTTCCTACTCCCATGCAGGCAACATATTGTTTAATTGTTTATCTTTTCGGTAACCGAGAACATATTCTGCCTGCATAACCGTGTGAATCTCACGTGTTCCTTCATAGATAACAGGTGCTTTGGAGTTACGCAAATAACGTTCAACAGGGTATTCATCCGAATAACCATAAGCACCGTGAATCTGCACTGCATCATCAGCTGCTTTGTTAGCAAAGTCACAAGCTTGCCATTTCGCCAGAGATGTTTCACGGGTATTTCGTTTTCCTTGATTTTTTAGTTCACCAGCGCGGTATACGAGTAATCGACTCATTTGCAGTCCAGCTTCCATCTTAGCAACCATTTGTTGCACTAGCTGATGGCGGCCAATTTCTTTTCCAAACGTTTCGCGTTCATGACAGTAATCAACACTAGCTTCAATACATGCCATAATTTGCCCGCATGCTCCAGCAGCAACTGTAAAACGACCATTATCTAGTGATGCCATTGCAATTTTAAAGCCTTCTCCTTCTTTGCCAAGCAGGTTTTCTTTTGGAACCTTTACATTGTCAAAAAATATTTCGCCAGTATTTCCAGCTCGAATTCCATGTTTACCTTTTGTGGCCTTTGATGAAAATCCTTCCCAAGTACGCTCAACAATGAATGCCGATATGCCATTATGCTTTTTCGATTTATCAGTATAGGCAAAAACCAAGAAATGATCAGCAGAATCACACAATGAAATCCATGTTTTTTGGCCATTCAAATGATAATATTCGCCATCTTTTGTAGCTGTTGAATTTAAGGATGCAACATCAGATCCAGCACCAGGCTCTGTTAAGCCAAATGCACCGACTTTTTCACCTTTTGCCTGTGGGACGAGGTATTTTTGTTTCTGATCTTCATTACCCCATTGAAGGATAGACATACTATTTAATCCGGTATGTACCGAAACAGCTGTACGAAAAGCTGTGTCACCACGCTCTAATTCCTCGCAAACGATGGCAAGTGAATTATAGTCCATTCCGCTACCACCATACTCTTCGGGAATACAAACCCCCATTAATCCAAGATCTGAAAGCTTATTCATCACAGAAGGGTCAGCCTTTCCTGTTCGGTCCCACTCAGCTATGTGTGGCATGATTTCTTTATCTACAAAGTTACGAACTGTATTTCGAAGCATTTTTTGTTCTTCCGTGTATTCAAAATTCATTTGATCATCTCCATATTATTATTTTTTATTTAAAAAAAGTACTATTTGTTAGTAAAATCAGGTAAGAGTTTATCTAGTAAAACGTGCAAGAATTTCATCTGTGTGCTCACCAACATTAGGCGGGTGCTGTTTATATTGTACTGGCGTCCGTGAAAGCTTAAGCGGGCTCCCTACCATTTTTACCTTTCCTGCAGTGGGATGCTCAAAGTCGATAAACATTTCTCTTACTTGAAGCTGTGGGTCTTTTGTCACTTCCTCGATATTTTGAATGGGCCCACAAGGGATACCTTTTTCCTGACACTTTGTTTGCCAGATAGCTGTTGACTGTCTATGAAAAGCTTGTTGCAGTAGTGGAGTTAATACCTCACGATTTCCCACCCGATCAGAATTTGTTTCAAATCGATCGTCATCAGCAAGTTCAGGTCTTTCTAAAATGGTACATAACGCTTTATACTGCTTGTCGTTCCCGACTGCGACCACCATTTGCCCGTCGTTTGTTTCGAATGTTTGATAAGGCACAATATTGGCATGATTATTTCCAAGTGCTGTAGGAATTTTGCCGGACATCAGATAATTACTACCGATGTTAACAAGAGAGCTGACAGCTGAATCGTAAAGCGAAATGTCCAGCTTTTGACCTTTTCCAGATATCGTTCGTTCAAGTAGTGCACCTTGAATACCAATACAAGCATATAACCCGGTTAAAATATCGGTTATTGCAACACCGAACTTTTGTGGACCTGATTGATCGTCACCAGTGATACTCATTAATCCACTCATCGCCTGGATGATAAAATCATAGCCAGGCATTGTTTGGTATGGACCAGTTTCACCAAACCCTGTTATCGAACAATAAACAATTTCAGGGTTTATTTCAGTGAGAGCTTGATAGTCTAATCCAAAACGATCCATCGTACCTGATTTGAAATTGTGAAGAATGACATCGCTTTCAGATGCAAGCTTTTTAATCGTCTCAATGCCTTCTTGGGATTTCAGGTCGACTGTAATACTTTTTTTGTTTCGGTTTGCACACAAGTAATAGGCGCTTACATCATTCTGGAATGGTGGCCCCCATTTGCGGGTGTCATCACTGCCTTCTGGGGCTTCTACTTTAATTATTTCAGCACCAAGGTCACCTAAAATCATCGTACAGTATGGGCCTGCAAGCACACGCGACAAATCGAGAACTTTGATATGTTCCAATGCACCAGCCAAAAAATCACTCCTCTCCATTCAATTAAAAAAAGCCAATTCAAACTGACCACAGTCGTGCTGTAAGTCAACTTGAACTGGCTCATTATCTGCTGGAACTTACCTGGAATGGGTATGTAAACAGATTAGACAGTCATCTAGCTGTAGCTCATCGGGGTTTGCGACATGAACACTACACGTGCAAAGAGCAATCACTCAACGGTTCCTTGTGCGTGTACCCCAGATTAATCGCCTTCGCTTTTTCGTTCGAATTAATTGACGCAGATCATGTGATATAAACGTTTTTGCGTTTTAACATGAATCTTACTAATTACTATTCTAATATATTCAGAATTATATGTAAATGTTTATTTTAAAAAAGCTGAATCCTTTGATGGAATTCAGCTTCGAAAATACTATTCATTGCTATGCGTTTTGGAAAAAGGAGAAGTGTTCAGCCTGGATATCCGCTGATTACTGAATATATCGGCTGTTACAAATATATATCGGCCGTTATGACGATATAACCGCTGATATTTTCATATAACTGCCATTTTCTCGATATATCGGCCGATTGGCAATCTAAACGCAGCTTTTCTTGATCCGTGGGCACAGATCATACGCCAATAAACGGGCGCCTCAGCTTTTCTTCCTGTCTAGCTACGGCTCCTAGCGACTAGCAAATAGTTAGTCCTGATGAATGTACGGACAGTTCACCGTACTTTCACAGTCCTATCTATTTGTACGTCGCTAACCAGTCGCCTTCGCTTTTCTTTCTGTCTAGCTACGTGGGCTAGCGACTCGAGACGTAGTCAATAGACACTCCGAGCACGAAAGACCGTGTGCTCTACGGTCTTTTGACTACGCTTGTCGTCGCTGAGCAAGCCCACTACGCTTTTCTTTCTACTTAGCGGCTTTTTGTAGTTTGGTAATCATCTTAAGTGCACGGCCTGTTCCGATTGCCACTGATTCAAGAGGGTTCGGGGCAATGTGTACCGGTACGATGATTTCTTTTGCTAGCCAATCTCTCATTCCGTTTAATAATGCACCACCACCAGTCAAAACGATACCACGATCAACAATGTCACCACTTAGCTCTGGAGGACAATTTTCTAGTGTCGCACGGATGGTTTCTAAAATTTGTTCAAGCGATTCCTTTAATGCAGAATGGATTTCTGTAGAAGAAACAGTGATTGTTTTTGGTAAACCAGTTACCATATCTCTGCCGCGAACTTCCATAGTATCCTCTTTATGATCTGCATTTGCATATCCAATTTCAATTTTAATATTTTCTGCAGTTCTTTCACCGATTAAAATATTATAGTTTTTACGGATATACTGAATGATTTCTTCATCCATTTTATCTCCGCCAGTGCGTACAGAATTACAAGAAACAACACCACCAAAAGAAATGATGCCGACTTCAGATGTACCCCCGCCAATATCAACGATAACGTTCGCAATCGGTTCATCTACTGGTAGGTCTGCACCAATCGCAGCTGCAACAGGTTCTTCTATTAAATGTACATGTTTAGCACCATAACTTGTTACTGCGTTGTGAATGGCTCTTCTTTCAACTGAAGTACTTCCAGAAGGTGTACACACAACTACTGTTGGTTTACGCATGGAAAGTCCCATTTTTTTACTTACCTTTTTCAAAAATTCCTTTAACATTTGTGCGGTAACATCGTAATCAGCTATTACTCCATCCCTTAGCGGGCGAATGGGGACGATGTTCTGTGGTGTTTTACCAACCATTTCTTTTGCTTCTGTTCCAACCGCAACGACATTTTTCGTGTTAATATCAATGGCCACTACAGATGGCTCGTTTAAAACAATTCCTTTTGTCTTTGAATAAATAAGTATATTAGCAGTACCTAGGTCAATACCAATTTCTGCATTAGATAACATTTTAGCTCCTCCAATGATGACAGTTTTCAATTATAGCATTTCTATACTATAACATGATTTGTGGGGGTAGGTAAGTGCTTTACAGATTTTGGATTTTGATACATTACATAGAGGAAGTAAACCATAATTTCCTTATATAGTAAGGGTTTCAATGAATCACGAACAAGATTATATAGCCTTTTTTCGTTTAACATCTAATTTATCATTTTTGTTACAAATGAAGAGAGGTTGTAATATTTTTCAGAAAATAAAATGATGTCAAGTATGTTTTTTTAGTAGATTATGCCACTAAATTGAACTTTTTCCAAAAAAGGCTTATTTAGGTCTCATAGAAAACCTTTACTACAAAGGATTTATACAAATCTATCAGTTAACCAAACTCTTATGGAAGGGCTTTCCAAAATTATTACAAGAATCCCATGCTATGATTATTTTGCAGCAAAAAACACAGCTTAAGGAGATGTTCAAAATATGTTCAAGAAAATTAGTATCGTAACTGCAATGTCTACAGCATTACTAATTGGTGGTGCCTTTACAAATACTGTTGATGCATCAGCAAATGCAGATCATAGTCAGAAACAGCAAAACCAATACAAAGTCTACTATTCTATTAACGCGAAGACTTTTTCAAATTTAGATGGTAATTTAAATGACTTTTTGCAAAACACCCTTGCAAACTACCAAGTGAATTTGAAAAATGTTAAGCCTGCAGAACCAGTAAAGAATACTGAAGAAAAAGAACAAGCTACAGAACAACCAGCTCAGAAGCAGGAAGCTCCTAAACAAGAAGAACAAAAGCAGGAAGCTCCTAAACAAGAAGAACAAAAACAAGATGCTCCTAAAACAGAAGAGCCAAAAGAAGAAGCACCGGCAAAGGCTGAACCAAAGCAAGAAGCACCAGCAAAAGCTGAGGCACCTGCTCAACAACAGCCAGCTAAAGAACAAGAGCAACAAACACAAGCTCAATCAAGTCAGTTAAGTGCTTTCGAACAACAAGTAGTAGAATTAACGAATAATGAACGTGTAGAACGCGGCTTGAATCCGTTAAAAGTTGACGTTGAGTTAAGCAAAGTAGCACGCGAAAAATCACGTGACATGTCAGCAAATAATTATTTTTCTCATAATAGCCCAACTTACGGGTCACCATTTGACATGATGAAAAGCTATGGTATCGATTACCGTAGTGCCGGAGAAAACATTGCAAGAGGACAAACCACACCAGAACAAGTGGTAAATGGTTGGATGAATAGTGATGGACACCGTGCAAACATTTTAAGCGAAAAATTCACGCATATTGGTGTAGGTTATGTTGCAGATGGTAACTACTGGACACAACAATTCATCGGAAAATAGGAAATAATAGGTTTAAATGTAGAGATTAGCACTTGCTAGTCTCTTTTTTTGTGTAAAAATTGCATCAACCATCGTATAATGGAATAGGAGGTGTTTTTTATGATTCGAAGTTTATGGATCTATTTTTGTGCAATTATCACTGTTCTAAGGAGTGGTCTGAAATTACATAAAGGTCGAAAGCTTTTCAACCAAGATAGTAAACAAGCACAACAAGAATTATTTGAAGCGCCAAAATGGGTTTCCCAAAAAGTAATTAAAAGCACTGGGACAGATGTTCATGTATCTGGTCAAGAAAAGCTTCCAGATGAAGCGGTGTTATTTGTCGCTAACCATCAAGGACTGTTTGATATTCTTGCTTTAATCGGGTATGTCGGAAAACCACTTGGATTTATTGCAAAAAAAGAAGTGGAAAAAATCCCTATTGTAAGTTCTTGGATGGGTCTCATGCATGGTGTGTTTATTGACCGTTCTGATCGTAGGCAGTCCGTTCGAGCAATAAATCAAGGGATTGAAAACTTAAAGAAAGGCCATTCCCTCGTTGTTTTTCCTGAAGGTACAAGAAGCCGGGGAAGCAACCTGAATACATTTAAATCTGGGAGCCTACGACTAGCAACAAAGGCAAATGTCCCTATTGTGCCAATTGCGATAAATGGGACCTATCAAATGCTTGAAGAGGGTAACGGAAGAGTGAAAGGTTCAACCATATATATGACTATTCTTGATCCAATTTATCCAAATGACTATCAAGAAAAAAAACATAGTGATCTAGCTATTGCTGCACAGTCAAGTATTGAAAAGTCACTACAACAAATGGGGCATAGTTAAGTAGTATAAAAACTTTTATAAAGCACCCTCGATTATTCAGGCGAATTAATCGGGGGATTTGTTTGTTTAAAATGCAATTGGAATCGTTTTAGTTTCCTTTTCTGCATGACACTTCTAATATAAGAAGTACCGTTCATTTATCTAACTTGGGTGCTATACAACCGTTTAAATGTGTATGGATTAGACCATCATAATCTAATATAGAAGAGGTGATACGTATGGTACAAGGTGCTGCTAACTGGAATACAGAATTAAGTCAAGAGTGGTTACAAAATTATGTGGATGACTGGGTTTCCTTTTATCGAAAACACACAAGTGATGGGAAGGTTGCCTCGTATATCCCGATTTTGGCTGAAGCAAATCAAGACCATTTAGGTATAACCATTTTAGGGAAAAATGGGATGGCAATTCGATCAGGAGATGTTGGAATACCATTTACCTTACAAAGTATTTCAAAAATCATCAGTTTTATTGTTGGGTGTATTGAGCGCGGTATTGCATATATGCTTGACCGGGTTGACGTTGAACCTGCTGGAGAAGCTTTCAATTCAATCATGCACCTGGAGATGAAGCAACTCAAAAAACCGTTTAACCCATTAATTAATGCAGGAGCGATAACGGTTACCTCGATTCTTGAAGGGGAGACCTCTGAAGAGAAAATTGCCCCTATACTAGACCTATTAGAAAAAATGATCGGGTATCGCCCGAAAATTAATAAAGATGTATATCTATCAGAGAAGCTATCATCTACACGGAATAAAGCAATTGGGTACTACCTGCTTGAAACAAACTTTCTTGAATCAGATTTAGATGTAACGCTGGACACCTATTTTAAGCAATGTTCGATTGAAATTACTGTGGATGACCTTGCTAGAATTGGTATGATCCTTGCCAATGACGGGGTCAATCCTGATACACAAGAAGAAGTAATCCCAAGGCAGGAAGCACGGATTTCCAAAGCGCTAATGTTAACTTGTGGAATGTACGATGCATCTGGAAAATTTGCAACATATGTAGGGATACCGGCAAAAAGTGGTGTATCTGGTGGAATCATTGCAGCTGCTCCTCCACGTGTACGCGAAGAGGAACTACCGTTTTTAGAAGGTTGTGGAATAGGTGTTTATGGACCAGCGCTTGATGATAAAGGTAATAGTATCGCGGGTATCCGCTTATTACGTCATATTGCGAAACAATGGGATTTAAGCATTTTTTAAACAGAGGTGATTAGATGTGTGGTAGGTATACACTGCTTAGGGAAGAAGTTGAGATTTTAAAGGAATTTGGTATAAACTACTCGATTGAATCATATACTTCAAGCTATAATATTGCGCCAGGTCAAAACGTACTTGCAGTCATTAATGATGGAAAAGGGAAGCGGGCGGGATATTTGAAATGGGGGCTTGTTCCTTCATGGTCAAACGACGAAAAGATTGGCTATAAAATGATTAATGCCAGAAGTGAAACTGTTCATCAAAAACCAAGCTTCAAAACGTTATTAAGGCGTAAAAGGTGTTTAATAATTGCAGATAGTTTTTATGAATGGAAAAAAACTGACCAGACAAAACAACCGAAGCGAATTCAATTAGGGGATCGTAAACTATTCGCGTTTGCAGGGTTATGGGATAAATGGCAAGATGATGAACGAAATCTTTTTACATGTACAATTTTAACAAAAGAGGCAAATGATTTTATGCAAGGTGTACACCACCGGATGCCAATTATTCTTCCTAAAGATAAAGAAGATGAATGGATTGCACCAAATGAGATGGATCCTAGTTCAGCACACAAATTTTTACAGTCGATACAAGTTGATGATCTTAAAGCACATAATGTTTCAAGTTATGTAAATTCAGCGAAAAACAATGATTCTGCATGTATTGAGCCATTAATAAAATAAAAGGAGCGAGCACCAGAGAAAAATGGTACCTCGCTCCTTTTCATTTGCGTCCGCTTCTGACCAGTCGCCTGCGCTTTTTTTGATCCAGCTGCGGCTCCTAGCGACTAGCAAATAGTTAGTCCTGATGAATGTACGTAAAGATCGACGTACTTTCACATTCCTATCTATTTGTACGTCGCTGACCAGTCGCCTCCGCTTTACTATACTTCTATGCTGCTTTTGCTCGTTTTCGTTCTTTTTCTTCTTCTTTTGCTACTTTTATAAATTTCTTTGTTTCGTAAACTACGACACCTGAGAGTCCAAGTAATCCGATTAAGTTTGGAATCGCCATAAGTGCATTCATAATGTCGGCAATGCCCCAAACAATACCCAACTGCTCAATAGCGCCGTAAAATACGACTAATACAAATACAACACGATAAATTGGTACCGCCTTGTCATTAAACAGATAACTGAAGCACTTTTCTCCGTAATAGGACCAACCAACAAGCGTCGAGAAAGCAAATAGTACAATGCCAATAGTAACAATATAGCTACCAGTATCACCTAAGAAAAACGCAAATGATGCCGCTGTGAGATCTCCACCATTTAATGTAGAACCAGTGTACATATCTGCCATGACAATCGTTATTCCAGTAATGGAACAAACGATAATTGTATCAATAAATACCTGTGTCATGGATACAAGAGCCTGGCGACCAGGATAGTCTGTTTTTGCTGCCGCCGCCGCAATAGGTGCTGATCCGAGTCCGGCCTCGTTAGAGAAAACCCCTCTGGCTACACCGTATCGAATTACAGTACCTAAGATACCACCACCGATGGCACTACCTGTAAATGCATCATTAAAGATCAAGGCAATGGCACTTGGTACAATATCTAAATTCATAACAATAATAACTAAACCACCTATAACATAAAATAAAGCCATTACAGGAACAAAAATTGCTGTTACACGACCTATACTTTTTATTCCACCTAAAATAACTAACCCAGTTAAAAGAGTAAGTATAATTCCAGTTACCCACGTAGGTACACTAAATGAGCGCTGAAGTGCATCAGAAACAGAATTTGACTGAACCATATTCCCAATACCAAAAGCTGCTATAGAACCAAAAACAGCAAAGGTAACACCAAGCCATTTTGCCTTTAAACCGCGTTCTAAGTAATACATCGGGCCACCAGACATTTCACCGCGACTATTGACCACACGGTATTTAACTGCAAGAAGTGCCTCCGCATACTTGGTTGCCATTCCAAAGAATGCACTGATCCACATCCAAAAAACGGCACCAGGACCACCGAGTACAACAGCTGTGGCCACACCAACAATATTACCTGTTCCAATTGTGGCAGCCATGGCGGTAGTAAGAGCCTCATAGTGACTAATGTCCCCTTTAGAAGCTTTGTCCTGTCGTTTAGGACTAAACGCTAATCGTAAAGCGTAAGGAAGGGTACGAAATTGTAGAAAAGCTAACCTTATTGTTAGGTATAATCCTGTTCCAACAATTAAAATAAGTGTTGGTGGTCCCCATACAAAACTACTTATATTACTAATGATTTCTTCCATGTTTCTCCTCCTTTAACCATTTTTTGAGTGTATGCCTATAGTAAATATTCCGAAAATTCAACGGAAAAGTCAAGAGAAATTTTTATGTTTTTTAGTTACATTCGTAAAAATGTTAGTTTATTTATTGCTTATGAGGGAAAAAGTAAGATAGAAATAAAATGGTTCATGTGTACAGGTTATGATAAAGTATTAAGTGGTACTTAGAACTTTATCAAATGAGACTATTGGAAAACACCCAGCATATAACAGTAGAGGAGAGACAAACATGCAGAATAACAAATTAGTATATGGAATAATAATTGGTGCACTAGTAGGAGGATTAACAACCCTTTTTGATCGGGAGACACGCTCTAAAACAAAAATGCAATATTTCAACACAAAAAGGAAAACCAATTATTATCTGAAGCACCCTTCAGAAGCTGTGCGGAAGGCTCGTGTTACCTGTAATCAATTCAATGATACATTCAATACGAGTGCTGATACTGCAATTAATACATTGGAGCAGGTGGAGCAAACTATTGATAAAATACAAAATAAAAAAGATGAAAGTTTAAAAAGAATTGAATCAAACGAAGAATAAGTAGTAGAGGTTGTTCAAAAAGTCCGGTAAAAATGACGCATCGAATTTCTTCGTTTGCTCACGTATTAATAGCATACGTTCAAGCTACGCTGACTCGAACTTTCGACGCACAGGACGTGCTAGTATCGGTGTTGCAACAGGATAAGGAAAGCTACCTGAAAAAGCATCGCACGAAGAAAATCGTTTTTTATTTTCGAGGAAGTTGCGTTCTTATCTGATGACGGTCATTTTTATCCTCCTTTCTGAACATACACTAGTAGGGATTTAAACGAGGGGGATGGATAATGAAAAAAGCTGTTACGTTTTCAAAACAACTTTTTCAAAAGATAACTGAAGTAGATGTATTTGGTATGGCAGCACAACTTGCCTATTTCTTGTTGCTATCCTTATTCCCCTTTTTGCTGTTTTTAGTAACACTAATTGGATATTTACCAATAGATACCGAAAGAGTAATTTCTTTTATTAGTGTTTATGCACCAGGTGAAATAATGGACTTAATTTCGACTAATATTAATCAGTTGTCCAGTGATCAAAATGGTGGTTTACTGTCCGTAGGTATTATAGGCACCATTTGGTCAGCTTCTGCAGGTATTAACGCAATTATGAAGGGTTTTAATGGGGCATATGAAGTGGATGAGGATCGATCATTTATAACATCCAGACTGATCGCTATCGTATTAACCATTGCAATGGTGGTAGTGATTGGTATAGCGTTTTTATTACCCATTTTTGGAAAGATGATTGGAGATTACCTGTTCTCATTTCTTGGATGGTCATCAAACTTCATACAAGTCTGGGAAACATTACGGTGGGTTATATCATCCATTGTGTTTTTAATCGTACTTTTAGCACTTTACAAATTGGCTCCAAATCAAAAGATTTTATATAAAGATGCTATCTGGGGTGCTGTATTTGCAACAATTGGCTGGCAATTAGTGTCATTGGCCTTTTCTTATTATATAAGTACCATTGGAAGTGGAAGCTATTCTGCAACGTATGGAAGTCTGGGAACTGTCATTACATTAATGATCTGGTTTTATTTGTCAGGAATTATCATCATTACTGGTGGTGTCATTAACGCCATTATTAAACACAGGCGTGTTGGCAGGCTTGAAACATAGAAACATGGTCCATGGTATTTGATCGAACACCATGGACCATTTCTTATTTAAGTAGACGCAGTCCATTTAAAATCACTAAGATTGTACTTCCTTCGTGGCCGATTACTCCAAGTGGTAAATCAAGTACTTGAAAAAGATTGGATGCAATCAACAAACCAATAATACTTAAGGAAAATACAATGTTTTGTTTGACAACCCTGTTCATTTGCTTGGATAATTCGAAGGCATTTGCTATTTTAGGCAAATCATTTTTCATCAATACTACATCCGCTGTTTCTAATGCAACATCTGTACCTTCTCCCATTGCGATCCCAACATTTGCAGTTGCTAATGCAGGAGCATCGTTGATTCCATCCCCGACCATAGCTACATGCTCGTACTTCCTTCTCAGGTCTTTAACATGATTTACTTTTTCTTCTGGTAAACAACTAGCTATATAATCATCAATTCCTGCTTCAGTTGCAATTGCCTTAGCAGTTATGTCATTATCTCCAGTAAGCATAACGGTAAATATATTTCGTTTTTTTAACTGTTTAATTGCCTGTTTGGCTTCTTTTCTAATTGTATCCCTTAGTGCCAACAAAGCAACGAGTTCATTATTTTTTTTTACAAAAACAATTGATTTACCTTCTGAAGCCAGTTTGTTTGCTACACCATTTTGAAATTCGTTTGATTCGTTTTCACCAACAAATCCTGTTTTCCCAATCATCCACGTATCATTATCAACAGTGGCAACGACACCGTTTCCGCTTATTGTTTTATGTTGCGTGACAGCAATAGTAAAACTGTTAATATCAAGCTGTTGTTTACTATAATTTGAAATTGCCTCTGCCAAGGGATGTAAGGATTCATTTTCAATTGCTCCAATAACTTCTAAAATAGAGTTTTCATCTTTTTGGGTTTTAAAGTATGTTTCTGTGACAACTGGTTTACCATTCGTCAGTGTACCAGTTTTGTCAAATGCAATAGCTTTGATATGGCTTAAATTCTCTATGTTTACGCCACCTTTAAAAAGGACACCGTTTTTTGCGCCTTTAGAAATCGCAGATAAAGTGGCTGGCATAATCGACGCAACAAGCGCACAAGGCGAAGCAACTACAAGTAATATCATGGCACGATATATACTTTCTGTTAACGTCCATCCAAACAAAAGAGAAGGAAGAAACATCATGATTAAAACAGCAATTAGAACGGCTTTTACATATGTTCCTTCAAACTTTTCTATAAAAAGCTGGGAAGGAGATTTTTCCTCTTGTGCGGATTGGACAAGATCGATCACTTTTTGAAATAAGGTTTGATCAGTTGATTTTGAAAGTTGGATATGGATTGAACCGTCAACTGCTACTGTACCAGCAAAAACTTCATTACTTTTTTGTTTACTTACTGGAATAGACTCACCAGTTATTGCACTTTCGTTAATCGAAGTTATCCCTTTAATAATTATGCCGTCTGCTGGGATACGTTCGCCTGCTTTAACTAAAATTGTATCGCCAATTGCCAAATGTGAAACAGCTACCACTTTTTCTAACCCGTTTGTTAGAAGAAGGGCAGTTTCGGGCTGCAAATCCATCAAAGAAGAAATTTCTTTCTTACTTTTGTTCATGGTATAGGTTTCAAGTGCGCCAGATAATGCGAAAATGAAAATCAGAATTGCACCTTCAGTCCAATACCCTATGGCGGCAGAGCCAACCGCTGCAAATACCATTAACATCTCAACGTTTAATTCCTTATTTGCAATGGTTTCTTCAATGCCTTCTTTTGCCTTTGCATAGCCGCCAATTGAAAAGGCAAGAAGATGAAGGATAATCCATAGAGGGTGTTCTATATAATCAGCAATAAGCCAAGTAGTTAAAATGATTACCCCACTTATCATTGCTGCAATTAATTCTTTGTGTTCATAAACTTTTTGAAACGATACAGCCTTAAATAGATGAAATAATTTTTTTTCGCCAGTACGAGTTAATGTTTCCAAGTTAGTAGACATTTTGTAACCCTCCCAGTAAGTGATAATGATTTTTGTTATTAATAATTATTATAATTAAATATTAATTATTATATTATCATTAGAGAAAATAAAGTCAATGAATATTTTTTAGTAAAATAATACAGATAATATTTTCTAATTAAACAGCTTGTATTTTCTTTGTATAAAGCTAATTAAACTGTTACAATCATTATGAATTTATTACTATAACAATAGAAGGGTGCGAATATATATGAAGCATTTTACATTTTTAATGGTAGCTTTATTATTCATTTTAGCTGCGTGTGGTGATTCCCCAGAGAGTGAATCGAAAAAGAATAATGATAAAGCAGATGGCGGTAAGTGGAAAGAAATACAAGAAGCAGGAGAACTGGTTGTTGGGACATCTGGTACACTTTTCGCTGCATCGTATTATCCGGAAGGTTCAGATGAGTTAACAGGCTACGATGCTGAAGTAATCCGTGAGATAGCAAAACGATTAGATTTAAAAGTAACATTTGAAACAATAGGGATTGATGGTTTACTTGCAGCAGTAAATAGTAACCGAATTGATGTGGCAATCAATGATATTGAAATTACTGATAAACGCATGGAACAATTTGCTTTCACCGACCCTTATAAGTATTCATTTACTTCTTTAATTGTTCGTTCAGAAGATTTGTCTGGAATTGAAACGTTAGAGGATTTAAAAGGGAAAAAGGCAGGTGGTGGTGCAACTACAGTTTTCAGTGATATTGCACGCCATTTTGGAGCGGAAGTTGTTACTTATAGTAACGTTTCCAATGATGTATATCTTCAAGATGTTCATAATGGGCGAACGGATACTGTAATTAATGATTACTATCTACAGAAATTAGCACTTAAAGCTATTACGCAGTTTAATATCAAAATTCATCCAGATATAAAGTTTCATCCGACAAAACAAGGGATTGTAGTTCATAAAGATGCTACAAAACTAGTGGAAAAGATGAATCAAGCATTAAAAGAAATGCGTGATGATGGAACATTGACTGAACTAGCTAAGAAATTTTATGGTGGCGAAGATGTTTCGAAGCAACCTGAAGGAGAAATTCGGGAAATTGAAGGATTAGATTTGTAGGTGTATAACCATGTTTCATATTGAATTTAATGACGTTCAACTAGAAAAGGTCTTTGACACGGAACTGGCATGGGAAAACTTACCTTTCCTATTAGAAGGCATCCCATTGACGTTAATGATATCTATAATCGGGATGGCTTTAGGCCTTGTAATTGGATTGTTTTTAGCATTGGCCAGGGGATCGGAAGCGAAACTATGGCGCTATCCAGCTCGAACGTATATTTCGTTTATGCGAGGTACGCCTATTTTGGTATTTTTATTTATACTGTATTTCGGATTACCATATATTGGGATTGAGCTATCAGCAGTACTTGCCGCAACACTTGGGTTTGGCTTAAATAGTGCGGCATACATTGCAGAAATTAATCGATCAGCATTAAACAGTATTGATCGCGGACAATGGGAATCTGCTAAGGCACTGAATATTGGCTATTGGAAAACAATGCGCAAAATCATTTTGCCACAAGCAACTCGTATTGCAGTTCCACCTTTAACCAATGTGTTTATGGATATTGTGAAAGCTACTTCGCTTGCTGCTGTAATTACTGTACCTGAAATTTTTCAGAAAGCACAAATCGTTGCAGGTCGATCCTTTGATTCGATGACAATGTATATCACAATCGCGCTAATATACTGGCCTATTTGTATGGTGATATCATTTGCTCAGGATCGTTTGGAAAAAAAGTATAGTAAATTCATTTAAAAAGACACTCTCGAGTGTCTTTTTAACTTGTTACAAGGTTTTTATTATAAATTGTAGCTACTAATACGGATAATAACATAGCTACAATTACATAAAAAAAGGAAACACCAGGAATAAGCTGGATGAACAAACCACCTAAATAAGGCCCAGTTATACTTCCGATACTAAAGGCTACACCGGTCATAATATTTCCAGTCGGTAGCAATGAGCGGGGAAGAATGTCTGCCAAATAAGAAATACTAAGTGAAAATAGTGAACCAACAAAAATTCCAGCGAGTGTAAAAAGAACAAACAAGGCGAGAGCAGATGTTTCAAAAAATGTTGCTAAAAAGAAGCAAACGCTACCAGCAGATAGTACTGTGATTAAAATGCTTCTGCGTCCAAATCGATCACTTAGAATTCCAAGGGGTAGCTGTGAAATAACGCTACCGGCAGCAAAACAAGGTATGATAAGGGACAGCGTTTCTATATCATGACCAATCCGCAACCCGTAGATAGGAAAAATCCCATGCAAGGTTGCCTCCAAGAATCCATAGCCGAACGCAGGTAACAGGGCAACCCAAGCAATTTTGGCTGTCTGAATATATCGTTTAAAAGAGCTAGTTCCGTGACTCGTATTAACATCTTCTTCAGGCCATTTGTTACGAACAACTATTAGCATAGACCAAACGATCATACTTAAAAGCGCAGAAAGTAGAAAAGGTAGTGCTTCATTTATCGATAACAGACGGGTCATTAATGGTCCAAGGGTAAAACCTACACCGAAAAATAAACCATAAAAGGCTATATCTCGACCCCTGGATTCCTTACTGCTAGTAGTTGTAATCCATGTCTGTGTTCCAAAGTGAAGCATGTTATCACCAATACCGATGAGTACACGGAGAATAAACCAAAACCAAAGAGCATCCCATAATGGGAAAAGTGCAAGTGATACGAAGACGAGAAGTCCGCCTAAAACAATAATAGGTTTAAATCCAAATTTTCGCATGGGTTTTTCCATGAATGGCGAGGCAATTAATACCCCTATGTATAAAGCCGTAGCATGAAGGCCATTTACTGATGACGAGACACCATTTTGTTCTAAAATAATTGCAAGTAGTGGCAAAATCATCCCTTGAGAAAATCCGGAAACGGCCACAAGTGAAACTAAAATCCAAAATCTAGATTGTACTGAAGCCTTCAAAATGAAATCCTCCTTATAAACATCCCCCATAGCTAATCTAATTGTATTTTATCAAATGGTCAATCAAGATGATCGCTAGAAATTCACCTAAAAGGTTATAATAAATTAAAGTAAGTTAATCATTAATTTTTAAAGGGAGTGAAAAAAATGAAGTTTTACTTAAAAGATAGTGGTATGCGTATTGATCTTGATTATGGTGAGCTCTCGATTTCAGGCAATGAGGACTATGGGTACCGACCATTTCAACTAATGGTCGCATCTATTGTTGGCTGTAGCGGATCTGTATTTCGTAAAATTTTAGAAAAACAACGAACCGAGATAGAGGATCTGACAATAACTGCAGAAGTTGAACGTAACCCTAGAGAAGCAAATCGAATAGAAAGTATTTCCCTTCACTACAGTGTAAAAGGATATCACCTGAATAAAGATAAATTGTACAAAAACTTAGAGCTATCAAGAAAAAATTGCTCGATGATACGGTCAGTCGAGTCTAGTATTACTATTGAAGAAAGTCTGGAAACAATTGAACTAAGACGTTAAAAAAATTAAGGTATAATATTCGTGTGTCAGAAAAAACTATTAAGAGGAAGTTCAAAAAGTCACCAAATGATAAATGGCGAATCTCTTCGTTACTCGGTTTTTCCGGTCTATACGTATTAATACGATAAGAGGAACTTCTTCTAAAATCGCCCACTTCCTGTGGGCAACGTAGAAGTCAGCAACATCGCGCGCAAATCCGGTCCTCAAAACTCTCGTGTCTCGACCTTCTTATTTCTAATTTGGGGACTTTTTGAACACGCATTATAAGGAAATGAAAGGGATGTGACACATGAATAGGAACCTACTAATTTGGACTGCGACTGCACTAATCGGCTTGATGATTGCTTTCCCTACATCTAGCTACAGTAAGGAAAAAGAATCTCTGCCAAATGACTTTACTGTACCAAATCACGTTCTGACAATATCTAAAGAAAACACCTATAGTAATTCTTCAGAAGATCAGGAAATTGTCGAGCCAAGCGAGGCTACAAAAGAATTCATTGAAAAACTGGATATCCCCGTAGAAAACCCTGATTTGATTAAAATGCTAAATGAATCCAGCGTAAAACCATCCCCATTCTCCATTGGTTATCGTGGTATGATTTACTTAGGGAGATGGGCAATTAACTACAGTTCGTCGGACACTACAGTTAACTGGGAGTATCAAAAAATTAATACGAATGAACAAAGTAATCTTGGTGGTGAAGGCCCCCAACAAATGCATTTTAACCAAAAAGAACAAAAAGAGATAACAGGTGCACTGGTTAATAAAATAGCAAGTCCAGATGACGTGAAGAAAATGATTTTATTAGATGCAATCAAAAAAACCGAGTTACCGCTTTCCTATCAAACTGTCATAGGGAAAAACACACAAAAAGATAATGCATATACTGTCCCTGTTAATAAATCAGGTTCATTAACGGCGTATGTGCCAGCTGTTATTGATAAAGGACAAGTTACCTTCGGGGATGTTTATATCCAACTTAAAGGTAATAAAAAATCAGTCACAATAAAGAATGTTACAAAGCAGGGAATTGGTGCTTGGATTCCGATTCAGGATCATCTAGCATTTTCTTTTACACTAAAATAGGTAGCTTGAAAAGCCCCGTTCCATTAAGGGCTTTTTGTTATACATAAAAAAATGGTTGATTTTCTTGCTTTAATGCTTTATCATGATGAAGTACTAAAGATGTAGAGGGGGCTTCACCATGGAATGGGTAGTACTAGTATCCGTTTTAGTAATGACAGTATTAAGTTTACTTCGTGTGAACGTGATTATAGCAATTATTGCAGCTTCAATCACTGCCGGTTTGATGGCGGGATTATCGTTAGTTGATTCGGTTAATATGCTTGTAGATGGTATGGGGGGACAGGCAGAGACAGCACTTAGTTATATATTACTAGGGGCGTTTGCAGTTGCAATTAGTTATACAGGTATTACTACGCTATTAGTTAATTACTTGATAAAAAAACTGACAGGAAAGAAAACGATGATGCTTTTAGCAATTGCTGGTGTAGCATCATTATCACAGAACTTGGTTCCTGTTCATATTGCATTTATTCCTATATTAATACCTCCATTATTAAAGCTTTTTGATGATATGAAATTAGATCGTCGTGGAGTAGCTTCTGCGTTGACGTTTGGATTAAAGGCACCGTATATTGTGATTCCAGCAGGTTTCGGTCTGCTTTTCCATGAGGTTATTGAAGGGAGTATGGAAGCGAGTGGCGTAAGCATTACGATGGGTCAGGTAACACTTTCGATGTTAATTCCTGGTCTCGGTATGGTTGTCGGATTGCTGATTGCAGTTTTTATCACGTATCGAAAGGATCGTCTTTCTAAGCCCGGTTCTGGTGGAGGTGACGTAGAAGAAATACCTACTGCCACTCCGAAAGATGTAGCATTCAATAAAAAACATTTCTACACACTAATTGCAATAGTAGCTGCGGTTGTTGTACAGCTTAGTACAGAAAACCTAATTATTGGCGCACTGACAGGTTTAGTTCTTATGTTTTTATTCATTGTAGTACCATTTCATAAAGGTGATAAAGTTATGACGGGTGGTATTTCTATGATGGGTACAATCGCCTTTGTTATGTTAGTTGCTTCAGGTTACGGAAATGTTTTACAAGAGACAGGTGCAGTGGATGCACTTGTAGAAGTATCTTCTGGAATTTTTGGAGAAAATAACCAGGCATTGATAGCGTTTATTTTATTACTAGTAGGATTAGTCGTCACGATGGGAATTGGTTCATCATTTGGAACAATCCCGATTATTGCAGCGCTTTTTGTTCCAATCTGTGTTTCGGTCGGATTTTCGCCAATTGCTACAGCAACATTAATTGGGACAGCTGGAGCGTTAGGAGATGCAGGGTCACCGGCGTCTGATAGTACACTTGGTCCTACCTCTGGTTTAAATGCTGATGGACGTCACCACCACATCTGGGATACATGTGTACCAACATTTATGCATTACAATATACCGTTATTTATATTTGGTTGGATTGGAGCGATGGTATTTTAATTCGTGCATAAATCATGCCTTTAAAGGAAAAGGTAAGAAAAAAATAGGTGGGTAATCATGAAAAAAATGAATGCTATGATTGGACTATTCACGTTAGCGTTTCTTATCTTTTTCTCGGTATATCCGGAAAGCGTTGCTGCAAGTGGATATGGATGGGGATTTAAAAAAGGCTCAAATCATGAAGTTCCTGGAATAGGAAAGTATAAGCAACTATTAGAAAAGTACGATGCATATTATGTTGATGATTCAGGGGATAAAGTAGTCTATTTAACATTTGATAACGGTTATGAGCAAGGCTACACTGCACAGGTCTTAGATACACTTAAAAAAGAGGATGTTCCAGCTACATTTTTTGTTACTGGTCATTATGTTGACAGTAAGCCAGATCTCGTTAAGCGAATGGCAGACGAAGGTCATATCATTGGAAACCATTCCTATCATCATCCTGATTTTTCCGTTGTATCGAAAAAGACCATGAAGAAAGAATTAGAAACACTGGAGGATGCTGTTGCGGAAATTACGGACCAAGAGCAAATGAAATATCTGAGGCCACCTCGTGGAATGTTTAATGAACAAACACTGAAATGGGCGAAAGAGCTTGGCTATATTCATATCTTTTGGTCTTTAGCTTTTACGGATTGGAATACGGATAAGCAAAAGGGTGAGAACTATGCATATGAACAAGTAATGAAGCAAATTCATCCAGGTGCTATTGTTCTATTACACACCGTTTCATCTGATAACGCAGAGGCATTGCCTAAAATAATAAACGAGTTGAGAAAGCAAGGATACACCTTTAAAAGTTTGGATGATTTAGTTATTAAAGATATGCTGCCAAAATTTATATATGGTCAATAATGGAAAACCACCAGAAAAAAATTCTGGTGGTTTTTGCTTTAAAGTTATCAATTTTAAATTTTCATAACCTTTGCTATACTATATATATAATCTAGCATTGGAGATGAAAAGTAATGAATAGAGAAGATTTATTAGCACCTAAAGACTATAACATCGTAATGGAAATGGAACGTTATGCAACTGATCCAACTAGAAAAGCATTAATGTGGCAAGATGAAGAAGGAAACAAAAAAGACATTACGTATAATAAATTAATGAAAAAGGTAAACAAAATTGGAAACGCATTCTTGGAAAATGGTCTGAAACAGGGCGATAAATTATTGGTAATGATTCCACGATTAATCGAGGCTTATGAAGTTTATCTTGCAGCATTAAAAACTGGAATTATCATCATTCCAAGTTCTGAAATGTTGAAAGCAAAGGATCTGCAATATCGAATAACGCATGGAGAGGTAAGTGGAGTTGTAAGTTATTATCCATTCGTAGATCAATATAAACAAATTAACGAGTATGAAGAATTAAACCGCTTTGTAGTAGGTGAACCAGCTGAAGGATGGCTTCATTTAGATTCCCTAATAGTAGGCACCTCTGATGAACTGGATATGGCACAAACGACGAGCGACGACATAGCATTTTTACCATATACCTCTGGTACTACTGGGAATCCTAAAGGTGTGGTCCATACACATGGATGGGGCTTTGCACATCTAAAAACTGCATCTGAAAATTGGTTATGTATCAATGATGGGGATAAAGTATGGGCAACCGCTGGACCAGGTTGGCAAAAATGGATTTGGAGTCCATTCTTATCTGTCCTAGGATCTGGAGCAACTGGATTTGTGTATAACGGTAAATTTGATCCGAAAACTTACTTACAACTACTAAGTGACAATGATATCAATGTATTATGTTGTACGCCAACGGAATATCGCTTAATGGCAAAGGTTGACAACCTGGATGACTATCAATTACCAGCTTTACATAGTGCTGTTTCTGCAGGGGAGCCACTAAACAGAGAAGTAATTGAGACATTTGATAAATACTTTAATGTTACGGTGCGCGATGGTTACGGTCAGACGGAAAATACATTGCTACTTGGTGTCATGAAAGACATGGAAGTGAAACCTGGTTCAATGGGGAAGCCTACGCCAGGAAATGAAGTAGATATTATTGATGAAAATGGAGATCCTGTTTCTGTTAGCGAAATTGGCGATATTGCAGTGAAGTTAGACTGTCCAGCTCTATTTAGGGAATATTATAAGGATAGTGAACGCACAAAAATATCTCAACGCGGAAATTACTATGTAACAGGCGATCAAGCATCTAAGGACGCGGATGGGTATTTCTGGTTCGAAGGTCGAAGTGATGATATTATCATTAGCTCTGGGTATACAATTGGACCATTTGAAGTAGAGGATGCATTAGTCAAGCATCCATATGTGCAAGAATGTGCAGTAGTAGCGAGTCCGGATGAGATTCGTGGAAATATTGTCAAAGCATTTATTGTATTGCAGAAAAATGTAGATAGTAACAATCCTGATTTAATAAAAGAACTACAGGATCATGTTAAGACATTAACAGCACCATATAAGTATCCACGTAAAATTGAATTTATCGATGAACTGCCAAAGACAACCTCAGGGAAAATTCGTCGCATAGAACTACGTCAGAAAGAGAAACAAACAATATAAATGTAATTAATAAAGGGTAAAGCCGTTGTATATATGGCTCTACCCTTTATTTTTTCGAAAACTGTCTCTACTTTTCTTTACCCGGATGCGCCTCCTATCTATTTGTCTGGACAGTCGCCTCCGCTTTTCTTTGTCTAGCTGCGCGGGCTAGCGGCTCGTGACGTAAGCAATTGACACTCCTAGCACGAAGCCCATTGCTCTACGGTCCCTTGCTTACGCATTTCGCCGCTGAGCAAGCCCGCTCCGCTTTTCTTGATCCAGCTTCGGCTTCTAGCGATTAGCAAATAGTTAGTCCTGTTGAAATGTACGTAAAGTTCGACGTACTTTTCACAGTCCTATCTATTTGTACACCGCTGAACAGTCGCCTCTGCTTTTCTTTGTCTAGCTGCGCGGGCTAGCGGCTCGTGACGTAAGCAATTGACACTCCGAGCACGAAACCCAGTGCTCTACGGTCGCTTGCTTACGCATTTCGCCGCTGAACAAGCCCGTACAAAAATTTGATCAAAACACTTGAAAGTCAAAATTGGTCAGAGTATAATGAAGTCAAAGGTCAAATATAGTCAAAGTCAAACGACCTTATGTTTCGATACATTTTAAGGAGGAATTGCAAATGCAATGTCAACAATGCGGAGTTCGTCCAGCCGATATAAATCTAATGATGAAATTAAATAATGAAAAAGTAACTATGCATCTATGTAATCAATGTTTCCAAGAAGTTCAAGGGAAATTAATGAATTCAAATAGTAACTTTGCACAACCGGGATTTAATCAAAATCAACAAGATCCATTTCAAGAAAAGTTTGCACAAGGTAATGGAGCTTCAAATGTTGGAATGAAAACTGGGCAAAAACAAGGAAACAGTTTATTAGATAGTTTAGGGAAGAATTTATCACATGCAGCAAGTGCAGGGTTAATCGATCCGGTTATTGGACGAGATAATGAAGTAAAACGAGTCGTTGAAACATTAAATCGCCGTAACAAAAATAATCCAGTTCTAATTGGTGAACCTGGTGTAGGTAAAACTGCAATTGCTGAGGGCTTAGCTTTAAAAATAGTTGAAGGAAATGTTCCGACTAAGCTAATGAACAAAGAAATATATCTATTGGATGTAGCATCACTAGTAGCAAATACTAGCATGCGCGGACAATTTGAAGAACGTATGAAACAATTAGTTCAAGAATTACAAACGAGAAAAAATGTCATCCTATTTATAGATGAGATCCATTTATTAGTTGGAGCAGGGACAGCAGAAAGCTCAAAAATGGATGCAGGGAATATCTTAAAACCGGCATTAGCACGTGGAGAACTACAATTAATTGGTGCTACAACGTTAAAAGAATACCGCAACATCGAGAAGGATGCTGCATTAGAACGCCGGTTCCAACCAATTGTGGTGAAGGAACCATCTGCAGAAGAAGCAATCCAAATATTAAACGGTATTAAGGATCGCTATGAAACCTATCATGAAGTGAGTTATTCAGATGAGGCAATCCGTTCATTTGTAACATTATCTAAAAGGTATATCCAAGATCGGTTTTTACCAGATAAAGCAATTGATTTAATGGATGAAGTAGGTTCACGTTTAAATCTTGCGAACACGGAAAAAGATACGGATGTACTCCAACAACGTTTAGATGAAGTTGTTGAAGAAAAAGAAAAAGCTGCTGATGATGAAAATTACGAACAAGCAGCGAATTTACGTTATCAGGAAATTCAATTACAAAAGCAACTAGAAAAAGCAAAAAATGAATCACAGGTAACCGAGGTAGAATTAGAAGATATCTTATTAATTGTAGAAGAGAAAACAGGAATCCCTGTTACAAAGCTCCAAAAAGATGAGCAAGAGAAAATGAAAAATATAGCAGGTAACTTAAATGAAAATGTTATTGGCCAAGAACAGGCAGTTGAAAAGGTTGCCAAAGCTATTCGCAGAAGCCGTGCAGGAGTAAAATCTAAACATCGCCCAATTGGTTCATTTTTATTTGTTGGACCAACAGGTGTAGGTAAAACAGAATTAACTAAGGCAGTAGCAAATGAATTATTTGGCTCACGTGATTCACTAATTCGATTAGATATGAGTGAATATATGGAGAAACATGCAGTGTCCAAGGTTATTGGTTCGCCTCCGGGTTATATAGGCCATGAAGAAGCTGGTCAATTAACGGAAAAAGTTCGGATGAACCCTTATTCAATCCTTCTTTTGGATGAAATCGAAAAAGCGCATCCAGATGTGCAAAATATGTTCTTACAAATCATGGAGGATGGTCATTTAACTGATTCACATGGTCGTACAGTTAGTTTTAAAGAAACAGTAATTATCATGACAAGTAATGCTGGTACAGGGGATAAGCAGATTCATGTTGGTTTTAATAAGGCAGAACATGAAGCTGTGGCTTCGCTAGAAAACTTAGGTGCGTACTTTAAACCAGAATTCTTAAATCGATTTGATTCCATCATTACTTTTAATGAGTTGTCTGAAGATGATTTATTAAAAATAGTTGATTTAATGATTGTTGACCTTGAACAAAACTTAGAAGAAAATCAACTGTCGATTGAAATTACTGAATCTGCAAAACGTGAATTAGTTAGATTAGGCTATGATAAACGGTTTGGTGCACGTCCACTTCGTCGTGTGATTCAAGATAAAATTGAAGATCAGTTAACCGATTTGTTACTTGAAGAAGAATCAATAGAAAAAATTCATGTTGATATGGTAGAAAATCAACTCGTCGTTAAAAAAGCATAGAAGTATTGAAGAAAAGTTGTTGGCCTTGGGTGGCTAGCAGCTTTTTTTGCTCTAAAGTTGAAAATAAAAAAATAAATTGTAATTGCCACTCATAATTGATAAACATCGGTGAAAAATAATAAGAAAATATTTGATAACGAGGATGTTGTTCATGAAAAAGTTCAAATGGTATTTAATTGTACTACTTATTTTTATCCATGTTATTCAACCAGGTAATGCCATTCATGCGGAACAACAGCCAAATATGGAAGTTCACTTCATAGATGTCGGGCAAGGGGACTGCATTTTATTACAAACTCCGGAAGACAAAACAATATTAATTGATGGTGGGACACCTGAATCTGGCGATGATATAGTGGAATACCTAGAGAATCAGCAAGTCACAAAAATAGATCTGCTTATTGTTACTCATCCAGATATTGATCATATTGGAGGGCTTACAAAGGTGATGAAATCCACTAAGGTAAAAAAAATCCTTGATTCCGGCAAATTTTATACGACAAAAACATACCGTAAATATATTAGTGAAATTGCAAAACAAAAAATTCCAGTTGAAATTGCTGAAAAAGATCAGCTTATAAAACTTGACCCCTCCATAAAAATTAAGGTCTTAAATACGTATGAGCCTTTCCGAAGCAACAATGAATCATCAATTGCATTGAAAGTAACGTATAAAAAAATGGATTTCCTTTTTATGGGTGATATAAAAAAAGAACAAGAAAAAGAGTTAATTCAAACAGAGAACTTGCAGGCGGAAATTTTAAAAGTCGCACATCATGGTAGTCGTACCAGTACTTCCATCGATTTTTTAGAAAAGGTTCGGCCGGAGGTTGCTATTTTAACCTACAGTAAGCAAAATGATTATGGCCACCCAGTTGGACGCGTCATTCAAAACCTTTATAAGGTGAATGCCTTTATTTTTTCTACAGCAGTATTTGGAAACATCTCGATCACAACAAACGGAACAGAATACTACATTTGGACTGAAAAGGGCCCTAGAAGTGGAATAGGTAATGATGGTTAAAACTCATGTTAACATGCATGGGTTTTTTTATTATTTCCAACTTTATAAAGATATAATTGACAAAAATTACATATAGTTATATAGTTAGTTACATAACTAACTAACCAATTAACCAAGGGGTTGAACATGAAACATACACTCGATGAAAATAAACCCATATTTATTCAGATAAAGGAACAGCTGGAAGACTCGATTATCAACGGCCATGTTAAGGCTACAGAACGAGTACCATCAACAAATGAGTTTGCCAATTTTTATCAAATTAATCCAGCTACTGCTGCTAAAGGAATCAATGAACTGGTGAATGAAAATATCTTATTCAAACGAAGAGGTGTAGGGATGTTTGTAACTGAAAACGCAAAGGAGATATTAATCGAAAAACGTCAAAAAACATTTTATGAGAATTATATGCTCCCATTAAAAAATGAAGCGAAAAAGTTGCGTATTAATGAAAAAGATTTAATGGAAATGGTAAAAAGGGAGGGTCACGCTGATGAAAATTGAAGTGAAAAATTTATCAAAAAAGTACAAAGGGAACTATGCATTAAACAATGTTTCCTTCACTTTGGTACAGCCAAAAATATATGGATTACTCGGCAGAAATGGTGCTGGTAAAACGACATTCATGGATATCTTATCGGGCAATATTCTAGCAAATGAAGGGGAAATTTTAGTTAATGGTGAACATCCGTTTGACAATCAAAAGCTTACAGAATCAATTTGTTTAATTAAAGAAGGAAATAATTTTAAAAAAGATTTGAGCGTTAAAAGTGTACTCAAAATCTATTCTTTTTTCTACCCCACATGGGACCAGGAGCTTGCAGATGTGCTTATTCAAGAATTTAACCTAAGTCTAAAGGCAAAAGTAAAAACACTATCCAAAGGAATGGAATCTTCACTAGGAATTATCGTAGGTTTAGCGAGTAAAGCACCAATTACTATTTTTGATGAACCTTATATTGGACTTGATGCTGCTGCTCGCAAAAAGTTCTATCAAATTCTACTCGAAGAATATGAAGCGGAAAAACGTACAATCATTTTTTCTACACACTTAATAGATGAAGCGAGTTTATTGTTTGAAGAAGTGTTGATTTTGCAAGAAGGAACAGTTGTTTTACAAGAAGAAGCGGAACTCTTACGTAATAATACATGTGTCGTATCAGGTACTATCGAGGAAGTAGAGGAATTCATAAAAGATAAAGAGGTTTTTGAGAAGAAGCATCTGGCTGGAATGATGACAGCATATATTTATGGAAGCTTGCATGAGGCCAAAATGTATGGTTTAAAAGCTGAAGGTGTGCCAATTCAGGAATTAATGATTTATTTAACGGAAGGAAAGAAGGGAGCATAATAATGGGTAGACAAATTAAAGGATTACTTTATTTTTTCACTACTGATATTCGATATTCTTTAATGATTTTTTGGACAATTTTACTAAGCATTTTAGTTGTGTCATTAACCTTTTCGTATTTCTTGCTTAGTGTAGAAGGGGGCCAATTCTATTTCGGTTTTCCTTTTGGGGTCTATATTTATTGTGCTATCTTTGGTTTTTTGACCATAAAAGAGAGTATTCCTTTTTCGATAAAAATGGGGGCTACTAGAAAAAATTTGTTTGTAAGTATTGGACTGTTTTTTTTAGGATTAGCATTTGCTAAAGCGGTTTTTGCAAATACAATTCAGTCCATTACGCTGCTGTTCACGGAAAGTACAGGGATCTATACATTTAAATTTTTACATCCAGTAGTACTTTTACAAGATACCTGGGTAAATAGGGTAATTGTTGATACGTCTATCATGTTCTTCCTGCTAGCCTTTATGTCCATTCTCGGGCTGTTATTTTATAAGTATGGTTTGGCAGGTGGAGGAACTGCTGCGGGAGTATTTATTGTTGTATTACTTGTCGGAGTAGCGCAAGGTTGGATTTTTGACTTTTTTGTAAATCTTTTACCTGATATTGGACTTGGATTTTTTTATCAATTGTTAGGTGTTGGATTAGCGATTTATTGTCTATCGTTTTTGTTCTTAAGAAAGATATCTATTGTTAAAGTGAAATAGGAAAGGAACTGGGGCTTAATTGCCCAGTCTTCCCTTTTGTCGACATCCCTATAAATACCCACAGGTTTATCCACATTATAAACAGGTTATTAATAGTGGTTTTCTAATTTAATCCACAATATCCACAGGTAATATTATAGTTATACACAATTTATTGTGGATAAACAAGGTTGGTTTACCAGTGTTTTCAACAAATACCCACAACGCTTTTTAAACTGTGGATAACCTTATTCAGAGTATGCCATTGGTTGATCCGAAACTTCCCGAAAAAAAAGCAACCTAATCTGTTATGATCGGCTGCTTTTTTGGCTGTTCTGCTGATATACACTGTTTGCTCTTTTAAACTCTTTTTGGTACAAAACTTCTTGGGTTTTGTTCAATTTATCATGTACACGAACTATATTTTTCGATTTATCTTTCATTGTAGGAATCCCTCTTTTCTATAATTAGGATGGCAACTACACAATGAAATTATACATAGTTAAGAAACTTCCTCGCCATCCTCTGAAAGAGTTGGCGTAAGGAACTGATGATAGGACATGTAGTGGTCCTTTGAAATTACAAATAACTCATACCCTTCATTTTCTTGATTAATTGCTTGATATACATCAGGATAAAGTGCATTTCCAAGGGCTGCAAATGGTATTTTTAAAATGGCTTTTAATGAGCGTACGTTTGCTTTTCTTATTTTCATGAATATACCTTCGATGTTTTGTTGGAAAAATAATTCTTTAAAAAACAATTCTTTTGCTTCTTTGTTATAGCCTTTGCCAAAGTAGGGGTGGCCGACCCAAGTTGCTAAGAATCCGTAACCTTGTTGGATGTCAAATAAGTTAATTGTCCCAACTGGCTGTTGAAATTCATCTAAAATGGTGCGGGATATTAATTCACCATTTTCTTCTGCTTCCATTGTTTGCTTTGTAATGAAATAAAATTCATCACTTGTTTCTGCTCTATGTCTCACATAGGGAAAAACTTCTGGATGTATTAACAAATCAAATAGTGCTGGTACCTCGTGTAAATCACGCTTTTTAAGCATTAAAATACCCTCCTTATGGTAAAGGTGGGTATCTTGAAGAAGTCTGGTGTGCCCCACCCCCTGAATTTTTAGTTAGCGATCAACAAAAATTCGGGATGGGAATCGAACCCATTAGAACCAGTGAATACTGGTGGCGCACCATTTGCCTTCCCTGTATCATTTAATTTCATTACTATCATTTTACACAGATTTTAATTAAATGTGAATCATTTTTTTATCCATTTTGTGACTTTTTTTCTGGCTTTTTATGAAGGTTAATTTCATGTAATGCCTCTTCCAAATTTGGATAAGAAAATTGATAATTTTGTGCTTCTAATTTTTTAGGTAAGACATATTGTCCTTTTGTCATAAGCTCGCCCATTTCTCCAATCGCAGTACGAATGATCGGGGAGGGAGTAGTAAACCAATAAGGTCTTTTCAGTACTTTTGCTAATGTTTTTGTGAATTCTTTATTACGTTTTGGATTTGGTGCAGTAAAGTTAACTGGGCCATCCATATGATCATTTCGGATACAAAAGATAATAGAATTGACTACATCTTCAACATGAATCCATGACATCCATTGCTCTCCAGTACCAATTTTACCACCTGCAAACATTTTGATTGGTAAAGTCATATATGGCAATGCACCTTTCTCACCTAGAATGACCCCGAAGCGTGCACTGACCGTCCTGATGTGTAGTTCGTCTGCTACCTGCATGGCAGTCGTTTCCCAAGCAACTGCCACGCTTGCAAGAAAGTCGTCTCCATGTTCTGTTGTATTTTCTGTGAAAATGAGATCCTCACTTGTACCATAGAAACCGATGGCTGAAGCACTTATAAATACTTCCGGTTTTTTCTCCATTTGTTGCATCATTCCAACAACGTGTTGGGTGGTTTCTGTTCGGCTCTTCATAATATTCGTCTTCTTATCTGTTGTCCAGTAACCAAAAAGTGTATCACCAGCAAGGTTTATTACTGCTTGGATTACTGGTAAGTCACGTACATAATAATCATAAGAAATATAGGTGATCAGATCTGTATTTTCATAGTTCCCAGGAGAGCGCGTTAGTATGTACACATGATGATTTTCACTTGTTAATGTTTTCGTTAACTTTGATCCTACAAATCCAGTACCACCAGATATTAGTATATTCAATACGAACACTCCAATCAAAATTTTCTTGTCTAGCTTCGGCTCCTAGAATCTGCCGTCATAAGCAATGAACACTCCGAACGCCAAGCCCATGCGTTCTGCGGTTCCTTGCTTATGAGTCCGCTTCTGAACAGTCGCCTCCGCTTTTCTTTAGTATATGCAAGTTTATGATTCTTACAGTGGTGATTGGTAAAAAATTCGTGTTATTATTAAAAAAAGGGGAGAGTAACAGTGAAAAAAATTACCCGTATCACCACACAGAAAAAACGCAAGAATCGTTATAATATCTTTTTGGACGACGGCAAGGGTGAAGAATATGGGTTTAGTGTTGATGAAGCCCTTCTAATCGAGTATAAGCTTCATAAAGATCTCGAGATGGACGATTCGATGATCGAAACACTGGTCCAAAAAGATGATGTACATAAATCCTATACCCTTACTATTAACTTTTTAAGCTACCGTGTGCGAACAAAAAAAGAAATTCATGATTACTTGGTGAAAAAAGAAGTCGACGAAGAGCATATCAAGCAAATTAAGGAGCGCTTGGAGTCTGAAGGATTGCTCGATGATACAGTGTTTGCAGATTCGTTTGTTCGAACAAGAATACAAACCTCCATCAAAGGGCCAATGTTAGTGAAAAAAGAATTGATTGAAAAAGGCGTTTCAGTGGCAATTGCAAGTGAGGCTATAGAACAATATACGTTCGATATACAAACGGAAAAAGTAGAGAAATGGATTCATAAAAAAATGAATAAACAGGGAAAGGATTCTTTCAAAAAGCAGCTGCAACAGCTTCAAGTTACACTTATGCAAAAAGGATTTGCACAGGATGTCATAAAAGAAGCGGTTGCTGATCTTGGAGAGGATAAAGATGACGATGCTGAATGGACAGCTATTACCAAACATGGAGACAAGCTGTTACGAAAACACAAAACGAAACTTACTGGCTATGAATTACGAAATAAAGTAAAAGAGGGCCTGTATCGTAAAGGATTTGGCATAGATTTAATCAATAAGTTTCTAGATGAAACTGACGAATAGTAAGTGAATATCAAAAGGGATGATATGTGCATCAAAAGCATGTATCACCCCACCACTTCATTATTTATCAATAACAATCTCTTTCCGTCCATCATCTTCTTTATAGATTTGTTCAGCAACGATTTCAGGTCCTTTTAACGAGGAAGCATTCTTCACATGGGATGAGTCATTCCAGAAAGGTGTGTTCATACCGCCCATATAAACTCCTGTTATAGAGATAGACTCAGTTTCCCATTCCTTTTGCAAGCTTTCTGTAAAGCCTTTTACTGCAAATTTACTTGCACAATAGATCGACTCATTTACTTTTCCGCGAATTCCTGCAGTTGAAATGATTGTTAAAATTCGTCCACTACTTTTTCTGATTAATGGTAATGCAGATTGAACAGTTAAGATTGTTCCTTTAATATTAGTGTTTAAGATTGACTCTAAATCCTCGACTGTATATTCTTCAACCGGTCCAAAAATGCCGATTCCAGCATTATTTATAAAAACATCTAGCTTACTAATTTGTTGAAACGCAATACTTACGGATGCCGGTTCACTCACATCACATAGAACGATGGACGCGTGGCCGCCATCACTTAAAATCTCACGTTGCACGATATGTAGTTTTGTATCAGATCTTCCGAGCAAAAAGATGGTGTACCCATTTTTTGCATATTCCAAAGCTAGTGACCGTCCAAGGCCACTTCCAGCACCAGTTATTGCTATATTTGGCATATCAATAATCCCCCTAATATTTCACTTTTAAGCATTCCTTATTTTCATTGTCTTAAACTCTTGGTAAAATGTAAAATGAAAGTAGAGGAGGCGAATGATTTGGATATTCGGTATAGTGATTATTCAGTTGAACAATTACGAGAAGAAGTTGGTCGATTGAAAGAAAAAGCACTTAAAGCGGAACGAGTAGGTAACATTAGTGAAGTAGCGATAAATGAACGTAAGATGCAAGTGGCAATGGCATATATGTTAAACCCGGAAGATTTTAAAGCTGAGGATGTTCACCAAATGAAAGGTGATCCTGGACATCGGTTTAAGATTAACTATATTAACGGAGTATTTGCATGGGGAAATCGGATTAATTTACTTGATGAGACCTACGAAAAAGAAGAAGCAGTTCCAATTTCAATAATAGGTGATAAGGTAAAAAAATAACAGCGGAGCGACTAGGATGGTCGCCTTCGCTGTTTTAAATTGGATTATCATCAAATAATAATTTACTTTGGAGTTTTTGTTCAGAAAAAATCCAACCTGTATAGGAACTCATAATCCGCATGTTATCATCAATCTGTACAACCGCAACAAAAGGATAATGTCCTTTTGAACGGTATCTCAAATCGATAAATCTTACTTCCGTAAAATCATCGTAATCATTTATCTCCCATCGATAAACAGGAGAAAACGATAGGAATGCCGAAATATTTTTATCTTCTCTTGCTAGTCGCATGATTTCTGTATCTGGTATAGGAACTTTCCTAAATTCATCAACGATTTGAATGTGGCCATTCTCTGCTTTTCCAACATAAAAATTATCTGTAGTCGTAATCGCTACTCTCCAAAAGTTCTGCTTTAGTGTTGGGGATGTAGCAATTTGTTTTACATCGGGAAAATAATCGTGAATTTTTTTTATGATTTCTCTTTTATCGATATAACGTTTGATATAATATAAAGTAATCACTGCATAAATTATTAGCCATGTATATCCTGGATTTGCTCCTATCATCCATGCAAAAATACCTGCAATATGCAAAATGAAAATATAGGGATCGAAGGTATTTATAAATCCATGGGCGACCCATTTATTTGTAAATGGTCTATATGCCTGGGTGCCATATGCATTGAATATATCAACAAATACATGAATAACAACAGCTAAGAATGTCCATAACCAAAGATGTAAAAAGTTAATTTGAGGAACAAATAGGTGAATAATTCCTGCAAGCAATATACCCCATAAAATTACTGCTGGAATGGAATGTGTTATACCACGGTGATGCCTTATATATACTGCATTATTGCGTAATTTTAATATTGTATCAAAATCAGGCGCTTGCGAACCGATAATCGTTCCTACTAGAACTGCATTATATAGTGTAGGATCAGCCTGCACAGTTGGATCTAGAGTTGCCAGTCCGCCTAACGCAACCCCCATAACCACATGTGTGCCAGTATCCATAATTTGAGCTCCTCCTTAGGTGTGTATCTAGCTGATCATCTCTGTTTGCCTGAAATTATTGTAACATAAAGGGTGTGAATTTATGAAAGATAGTACTATACTACCTATTGATATATCGCGATTCCAAGATGATCTAATTAGCTGGTATCAAGCAAATAAACGGGATCTCCCATGGCGCGTGGATCAAAATCCATATAAAATTTGGGTATCCGAAATTATGCTGCAACAAACAAAGGTAGATACAGTAATTCCATATTTTAAAAAGTTTGTTGAAAATTTTCCCACTCTCTATGATTTAGCAAATGCTGAAGAACAGGATGTCCTGAAATCATGGGAGGGTTTAGGATACTATTCCCGTGCTCGCAACTTACAAAACGCTATTAAAGAGGTTGTAGCCTCTTATGGAGGAGAAATACCTGCTAATCCAAGTGATTTAGGATCTTTAAAAGGTGTAGGTCCTTATACGAAAGGAGCAATTCTTTCCATTGCTTACGATCAACCAGAGCCTGCTGTAGATGGCAATGTTATGCGTGTCCTATCCCGGATTTTAAAAGTAGAAGAGGATATCGCTAAGCCTCGTACAAAAAAAGTTTTTGAAAACCATGTTCGAGGCCTAATCTCGCACGTTGACCCATCCTCTTTCAATCAGGGAATGATGGAATTAGGTGCGATAGTTTGTACACCCAAAAATCCAATGTGTATGCTTTGTCCTGTTCAACAGCATTGCCAAGCATTTGCTGAAGGAATCGAGAAACAATTACCGATAAAATCAAAAACTAAGAAACAGAAAAGGCTTCCTTATGTTGCATTATTAATCAAAAACAACGAAGGAAACTATTTAATTGAAAAAAGACCTGATACTGGTTTGCTGGCAAATTTATGGCAATTCCCTATGATTTCTTTAAACGAAATGGGTTTTAACCAAATTCCTAAATGGTTTGAAAAAGAATACGGTATTGATGTTTCTCTAAATCGAGAAGCAGGTAAGTTAAAGCATGTTTTTTCCCATCTTATATGGGAGTTAGAGATACATAAAGCAACCTCTATCAGTAGTCAAACCTGTTTACCAAACGCCAAGTTTGTAAGTAAGACCGAAATGGAGGCATTTCCATTTCCAGTTTCCCATCAAAAGATGAAACAGTTCTTGTCAGAAGAGTAGAGGATACCTTTTATATTTAGTATAGTATTTTTTTTGTATATTTATGTAACGGCTTTTAACTATCCACTTTTTCCCATATCATGTTAAAATTAACTATGATTTTTTTAGGATAACATCTCCCAAAATGGTTAAATTAATTATTGCGGAGGTGATATTGATGGCTAACAAATCACAACAACCTAACAAAACTGCTGCTGGAACAAATGTTCAAGAAGTAAAAAAACAAAACCAAAAAGCAGCTCAAGGACAAGGTCAATTTGGAACTGAATTTGCATCTGAAACAAATGCACAAGAAGTGAAAAAACAAAACCAAAAGTCTCAACAAAATAAGAAATAGTTTATCTACCCCGTTTTTTTTCTGACTCAGAAAAGAGCTTTCTTCTCCCAAGAAAGCTCTTTTTTTTGTTTTATAAGTTTTGTTTGAAAATTTGCTTAATTAGAAATAAAGTCGACAAAGAACTCAAGCGCCATCGAAAATAAAAGAAAATTTTCGATGGCGATGTATTTTCAGGGTAGCTTTCCTTATCCTGTTGCAAAGTCCAGGCACGCCAGTTTTGAGGACCGGACTTGCGTGCGATGTGTTGACTTCTGCATTGTCCACAGGACGTGGACGGTTTTAGTAGAAGTTCCTCTATGTCTTTCATACGTGAGGACCGGAAAAACCGAGTAACGAAGAGATTCGCCACTTATCATTTGGTGACTATTTAACATCCTCTTTAAATGATGCCAAAGTGAGCTTGTTCCTTTATCTTTAACACGGTTGCCATTATAATGTAAAAAAAGGACGAGGGAAGTAAACAGAAAGGAAGATAAGATGGCTGGCCCCGAAACAGGTTCGAAAATTCAAATTAAGAGCTACAAGCATAATGGACAACTACACCGAGTTTGGGAAAATTGCCTTGTCTTGAAGCGGACGGAAGATGAAGTAATTGGTGCGAATGACAAGACCAATGTAGTTGAAAGTGATGGGAGAACATGGGTCACAAGGGAACCTGCAATTTGTTATTTTCATGCGAAGTATTGGTTTAATATTATAGGAATGTTACGTAATGATGGAATTCACTATTATTGTAATATTAGTTCTCCATTTGTCTACGATGATGAAGCTTTAAAATATATTGATTATGATTTAGATGTAAAAGTATTTCCAGACATGACTTATAATTTATTAGATGAAGATGAGTATGCTGAACATAAGGAACAAATGGATTATCCAGTTGTATTAGACCAAATTTTGTACAAGCATATGGATTATTTACTTAGGTGGGTACATCAAAGAAAAGGGCCATTCTCACCCGAGTTTGTTGATGAATGGTATGAACGGTTTCTGACTTATAGATAATAAAGGCGTGCAACTGAGATAGTATATGAATGGGAAACCTTGTTACAAACGTAGCAAGGGTTTTTCTTGCACGTAAGGAAAGTAAATAAGTTTGGCTGTTTTCGTAAAGAATGTTGCTTTTGAGAGAGTGGCTTTAAAATGCGACATAACTAAAAATCATGTTTGGTGCCCTACGACCGCTGCGGAAAAACACTACGCTTTCCGCGGGCTCGCGATGAGCCTCCTCGATCGCAAAGACCGCTCACTGCGGGGTCTCATCGTCTTCGCTGTTCCCGCAGGAGTCTCCGTGTTTTTCCTCCGATGCAGTTGGTGTCCAATAATGAAACGATCGTAACCAATTTATTGATTAGAGCATGATTTCCACTATTATGGAAGTTGTTTGGAGCGGAGGACCGTTGACTCCTGCGGGAACAGCACGTGTCTGAAGACCCCGCAGAGTGGGTTTCTCGAGGAGGCTGAAGCCGTGCCCGCGGAAAGCAACGATCCGCAGCGGAAAACAACCAGCAGTTACATCGTAATGTATTTCCGGAGCGGCATATTATGTCATAGTTTATATCAACTATGAAGATGAAAAAGCAACAATGCGTACGAGAACAGCCATAAGTTTTAAGGGAAACGCCGGTATAAGAAAAACGTGCAGTAAAGAAATAATAGTAAATAGATGAGGTAGATATAAAAATGAGTAGTGTAAAGCAATACATGCAATTTGTTAAACCTTACCGCTGGAAAATAGTTTGGACAATTTTAATAGGTATAATTAAGTTTGCAATTCCACTTTTAATGCCATTAATTTTAAAATATATAATTGATGATATTATTAATGCAGAAAATATGAGTGATGGTGCGAAAACAAGTGAACTGCTTTGGATTATGGGTGGAGCATTCGTTATTTTCTTGATTTTACGTCCACCAGTTGAATACATTCGACAATATTTAGCGCAATGGGTAGGCAACAAAATCCTCTTTGACATAAGGGATAGACTGTTCGATCACATTCAAAAATTAAGTTTGCGATTTTACTCGCAGACAAAAACCGGCGAAATTATTTCCCGGGTAATACATGATGTCGAACAAACAAAAAATTTCGTGCTTACAGGATTAATGAATATATGGTTAGACATAATAACCATTTTAATTGCAATAACTATCATGATGACAATGAATGTAGGATTAACCCTTGTTTCCATTATTTTATTTCCTTTCTTTGGATTCTCAATTAAATACTTTTATGGTAGATTACGCCGTTTGACCCGTGATCGTTCGCAAGCTTTAGCAGAGGTTCAGGGCCATCTCCATGAACGGGTTCAAGGTGTCCCAGTAACAAGAAGCTTTGCACTCGAGGAGTATGAGCAAGGCCAATTTAATAAACGAAATGAAACCTTTTTAGATAGAGCGCTTAAACATACAAATTGGAATGCAAAAACATTTGCAGTTACAAATACAATTACTGATTTGGCACCACTGTTGGTTATTGCTTATGCAGGCTATCAAGTCATTAATGGTGGATTATCGGTTGGTACTATGGTGGCATTCGTTGCTTATATGGAACGTGTCTATAGTCCTTTACGTCGATTAATTAATTCATCAACCGTTTTGACGCAATCCATCGCATCTATTGACCGTGTATTTGAATTTTTAAATGAAAAGTATGATATTGTCGATAAAAAAGGTGCGAAAGCTATAACTGGTGTAGAAGGTAATGTAGATATTGATAATATTTCCTTCCGTTACGATGAGGATGAACCTGATGTGCTCAAAAATGTGTCACTCCAAGTGAAAAAGGGTGAGACCATAGCCCTAGTAGGTATGAGTGGTGGTGGTAAGTCCACATTAATTAGTTTAATACCGCGTTTTTACGATGTTACAAAAGGATCGATAAAAATTGATGGAACGGATATACGTGATGTGAAAGCTCGTTCACTCAGGGACAATATCGGAATGGTACTCCAAGATAATACGTTATTCAGTGAATCCATTTCGATGAACATTCGAATGGGTAATCCTGATGCTACAGATGAAGAAGTGATAACTGCTGCTAAAGCAGCGAATGCACATGACTTTATCACAGATTTAGTACATGGATATGACACATTAGTTGGAGAACGTGGAGTGAAATTATCTGGAGGACAGAAACAACGTATTGCAATTGCTCGTGTATTTCTAAAAAATCCACCAATATTAATTTTTGATGAAGCAACTTCAGCGCTTGATTTGGAAAGTGAGCATACAATTCAAGAAGCACTGGAAAAATTGGCTTCAGATCGAACAACTTTTATCGTCGCACATAGATTAGCGACAATTACGCATGCAGATAGAATAGTTGTTGTTGTTGGTGGCGAAATCAGGGAAAGTGGATCTCATGAAGAACTAATGAAAAAACAAGGGAGCTACTATAATTTATATCAAGTACAAAATTTAGACCAGCCCGATTTAGCAAAAGGGTAATGTTCAGGTCAAAATGCTGATGCTTGCATTATAAGTTGTTACAGATTCTCCGTCCAAAGTACGTAAAAAAGGTTTCCTGCTGACAAAGCAGGAAACCCTTTTTTCATTTAAGCCATTTTACGAAACGCGTAATCAACTGCTTCAATTGTTGTATCAATATCTTCTTGGGTATGTTCGGTTGTTAAGAACCATGCTTCATACTTGGATGGTGCTAAATTTACACCTTGCTCTAACATTAACTTGAAGAACCGTGCAAAAGCTTCGCCATCACTTGCTTCTGCTTGGTCATAATTTGTGATAGTACCTTCACCAAAATAAAGAGTAAGTGCGCCACATAACCGGTTCAAGGAAATGGCTACTCCATGATTACTAGCTTTTTCTAAAATTCCCTTTTCAAGTTTAGCACCGAGTTTATCTAACATTTCATATACGCCTTCCTGTTGTAGCACTTCCAAGCATGCAATACCCGATGCCATTGAAGCTGGGTTACCAGCCATTGTTCCTGCTTGATAGGCAGGTCCGAGTGGAGCAACCTGTTCCATAATATCAAGTTTCCCACCATATGCACCAATAGGCAGACCACCACCGATAATCTTACCCATTGCTGTCATATCCGGTTCAACACCATAGACTTGTTGAGCACTACCATAAGTGAAGCGAAAAGCGGTGATCACTTCATCATAGATAACTAATGCACCGGCATTATGTGTAATATCGTTCACAGCTTGCAGAAATCCGGCGTGCGGTTCAACGATTCCAAAGTTACCAACAATCGGTTCAACCAAAACAGCTGCAATTTCATCACTCCAATGATCTATTGCTTTTTCAAATGCCTCAAGGTCGTTGAAAGGAACTGTTATGACATCTTCAGCCACTGCTTTTGGAATACCGGCGGAATCTGGTGTTCCAAGTGTCGCTGGACCAGATCCGGCCTGTACTAAAACTGCATCAAAGTGACCATGATAACAGCCGGCAAATTTAATAACCTTCGTACGGTTTGTATAAGCACGTGCTACTCGAATTGTCGTCATTACTGCTTCTGTCCCTGAATTGGTAAATCGGACTTTTTCCAATGACGGAATTGCAGATTTAAGCATTTTTGCGAATGTATTTTCAAGTTTTGTCGGTGTGCCATATAAGACACCATTTGTTGCTGCATATGAAATTGCTTTTGCGATATGTGGGTGGGCATGCCCAGTAATAATTGGTCCGTAAGCAGCTAAATAGTCAATATATTTATTGCCATCAACATCCCAGAAGTAGGCACCTTGCGCGCGTTCCATATATACAGGTGCACCACCGCCGACCGCTTTATATGCACGAGATGGCGAATTAACACCTCCAACTATATGCTGTAAGGCTTCTTCATGTAAGTCGTGTGATTTAGAGTAAGATTTCAATTGTTTAGCCTCCTAAATTGTGGAAAAAATTACATGACTTTTTTTAGCTTGGATGTATATATATTTCGAATAAAAATAAAGTTAACTACGTGCACAATGAAGAAAATCGTAATAATAACAGCACTTGGTAAAAGTATTGATGAAATTAACATATTTTGCAGTGCCTTAAACGCAAACCCAGCGTGAACAACAGCTACTAAAAAAGGTATAAAAAATAAATAAGCCAATTGTTTAGTTACTATTTTTTCCATTTCATTATCGGTTAATCCAATACGATATAAAGAATGAAAATGATGTAAGTCTTTATCGATGTCTTGATACATTCGAAAATATAAAATAGAACCAGCTGCCAAAAAGAATAGAACACTAATAAATATACCAAAAAAGAAGAGAAATGACATTCCCTGCTTCATAGAAATATAGAAATCTGCCTGAGAATCTGGAAATACATATTCATTATCTACATGGTTTAACAACTCTTCAATGTCTTCGGCGTGGGTAGTCCAATTGGGAATTTCCATGACATAGTTATAATAGATTTCATCACGATCAGCTTCTTGATAAAAGTTCCAATAGGCATCATCGGGGACGACGGCTGAAAAGGGTGTATAAATACTCCCATTTAGTGTTGCATTAGCGGTCTTTACTTTGAATTTTTCTTCTACGTTATTGGATTTTAGTGTGAATGCTTTCGGTACATCGTCGTCACCTCGTAAAACAAAATCTTCTATTAGCACAACAGCTTCATTTTTGTGCAAATTGAATGTAACCTTCTCATTTTGGAGTGCCATCATCTTTTTATAATCTGAAAAGGAATAAATTAATAGTGGTGTATCGTTCCAATCTTTTTTATCAGAATATGCGTTTGCTTGCGTAGAAAAGACAGTTGTTGCATCATATGGAATGCCTTGTTCTTTGAATTCTTTCTCCACATAAGCAACCTCTGCTTCAAAAGCATTTATATTATCTAAACCCTGAGTAGTTAGGGAAACGTCTTGCGGGACAAATCGCTCTGATTCCACTTCAGCACTCTGAAACAAACCATACAAAACACCAGATGACGTAAATGCTACTGCACTTAAAATTGCAACAAAAAATAATAGACGGGCATTGTCTTTAAGCTTAAATGTTAAGTCAGATACAGTTAATAAATTTAATCTTTTAAAGTAATAGCTTTTCTTTCTTTTCAATATAGTTACAAATGCAATACTACATTGGGTGAATAGAAAATAAGTACCTGGAACAATCAAAACTAGAATTGGTAGCATACGAATAAAAATCGACATGATATCTGCTGTATACGCCAGATAATAGGCACTCCCAATCGCAAGTAACGATATACAGCTTAATATCCATGAAAATTTAGGTGTTTTTTTAGGAGCCTTTGCACCGCGAAACATTTCCATGACTGATTTAGTTCGTATTGTCCAAACTACTGCTAATGAGTTAAGTTCAAACATAATAAAAAATAAAATAGCCGTAATGCCAACTGCTTTTAGGGATAGATAAAATGGAAGAATTTCATCAAGCCCTAAAGTTTGGGAAAATACCATTAAAAAGAGTTTTGTAAGAAGGGCACCAAGTAATAAGCCTGTAATGATGGATACAATTCCAATAATCGTGTTTTCAAGAATTAGCATACGGTTTAATTGTGATTTGGTAATCCCAAGTGTAGTTAACAGTCCATATTCTTTCTTCCTTGAATTGATGAAAGATCCAGTTGAGTATAAAACAAACAAAAAAGAGAAAACGTAAATAATTCCTTCTGTCATGAGAATTCCACGCTCTACAGTTTGTCGGAATTCTGTTCCATCTATATCAGGATGAAAAATAATAACGGCATACATAAAGAAAACCGTTACAGCAAACATACAACTTAAATAGTAACTTAAATATTGCCGTTTGTTTCGTCGTACATTATTAAATGCGAACTGTTTGAAAGTCATCTGTATTTCCTCCCAATAAGGATTGCACATTTAATATATCCTGGAAAAATGCTTGTCGGTTGTCACCTCGATGAATTTCATTAAATAATTTACCGTCTTTGATGAAAATAATCCGTTCACAGAAGCTAGCCGCGAATGGGTCGTGTGTAACCATAATGGTTGTAGTATCCTGTGATTGATTCAAGTCTTTTAATGATTCCATGACACCTAAGGATGACTTTGAGTCCAAATTACCTGTTGGTTCATCTGCAAAGATAACCGTTGGGTCATGGATAATCGCCCGAGCAATTGCTGCACGTTGAAGTTGCCCACCGGAAACCTCAAAGGTGCGTTTATGGATGATTGCATCAATCCCGAGCTGTTTCGTAACAATTACTAGTTTTTTCTCCATAACGTTCACTTTCGCGCCTTGAAGTGTTAACGGCAGTACTATATTCTCACCAATAGTGAGCGTATCTAACAGATTGTAGTCTTGAAAGATAAAGCCCATTTCCTTCCGGCGGAACTTTGCTAGTTTATTCTTGGATAGGCCAGTTACTTTTTCATTATTTATTTCTATTTTTCCTGATGTTGGTGTATCAATTGTTGATAATAGGTTCAATAAGGTTGTTTTTCCGCTCCCAGATGGTCCCATGATCCCAAGAAGTTCTGCTTGATCAACGGAAAGATTAAACCGATCTATTGCTTCAAATTGAGCACCACGTCTACTACCATACATTTTGGATAAATTATCAGCTACTAAAACTGCCATTGCTATACCTCCAGATATTGTCCGCTATAAACCCTGAATAGGGAAAGGACCAATCTCTTTATCTTTCATAAAGCTTATTAAATCTTAGGGTGGGTAAATCTCACGGAAATTGTTGTCCCGATGTTTTGCTCCGAATCAACTGAAATGACATGTCCCAATTCCCTACATATTTCTTTTGATAAATAAAGTCCCATTCCTGTTGATTCTTGAAACGTTCGTCCATTTTGACCAGTGAAAAAAGGATCAAAGACACGACTAATATCTTGTGTTGGTATACCATGGCCATGGTCTTCAATTTGTAATATCACTGATTGATCTTTTTCTAAAGCACGGAAAAATATTTTATCAGCGGATCCTTTTGAATATTTAATTGCGTTTGATATTATTTGATGCAGTACAAACCGAAACCACTTAGAATCTGTTGCAACCACAAATGATTCATCGATTGATTGTTCCGGAAATACGTGGTTTCGGATAAAACTGGACTTAAACTCTTGAATGGATTCGGTTACGATTGTACGCAACCAGATCTTCTCTACATGGAAATCACGTTCGAATTTTTGAAGGCGTGATTGATATAAAGCAAGATCCAAGCCTTGCTGCAGACGCTCCATTTCTTCATACATACTAGAGGTGAAAGGTTCGGGCAGGTTTAATTTTTCTTTCTGCATGGTAAGGTGCATGATAGAAACTGGTGTTTTCATTTGATGAACCCATTGCTGAATAAAATCGATTTCGAGCTGCTTTTGTTGTTCCAATAGCTCAATTTTTTCATGATAAATGCTATATTGTTTGTCATGTTGATTCCGCACATTTCTTAGTAAATGGTTGGTCGGTTCAGGAAACCATGCGTGTTCACTATCTGCTTCTTCTAGTTGGTAAAAGTCACGTTGCTGTAAGTACTGGTAAATGAGAAATGCCAAGAAAAAGCATGTTGGTAATAAAAATAAATAAAAAATAATTCCAGGGCTAAGCGGTGCATCAGCCAACGTCGCGGCAAGCTGGGCGATAATAATGATAAGAGTCATTTGGGAATAAAAAAATAGGATATATCCTATTTGATCTAGTATAAACTTTTTCATAACGTACTACTCCATGTGTTGAAAAATTTATACCCAGCACCCCGAACTGTTTGAATGCAATTCTTAATACCAATGTCCTCAAGCTTTTTGCGGATTCGGGTAATGTTGACAGATAGGGTGTTGTCATCTACAAAGTGTTCATCATCCCACAATATTTCTAATAAATGTGTGCGCGATAAAACCTGATTTTCGTGTTCGATAAATTCTTTTAACAAGATAAATTCATTTTTTGTTAATGCTACAGTCGAATCCTGGAACTCAATTTCCATCGACGTTAAATGTAAAGTGAATTGATTAATTTCAATAAAATCAACCTGTCTAGTAACTGCGTACTCCCCGTATATACGGCGTATAATGCTTTTAATTTTAGCTTGTACAACATCAAAGTTAAATGGTTTTGTAATATAGTCATCACCACCATTTTCCATTGCCATAACCTGATCCATTCCAGAATCACGCGCTGACAGAAAAACAATTGGACAATTAGAGATACTTCTTATTTTTCTACACCAATAAAAACCATCATAACGAGGTAGATTAATGTCCAGCAACACAAGGTGTGGATCATTCTCCCTGAATTCTTCCATGACTTTATCAAATACTTCAACAATCGTAACTTTATACTCATACTTTTCCAGATAGTCTTTTAACAAATTCGCTATTTTAGGATCATCCTCGATTAAATAAATCCGCTTCATATCTGTACACCACCATTAATTTTCTACTTTTATCCTACCTTAGTTTTTCAAAAAAATAAATGACATAGACCACTTGGACAAGGCGTAAGGTAATAATAAAGAGGGGATAGTATGTCAATTGTTTCATGGGTATTTGTTGCTTTAGTGAGCGTAACGATGATTGGTAGTATTGTCTACTTTATAAGACGTGGTAATAACAATGAGCGAAGTTTCTCAATGGATATATTCTTTACACTGCTTGTGGTATATAGTATTGTCATTATTGGCTTTGCACTGATCTACTTTATTCTTTCATTTAACAGGATTTTATTGGTAGAAGGCGGGGAGCTTAGACAAGTGAACGTGCTAGGAACTTTAATACACTCTGCTTACTTTAGTGGCGTTACTATGTTAACAATTGGATATGGTGATATAACACCAGTTGGGTATGGGCGCCTGATTGCCCTGATCCAAGCATTAATCGGATATATTTTACCCACGGCATTTGTTCTTCGCTTAGTACAAAATAAACAAGATGATTAAGCTGATGAGGAAACTATGCTATAGTAGAAATAGTTGAAAAACTCGTTTGGAGGGGTATAAATGACAGTGGAAACAGGCAAATTAGCACCAACATTTACACTACCAAATCAAGAAGGTGAAAGTGTAAGTTTAGCCGATTTTAAAGATAAGCATGTTGTGTTGTATTTTTATCCAAAAGATATGACTCCGGGCTGTACAACTGAAGCATGTGACTTCCGTGATCAACACGCGAGTTTCCGGGATCTTGACACCGTAATTATTGGGGTAAGTCCAGATCCAGTTGATCGTCATCAACAATTCATTGATAAACATGAGCTACCATTTTTATTGTTAGCTGACGAGGATCATCAAGTAGCTGATGACTATGGGGTATGGAAGCTGAAAAATAAATTTGGTAAGGAATATTATGGTATCGAACGCTCAACATTTATCATCGATAAAGAAGGTACGCTGCAAAAAGAGTATCGCAAAGTAAGTGTAAAAGGACATGTGGAAGACGCACTAACATTTATTCGTGAAAACTTATAGTGTGTGTTCAAAAAGTTCGATAAAAATTCGATGCATCATTTTTATCGGACTTTTTTGAACAACCTCTTACAGGTAGGGAAAGGCAGTCCAAAAGGTTGAGTGGACTGTCTTGTTATTTTGATTAAACAGGGAGGTACATATATGCAAGATCCTAGGCTAGCAAAACTAGCTCACCAATTGCTAACCCATTCCTTAACAATGAAGGAAAATGAAACCGTTTTAATCTCTGGAAGCGTTAATTCTAAACCATTAATAAAAGAGTTAATCAAAGCTTCTTATGACCTCAAAATTATTCCACATGTGGAATATACGGATGATGAGATATCCAGACTTTTATTGACAAATGCTCAAAAAGACCAGCTTGCCGCTGTAAACAAGTGGAACTTATATAAATTTAAGGATATTGATGGCTTTGTCCAAATTGTGGGCGAAGAAAATGATGCAGAATTAGTTGGAGTGCCACAAGCGCAATTTCAACTAGCAGGAGAAGAAATGAAAGCTTCAAGCGATTTCTTAGTAGATGAACGGAAATGGGTTTTGCTTAACTATCCAACCAATGGATTTGCCCAAAAAGCAAAGATGAGTTATGACGATTTTTATAATTATTACATTGACGTCTGTTCGATAGATTACAAGAGAATGGAAAAAGCGCAACTTGCCTTGAAAAGTTTAATGGAACAAACAGACAAGGTACATATTACCGCCCCAGGAACTGATTTATCATTTTCAATAGAAGAAGTTCCAGCAGTCATGTGTGCAGGAGAGTTCAATATTCCTGATGGAGAAGTGTATACGGCACCAGTAAAGAATACTGTTAACGGAACCATCGCTTACAACACACCATGTCCCTATCAAGGAAATGTTTTTCATGATGTTGAACTAACTTTTAAAGCTGGAAAAATTATTGCGGCAACTTCAGATAAAACAGACGAATTAAATGCTATTTTAGATACAGATGATGGTGCTAGGTTCATTGGTGAGTTCGCGATTGGTTTAAATCCCAAAATCACCGAACCAATGGGTGATATTTTATTCGATGAAAAAATTGCAGGTAGTTTACATTTTACTCCAGGTGCTGCGTATGATGATGCCGATAATGGAAATGATTCGTCAGTGCACTGGGATATGGTCCTTATTCAACGCCAAGAATATGGTGGAGGAAAAATATATTTTGATGACGTATTAATACGTGATAATGGTATATTTGTATTAGATGAGTTAAAAGTATTAAACCCAGAAAACTTGTTGTAAATTTGATGGCATTAGGAGGAATGGAAGTTGGATAACCTTTTTTCAGCAAAAGTTTCAGTAAAGCATCAAAATGAATTGAAAGAAAAGTTTCCAGATGAAGCGTTTATATTTTGTGACAACATGGACCACGCTAAAAGCCATTTAGTGGATGCTGAAGTACTTGTGACGTATGGTGAAGACTTAACAGATGAGTTGGTTGAGCAAGCGAAAAAACTAAAGTGGATAATGGTTCTTTCTGCAGGTATAGATCGAATGCCGTTTGCAGCAATTGGAGAGAAAGATATACTGGTAACAAATGCTCGGGGAATACATAAAGTTCCAATGGCTGAGTATGCTATTTCGAGCATTTTGCAGGTCTCAAGACAAACAAAGCAGCTGATTGAAAATGAAAATAACCATACATGGAATCGTGGCCTTCGGATGCAAGAAATTACGGGGAAGACGATTCTAATTGCAGGTACAGGAGCGATTGGTCAAGAGGTTGCTCGATTGGCGCAAGCATTTCAAATGAAAACATATGGTGTTTCTAAGAGTGGAAGAGCTGTCAAATATTTCGATAAGAATGTGACACAGGATGATATGGAAACATTATTACCAGAAGCGGATTTTGTTGTATCAGTTCTACCAGGTACACCAGAAACCAAGAACTTTTTCACGGATGAACACTTCAAATTATTGCCGGATGATTCTATTTTCCTTAATATGGGGAGGGGAAATGCTGTCAGTGGCGCGGTGTTATCAAAAGCAATTCAAACAAAGCAAATTGCCCATGCAATCTTGGACGTTTTTGAAGAAGAACCACTTCCAGCAGATCACCCGTTTTGGGAGGAAGAAAGTATTACCATTACACCACATTTATCTGGGATTTCGCCTCACTATCAAACACGTGCATTAGAAATTTTTGGACAAAACCTTCATACTTATAAACAAAATGAAGCAGCATTTATAAATAAGATTGATATTACTAGGGGGTATTAACCATGCGGATTTACACAAGATCAGGCGATAAAGGAAAAACTTCATTAATTTATGGTCAACGCGTACCTAAAAATGATTTACGTGTTCAAGCATATGGAACATGTGATGAAACAAATTCGATGATTGGTTTAGCATTAAGCTTTTTGGAGAACGAGGAATGGGACGAAAAGGAAGCATTCTTGAAAACCATGCATCGTATACAAACAATTCTTTTTCATGTTGGAGCAGAATTAGCTACACCAAGTGACAAAGAGGTAAGCTGGAAATTAAAAAAAGAATACATTGAGGAATTAGAATCCCAAATTGACGAATGGGATAAAGATCTTGCACCATTGAAAAATTTCATTTTACCATCAGGCCATAGTGCTTCGAGTGCGTTACATACAGCACGGACAGTCGCGAGAAGAGCAGAACGAACTGCAGTGGGACTCGAAGATGAATTAGCAAATCTACTAGTGGTTTCTTATTTGAATCGACTTTCTGACTTCTTATTTGTTGCTGCGCGCTACGTAAACCATCGCTTAGGTGGAGAAGAAATTCCATTACAGGCTGACGTGTAGAATTCAGAAAAGTGGACGGAATTGGTGCTAATCGTGAGCTCTTGATCATATACTTTTATTGACAGATAGGCATTATAGCAGGTACACTAATTATAGTTATTATAATGTAATAATTGTATTAGAATTGTAAATATATAAATGAAAGTGAGGTGCATGACGGTGTCTGAACGAAAACTCAACGAAGCGATTGACACATTAAAAGAATCAGGCGTACGGATTACACCACAACGTCATGCGGTTCTTGAATTTCTTCTTAATTCCATGATACACCCAACAGCAGATGATATATATAAAGCACTTGAAGGAAAATTTCCCAATATGAGTGTTGCTACCGTATACAACAATCTTCGTGTACTGCGAGAAATCGGACTTGTGAGAGAATTGACCTATGGTGACGCATCGAGTAGGTTTGACTGTAATACGTCAGATCACTATCACATCATTTGTGATTCATGCGGAAAAATAGTTGACTTTCATTATCCGCCACTGGACGAAGTGGAATCACTTGCTGAACAGGTGACTGGATTTGAAGTAAGTCATCACCGAATGGAAATTTATGGTAAATGCGAAGCCTGTCAAAAAGTAGAGACGCAAAAACACTAATATAATTATTGAAACCCAGCAAACCATTGAGGCTTGCTGGGTTTTTGTGTGTGCTAGATAAAACGGAATGAACGTTGAAATATCGAGTCGAGCGTTGATAAATCGATGTAATAAAATTAAGGATTGAAAGTCACTTCAACAGGAACCCACTCGCGGACACTATTAATGAACCAGACACATTCACAATCTTTCAATTCGTCTACACGAATAACGCGCTCTTCCACTTCACCAGAATCCACTAACTCTTTTCGGAAAGTACCACTTAACAGTCCACACATGATTGGTGGTGTGAATAATTCTCCGTCTATTTGTACCACAACATTTCCACCAGTAAATTCGGTCACTTCATTTTTTTCATTATATAATAGTACATCATAAACGTCTGGGTAACTGGACCTTGCATTTTCATAAACAGCTCGGTTTGTGGTCTTGTGATAAAGAAAAATGTCATCGCTTGAAACTGGATTGTCAGCAAGCGTCACGGTTACTTCACCAACTGGGTTTTCAGAAATTTGTTTTGCCTCACACTTGAACTGCCCATCTTTTTGAACAAGCAAGCGGACTTTCCACTTTCTTTGGATGTGTTTAGAAGCAATATCGCCTAATTTTTTTTGGATCGCATACAAGTCAATTGAAAAATCAAAGTAACGTGCAGATTTTTCGAGTCGATCCATGTGGTTTTCCAATACCAAATACTTTCCATTTACCAAACCGATAGATTCAAGTAATTGAAACACCGGTTGCTTTCGCTTCAACAAAGCAGCCTTCGTTAAAATTTCATCATACTCTCCATCACTAGTGGATTCCCATGTTACACCACCGCCAACTCCATAAGTTGCCGCACCATCTTCATGATCGATCGTCACAGTTCGGATGGGTACATTGAAAATAGCTTCGTTGTCAGGTGTCATATATCCAATGGCACCACAGTAAACGCCGCGTGGGGAAGATTCTAATTCCTGTATAATCCTCATTGTGCTAATCTTAGGAGCGCCAGTAATCGATCCACAGGGAAATAATGCTTTGAATACATCTGTTATAGAAGTCTTCTCTTCACTAGTACCGGTTACAGTAGACGTCATTTGGTAGACGGTTGGGTATTTTTCAATTGAGAATAATTCAGGAACTTGGACACTGCCTGGCTTAGCTAGGGTTCCGAGATCATTACGCAACAAATCTACTATCATTACATTTTCTGCCTGATTTTTTTCAGACTGGGTTAACCATGTCGCCTTCTCACAATCTTCTTCATAAGTCCTGCCACGTTTTACAGTACCCTTCATCGGACGTGTCATAATTTTTTTATTACTCTTTTGAAAAAATAACTCTGGGGAAGCAGACAAAATAGTATGATCTTCTGTCTGGATATAGGCGCTATAATTAGCAGATTGTGCCTTGGCCAGCTGTTGGTAATACGCTTTTGCATCACCGCTAAAGGAAGAGTCCAAACGAATCGTGTAATTAACCTGATATGTATCACCTTGCTCGATATATCTTTTAATATTTTCTATGTTTGTTTGGTAAACGTTAGCAGTTTCTGAAGCTGTCCACTCATTAATAGAAAAGTTTCCTGTTCTCTGCAACATTTCATGTATTGGCTCTTTAAAAACTCCAAACCAAAGAAGCGGCATATTTCCACCGCTGTTCACACGAAACTCTGGATCAAATGCAGGTGCAGCTTCGTACGCTACATAGCCAGCAGCATAGTACCCATCATCAACAAATTGCTGGATCTTTTCAAGACATGGAAGCACGTCAGCTATGGATGTAGCGCAAATTAGTTCAACTGGATCTTTGAACGTCATAGGTTTCCTGACTCCTTGAGTATCCTTGAAGTTAAAAAACATCTCGGTTTTTTGTGCCTGGTTCATTGATTCACTGCCTCCTTTTTTAGAAAGAAATTATTCAAGAGGGCAAGTCCATCTTTAGTCAGTATAGCTTCCGGATGAGCTTGAATCCCTTCTACAGGATAGACTTTATGACGAATAGCCATGATTTCTCCCTCGTTTGTCGAAGCAGTTACCATTAAACATTCTGGTAATGTAGTAGGTTTAACAACCAATGAATGATACCGTGTTACGGAGAGTGGATTTTGTAATCCTTGAAACAATCCTTCGCCATCGTGGTTAATGGAAGAAACCTTACCATGCATTGGACTTTTTGCTTTTATTATTTCCCCACCAAATGCCTGCGCTATTGTCTGATGTCCCAGACAAACGCCCAGAAGCGGAATTTTGGCATGCAGTTTTGTAACAACATCAAGTGAAATTCCGGCGTTAGATGGGTTTCCAGGTCCAGGCGAAATCAATATATGGGAAGGACCCATGTATTCAATTTCTTCTATTGTAACCTTATTATTTCGAACAACACATACTTCTTTATTTAATTGCTTTATATATTGAACTAAATTAAAGGTGAATGAATCATAATTATCAATAACAAGAATCACTACATGTACCTCTTTTCATAATGAATAATCTATATGTTTATTAGAAGGGAATTAAGAAAAGCGCAAGCGAACCGATGTTGACTTATCGCACGGAGGTGAAGGAAGTCCACTACAGCTTTAGAATAATCTTATACTTATCTTTAAAAAAAATCCGCCATGGTGACGGATTTAATCTTTATTGCTTTTTACTTTTTTATTAAATTCACGACGATGTTTACCTGTGTTATATTTTTCATCAAATTCTTTACCTTCTAAGTCTTTGTCTAGTGTGAGCGGCTGTTTACAGTGCATACATGCATCAACTCGTCCAAGCATTTTCGTCGGCTTATCGCAGTTTGGACAATTAATTGGAATTGCCTTCGTCGATAACATGCCAATCCAAAAATATACAACAGTACTAAAAATAACACATAGGATACCAATTATGAAAAGTGTAGCCATCAGCCACCCAATATCTCTTGTGAAAATTCCACCATACATAAACCCGAATCCTGCAAAAATTAAAAACAATGCAAAGGAACGAATTCGATTAATTTTACTTGAATAGACCAACTGTGCCATGTCAATCCTCCTTAAACTTTCCAAAACAGTATAGCATATCTTTATGCACTGTTGGAGTAAAAAAGATTCCAAGGAAATCAGTATGAGAAAACTAAGGCTTTTGCTATTAGGACTTCACGATAGACCAAATTATTCTTGAATTTTTTGTGACGGAAAAAGGAGTTTTACAGTGTCATATCGAATAGTAGAGAGTATAAAAAGATAATGGAGGAGTTTACTTAATGGAGGATTTATTACGACCTATATATCAGGAACGCGCAAGTGATCTAGATACATTAGGTATTCTATTAATAGAAAAAACAAAGCCCAACAGTCCACTAACAGATAATTTTGACGTTATCTTATTAATCATAGTAGATAATAATAATCAACCATGGCATGTAAAACACTATGAGTTTGATGATAAAACTGCTGCCATGCATGTGGTAAAGGAAGATTTATTGATGCAATGGATTGATACCAGTACTTACCGCCGTGCAGTAGAATGGGTTATATATGGGAAAGTAATATTTGACCGAAACGAGTATATTAGTAATTTAAAAGAACAACTAAGAAGCTTTCCATCAAGTAAGCGTGATTTACGTAAAGCAATTGAATTTGGCAAATTGGTTAAAAGCTACAGTGAAGCGAAGGATTTGTTTGAAACCTCACATTATAAGGATGCCTATAGTAGGATGATCCACTCGCTACACTACCTAGCACGACTAGCAGTCATTGAAAAAGGCTTTCACCCAGAGGTTACAGTTTGGAAACAAGTAAGACAGATTGATCCTGAAGTGTATAAATTGTATGAAGAGTTAATTCAAAGCAATGAAGAAATTGAAAAACGTGTTCAATTGATGATATTGGCAATTGATTTTGTAATTAGTAACCGAGCAAGGTATTCTGCAAAACATCTACTTGATATAATGATGGAAAGAGAAGTAAGTTGGTCATACAGTGAATTAAAGACTCATCCATTACTAATACCATACGGATTAGATCTTACAGCAATCGTATCTTATTTATCTGAAAAAGATATTATTAAAACTGAACGTGTAGAAACAAAAGGTGTTGGTGTTTATCAAAGAAAATACTTGGCAAATAACGTGGAATAAATGCAGCGTAGCCTACATCTGACTATTTGATAGTGGGCTACACGTATATAAAAGTAATTAATTGTAAATGATGTAAATCGTTAGTGGGTTAGGGTTTTACTGCGAATTAGGTTTATCTAGCCTTTTAGAAATAACATTTTAATTATAAATGTGTTTGACTTCTCCATTTAAGCATGGTAAAGTTAATTCTGTTGCAAAAATTCGTATGAATAAGGCAACAAAAAATAATAAAGATTAACAAACTTCCTGTTGACATGATAACAGTGATTATGGTAATCTATTAAAGTCGCTGTTTTGAGGCGATGCAAAATAATTCGATCCTTGAAAACTGAACAAAACAACCAAGTATGTAAGTAACGAAACAAAGCTAAGA